>CAZBOF010000037.1:0-20043 GCA_964493285.1 uncultured Rhizobacter sp. | reverse complement strand
TCATCCTGGCGATGGTTGGTGTGGGCGACGAGGAACTGGTTGATGAAGTAGCCCTCGCTGCCCATGATCTCGACGCCGTCGTACCCGGCCTCGCGCGCGAGCTGCGCACAGCGCACGAAGGCCGCGATCTGCCGCTCGATGCCGCGGGCGCTGAGTTCGCGCGGCGCGAACGGCGAAATCGGCGACTGGATGCGCGAAGGGGCCACGCACAAAGGCTGGTAGCCATAGCGCCCGGTGTGCAGGATCTGCAATGCGATCTGGCCGCCTTCATCGTGAACGGCGCGCGTGACCTGCTGGTGCCGCCGGGCGGCGGAGGCGGTGCTCAGCGTTCCCGCGAACGGCTTGGCCCAGCCTTCGATGTTGGGCGCGAAGCCGCCGGTCACCATGAGGCCGACGCCGCCGCGTGCACGCTCGGCGAAGAAAGCGGCCAGGGCCGGGAAGCGCCGGCGCCCGTCTTCGAGGCCGGTGTGCATGCTGCCCATCAGCACACGGTTCTTGAGCGTGGTGAAACCCAGGTCCAGCGGAGCAAGCAAGTTCGGATACGGCGTCATGGCGCGGAAAGGAAAGCCATCGAAACGATGGCGCCGCCATGGTAGATGCCTTCCCAACCGAGCGGTAGGGAGCGATCCCTCATGGGAGCCCGCCCTGAGGGGGGATGCGGCGCTCGCACGCCCTGTGCGATCCATGGGAAAAGGGGCCGCTCTACACTCAAGCGCTCTCACCCAGCGCGGAATCCAGTGACGTGTCGAGCATGAAACCCGTCGTCGCAACGGCGCCCTGCGAACGCGCCGGCGACAGTCCTCCCACCCAGCGGTCGGGCATGGCCATGCCCGCCCTCGGCGCGGCCCATGCGCGGCGTCTGCGCGAGGTCTGGCGCTCGGCGGGCTGGCCCTGCCAAGACCTGATCGAAGTCGAATTGCTGGCTGCCGGCCTGCTGGAACGCGTGCGCCACGCCAGCGGCCATGAGACGCTGCGCGTGAGCGACGCCGGCGTGGCGCTGCTGGCCGACACCCTGCAACGCAACCGGCGTCGGCGCGATGCCCATGAATCGCTGGTCGAGCGGGTGGCCCGCGAGATGACGCGCGCCGGGCGCATCGCTTGGCGCGGCCTGAGCCTGCGCGCCAAGGTGGGTGACGCCTGGGCGATGGCCATGCCCGATGTGTTCTCGATCCGCAACTCCACCGTCGAGGCCTACCTGCACCCGGTGGTGCACGAGATCAAGGTCACGCGCAGCGACCTGCTCGGCGACTTGCGCCGCGAGTCCAAGCGCGCCGCGTATCAACAGCTGAGCAGTGAGTGCTGGTACGTGCTTGCGCCGGGGATCGCGCAGCCCGAAGACATTCCGCCCGAGTTCGGCGTGATGGTGGCGCAGGGCGCGCAGCTGGACGTGCTGCGCCCGGCGGCGAAGCGGGCCATGCAGATGTCGCTGCCGCTGTGGATGGCACTGGCGCGCGCCACGCCCGTGGAAGGATGGCACGCCGAAGAGTCGCAAGCGTGGCTGGGCGACGAAGACGACCCGGGAGCGAAAGAAGAATGAGAACAACGCACGCCCTCGCGATCGCCTGCGCGCTGTCGCTGCTGGCGGCCTGCGCGCCCAGCGCAGATCCCGCCCCGGGGCCGGCCGCCGCGGCCTCCGCTGCGCAGGCCCCGCCCGCCGCGGGCGAGCCCGCGCGCATCGCCTGGCGCCACGCGCGCACCGAGGCCGACGTGGCGGCCGCGTTCGAGCTGGCCCGCAGCGAGGGCAAGCCGGTGCTCATGTTCTGGGGCGCCGAGTGGTGCCCGGCCTGCAATCAAGTGAAGGCCACGCTGTTCCAGCGGCAGGATGTGGTCGAGCGCTCGCGCGCCTTCGTGCCGCTGTCCCTCGACGGCGACATCCCCGGCGCACAGAAGCTGGCCGCGCAGTTCAAGGTACGCGGCTACCCGACCCTGGTGCTGTTCGACGCCGCCGGCCGCGAGCTGACCCGCCTGCCCGGCGAGGTGGATCCGAGGCAGTACCTCGAGGTGCTCACACTCGCCATGGGATCGAACCGCCCGGTCAAGGCCGTGCTGGCGGATGCCCTGGCGGGCGAACCGGTGGCCCTGTCGGACTGGACACGCCTGGCCTTCTACGCCTGGGAAACCGATGAGCAGCAACTCGTGCCGCAGCCGCAGCGGGCTGCCACGCTGGCGCGGCTGGCCAAGCGCTGTCCGCCGGAGGCGGTGAATGCGCAAACGCGGCTCTTCCTGAAGGCGTGGGCGGCGGACACCCCGCCGCACACCGACGCCGCCGCGCGCGAACGCCTGCTCTCGGTGCTGCGCGATGCCGAAGCCTCTCGCGTGCAGATGGATGTGCTCAGCGCCAACGCGGCGCAGCTCGTGCGCGCGCTCAGCCGGGCCCGCACCCCGCAACGCCAGCCACTGCTGGACGCCTACGACGCCAGCCTGTCGGGCCTGGCCAACGACGCCACGCTGTCGGCCGCCGATCGCCTGGCGGCACTGACCGCCCGCGTCGAACTGGCCCAGCTCGACGCGCCGCGCGGCACCGCGTCCACGGTGTCCGCTTCGCTGCTCGCCGACATGCGCGATCACGTGGCGAAAGCCGACGCCGAAACCACCGACCCGCACGAACGCCAGGCAGTGATCCCGGCCGCCGCCTACCTCTTGGCGCTGGCGGGCGCTGGCGACGCCTCGGACGCCTTGCTGCAGGCCAATCTGGCCCGCAGCGTCGCGCCGCACTACCTGATGAGCGGCCTGGCCGCCAACGCACGCAAGCGCGGCGACATCGCCGAAGCCCTGCGCTGGTACGAGGCGGCGCACGCCCGCAGCACGGGCCCGGCCACCCGGCTGCAATGGGGTGCCAGCCACCTCGCCGCACGGATCGAACTCACGCCGCGCGACGTGGCCCGCATCGAAGCCACGGCGTCGGCGATCCTGCAAGAAGTGGCCGAGCAGCCGGATGCTTTTCACGAACGCAGCGCGCGCTCATTGCAGCGCGTGGGCGCCAGCTTGAAAGCCTGGCGGGCGCCCGGACGCCAGGCCGCGCTGCAACGTCTCCAGGCGCAGCTCGAAGCCCTGTGCGCCCCGCGGGCCGAAGCCGATGGCCAGCGCGCCTGCCAGCGCCTGCTGGCGTCGTAGGCGCTTGTCCGCCAATAGGCGGGCAGAGGAGGGCGCGGCGCTCAGGGCTCGGGGCGCAGGGCCCGGCGCAAACCCCACAGCGGTACCTGATGGGTATCGCAAGGAGGTGCAACGCCGCCATGCACCCCAAGCCGCCCACCGGCCGACCCCGGCCGTTGGCGGACAAGTGTCTCGGCCCCGTCAGCGCAGCGGACCGCCGGCGGGCGCGCCCAGCTGCAGTTCATACCGCAGCCCGCGTGCGCGATCGCCGAACAGCAGCGTGGTGCCGGCCCAGCGGTAGCTCGACAGGAATTCCTGCACCTGCATGTTGCCGTGCAGGATGACGCCCACCATCACGGTGCCGGCAAACCCCAGGCGGTAAGCGAAGCCGTGGACGCGGACGTGCAACTCGCCATCAGGGGCCACCCGCACGGCGGCCGGCCCGCATTGCGGCGCTTCGGCAGACACGCTGACGCAAAGCTGGGCGTCGTAGTGTCCGGCTGGCGGCGCGCCTGCCGCCGCCCCGGCCACCAGCCAGGCCAGAGCCAGGTTCATGGTCGGCAGGCCGGGCGCCGCTTTTTACTTCAGCAGGCCTTCGGCCTTCATCGCGGCCTGCACGGCCGGGCGCGCCAGCATGCGCGCGCGAAACGCCAGGATGTTCGGCATGCCGCTGATGTCCACGCCGGTGCGATCAGCCCACCCGGAGACCACGAACAGATAGCAATCAGCCACGCTGAAGTCTTCGCCCAGCACATATTTCTTGCCGGCCAACTGCGTCTCGACCCAGCCCAAGCGATCAAGCACCTTGGCGCGGGCCTGGGCGCGTGCATCGTCGGTCGACGCCGGATTGAACAACGGACCGAAGCTGCGGTGCAGTTCCATGCCGGTGAACGTGAGCCATTCCAGCATGCGGTAGTGCGCCATCGTGCCTTGGGGCGGGGCCAGCTTGCGCTCGGGCACGAGGTCGGCGATGTACTGCACGATCGCCGGGCCTTCGGTGAGGTGCTGGCCGTCGTCGAGTTCCAGCAGCGGCACGTAGCCGCGCGGATTGATGGTGTAGTAATCGGTGCCGTCGGCCAGCTTGTGGGTCTTCGTGCTGGCCATCACCGCCTCGAAAGCCAGGCCGGCCTCGTGCAGGGCAATGTGGGGCGAGAGCGAACAGGCGCCCGGGCTGTAGTAAAGCTTCATGTGTCGAAGGGGCAGGAGTGTCGGGGACGGCCATTACACCGCTTTTCCCCCGACCGTGCAGGCCCCCGGCGTCACCGCACGAAGCGGCCATCACGGGTGACTTGCACCAGCTCAACGAAGCGGGACCCCGTGTGCCCCCCGTGCGTGAAATCGATGCCCATGCCCGCCAGGCGCAAGCGGGTCGCGCGCAGCGCGCCATGGAGCTGCGCACGCGTCGCGCTGCGGCCGGCGCGACGCAAGGCATCGCTCATCACGAGAGCGCTCAGGTAGCCCTCGAAGCTGTAGTAGCCCACCGGCACCTTGCCCGCCGCGCAAAGCTGGCGGTACGTCTTCACCACGGGATCGACCTCGTTCCAGGGGTAGGGCGTGATCTGTGAGATGGCCAGCCCGCGCGCGCCTTCGCCGATGACCCGCGCGATCACCTCGCCCGGCACGATGGACATGCCATAGAACGACGGGTGGCTGCCCACCGCCCACATCCCCTTCATGAGTTCGCCGCCCAAGGCCCCGCCCAGGTACATGATCACCGCCTGCGGCTGTGCGGCCGCCAGCGTCCTGGCCAGATCCGGGGCGTTGCTCGCATCGCCCTTCACGGCCCCTGACGCCAGTGGCGACAGCGTGTGCGCCGACAACGCGTCACTCAGCAGCTTGAGCGCTTCCAGCCCGCCGGGGTTGTCGAGGCGCGCGACCGCAATGCGCGTGATGCCGACGGTGGTGAGATGCTGCACCAGCGCCTGCGCTTCGCGCCCGGTGGTCGCGCGGATGAAGTACGCCGATCCCAGCACTTTGTCGCGGGCCGAATCGGCCACCGCAAAGCCGCCGACCAGCGGCGCACCGCTGGTCTTCAGCACCCCGGCCGCCGCCGCAGTGGTCCCCGAGCCCACGCAACCGAAGAACGCCAGCACGTTGTCTTCGGCGAGCAGTTGCCGGTAGTTGGCCACGGCCTTGTCAGGCTTCAGCTCGTCGTCGATCGATTTCACCCGGATGCGCCGCCCGCCGATGCCGCCTTGCCGGTTCACCTCATCGAAGGCGAGGTTCGCACCGGCCAGCATCGTGGTCACCGGCACGCCCAGCGGGCCGCCGAGGATGCCGGTGTGGCCGAGGACGATGTCGTTGCCTTGCGACAAGGCGGGCCGCGCGGGCAGGATGCCCCCCGCGGCCGCGGCGATCAGAATGGAACGGCGTTGCACGGCAGCCTCCTCGGCGAGTGGATCACCCGAAAGGTTAACAGACATAACTTTCATTGGGGATGGAGAACGGCCCCGGCTGGGCGCCCGCGCGCCTTCGTGGTGTGCAAGCCGTTTGCATTGAACGTGCAAAAACGATGGGCTTGTCAGACGCGGCCCGCGCCCTAAAGTGAGGACCATGACACACACTGCATCCTCCGCCTCCGTCACATCCCCGCGCCCCGTGGAGCGCCTCGTGCGTGGCCAGCCCACGTCCGACGGCGACGGCGTGAAACTCACCCGCGTGCTGACGCAGCCGCTCCAGCGCCGCCTCGACCCGTTCCTGATGCTCGACGCCTTTGGCAGCGACGCCGCCAGCGACTACATCGGCGGTTTTCCGAACCACCCGCACCGGGGGTTCGAGACCGTCACCTACATGCTCGCGGGGCGCATGCGTCACCACGACAGCGTCGGCAACGTCGGCCTGCTCGAGCCCGGCAGCGTGCAGTGGATGACCGCCGGCCGCGGCATCATCCACTCCGAGATGCCCGAGCAGGAAGAAGGCCGCATGGCCGGCTTCCAGCTCTGGGTGAACCTGGCCGCGCGGGACAAGATGCAGCCGCCCGCCTATCGCGACGTCCCCCCGGCCGACGTGCCCGTGGTGGCGCTGCCCGGCGGCGGCTCGGTGCGCGTGATCGCCGGTGAAAGCCAGGGCACGCAAGGCGCCGTGACCCGGCCGCGCACCGAACCGCTGTACCTCGACATCGCGCTCCCCCCCGGTGCGGCCTTCGAGCAGCCCATTCCGGCGTCGCACAACGCGTTCGCCTACGTGTACGAGGGCGAAGCCAACATCGGCGGCACGCGCGTGGAAGCAGGCCAGATGGCCATCCTCGGCAACGGCGAGCACCTCGACGGCGCGCGCATCGAGGCGCAGGCAGCGCCGCTGAAGGTGCTGCTGATCGCGGGTCAGCCGCTCCATGAGCCGATTGCGCAGCGCGGCCCGTTCGTGATGAACACCGCCCAGGAGATCCACCAGGCCATGGTCGACTTCCAGCGCGGCACGCTGGCGAGCTGAGCGCGGGGGCCGGTTGCTTACCATCCATCAGTAAGCAAGGGGCGGTCGATCCGCTGCGCCCGCGCCAGCGGCTAAGCTCTGTGCTTTGCCGCTGGAGATCCTTCCGATGCCCCGACAGATCCTGGACGAAGTTTCCCTGCACCCGGCCATTCGCGATCAGGTGGCGAACCTGCACGCCGACATCGTGCACAACGTCCAGGCCGCCGCGGCATCCAACCCGGTGCTGGTGGTCGGCATGGCGCAGAACATCGCCTGCAAGAAAGCGCGCCGCATGCTGCGGCAAGCGGGCGCGTCCCACCAGTACCTGGAGTACGGCAGCTACTTCAGCCAATGGCGTCGACGCAATGCGCTGAAGATGTGGACCGGCTGGCCGACATTCCCGATGGTGTTCGTCAAGGGCCAGCTCGTCGGCGGCGCCAGCGACTTGGGCAAGCTGATTGCCAGCGGCGAGCTGAAGCGCCTGCTCGGCCAGTGACCCGTGCGACGGTTCGCCACACGTCTGGGATGGCTGGCGATCGGGTGGGCCTTGGCCGCCCCCGCGATCGCGGCCGAGCCCTGCCGGGTGACGGGCCTGCCCCACGAGGTGCTGTGCGGCAGCGTCACCCGCGCGCTCAATCCCGCGCAGCCCGACAGCACACGGATCGAGGTGCATTACGTCGTTGTGCCCGCGCTGGCGCGACGCAAGCTGCCCGACCCGGTGTTTCTGCTGGCAGGCGGCCCGGGGCAAAGCGCCATCAGCCTCGCCTCTTCGGTGATGCCGTTGTTCGCGCGCCTGAACAACCGGCGCGACATCGTCTTCGTCGACCAGCGCGGCACCGGCCGCTCGGCGCCGCTGGTCTGCGATGACCCACAGCGCCTGCCGGTGGCCGAGCAGGCCGACCCGCAGCGCCAGCTCGCGTTGCTGCGCCAGTGCCGCGAGGCCCTCGCGCGCCTGCCTTACGGTGACCTGCGCTTCTTCACCACCGAGCTGGCCATGCAGGATCTGGAGGCCGTGCGCCGGCAGATCGGCGCACCGCGCATCAACCTCGTCGCCGCGTCGTATGGCACGCGCGCCGCGCTCTCCTACCAGCAACAGTTTCCACAGGCCGTGCGCCGTGCGGTGCTCGACGGCGTCGTCCCGCCCGACATGGTGCTGCCCGCCAGCGCCTCCCCCGACGCCCAGACCGCGTTCGACGCCATGCTCGCTGACTGCGCGCACGATGCCGGCTGCGCGCGGCGCTACCCGGCATTGGGCACGGCATGGCGCACCTGGCTGGCCCGGCTGCCCCAGCGCGTGCGGGTGCAGCACCCCCTGACCGGCGAGGACGAACAGTTCCTGCTCACCCGCGACATGGCACTGACCGCGGTGCGCGGCGCGCTGTACGCACCCGTTCTCACCCAGGCGCTGCCCGCGGCCATCCACGCTGCCACGCAGGGCCGTGTGCAGGCGCTGCTCACGCTGCACCACGGATTGACCGCGCGCCGCGGCGGCGAGTTGGCCATGGGCATGCATTTCTCCGTGGTCTGCGCCGAAGACATGCCTCGCCTGGCCGCGAGTCCCGATGCGCCCGGCGCCGATTTCGGGCGCAGTGGCATCGATCTCTATCAGAGCGCCTGCCACGATTGGCCTCGCGGCGAGGTGTCGCAGGCGTTCTACCGCCTCACGCCGGCCTCTGCGCCGACGTTGCTGCTCAGCGGCGGCATCGACCCCGCGGCACCGCCCCGGCACGCCGAGCGCGTGGCCCGGGCGCTCGGCGCGCAAGCACGCCATGTGGTCGTGCCGAATGCCGGCCACGGCGTGATGGGGCAGGGCTGCATGCCCGACATCCTCACCCACTTCGTGGCCGCGCAGACCGGCGCGCAGGCCCTGGACATCGATGCCGGCTGCGCGACCGCGATTCCACGCCCCTTCGCATTCGTGCCGCTGTCCCGCGGGGTCTCGCCATGATCGTCGTCGAGGGCGTGTCCAAGCAGTTCCAAACGCACAAGCGCGCCGGTTGGCTGCGCCGCAGCGCCGACACCGTGCATGCGGTGAGGCAGGTGAGCTTCACGGCACCGCAAGGCTGCATCACCGGCTTGCTCGGCCCGAACGGCGCGGGCAAGACCACCACCTTGCGCATGCTGGCCGGGCTGATGCGCCCCGATACCGGCCGGCTCAGCGTCGACGGCATCGACGTCGCCTCGCGGCCTCGTGAAGCCCTGACACGGCTGGGGGTGCTCAGCGATGCGCGCGGCCTCTACCCGCGCCTCACTGCACGCGAGAACATCGTGTACTTCGGCGCCTTGCACGGCATGGCGCGCGATGCCGCGCACGCACGCGCCGAGGTGCTCGCACGCGCGCTCGACATGCAGGCCCTGCTGGAGCGCCGCACCGACGGCTTCAGCCAGGGCGAGCGCATGAAGACCGCACTTGCACGCGCGCTGGTGCACGACCCCGCGCACATCGTGCTCGACGAACCCACCAACGGTCTCGACGTCATCGCCACACGCGCGCTGCGCGACACGCTGCGATTCCTGCGCACGCCCGAAGGCGGCGGCAAATGCATCGTGTTCTCCACGCACATCATGCAAGAGGTCGAACGCCTGTGCGACCGGGTAACCGTGATCGCGCACGGCCGCACCGTGGCCGCCGGCACGGTCGGTGAGCTGCTTGCGCAAACCGGGCAACACGATTTCGAGCAAGCCTTCGTCACGCTCGCCTATCCCGACGAGGTACACGCATGAATGCATGGCGCGTCGCGCTGGCGGTGTTTCGCAAAGAACTGCTCGACGCGCTGCGCGACCGGCGCACCTTGTGGACGGTGCTGTTGTCGGGCGTGCTGCTCGGCCCGGCGGTGCTGGTGGCGCTGTCGGGCCTGCTGGCATCGTTCGAGGACCAGGCCGAGCGGCGCGAAGTGGTGGTCAGCGGCTTGGCGCACGCGCCCGGCCTGAACAACTTCCTGCAGCGCCAGAGCATCGTCGTGCAGGCCGCCCCGGACGACCCCGAGGCCCCGCGACGCAAGGACCGGCCACACATCGCGGTGATCGTCGTGCCACCCGGCTTCGAAGCGGCACTGCAAGCGGGCGAGCAACCATCGCTCACCGTGATGTTCGACAGCGGCAACCGGCCTTCGCAGGCAGCTGCCGCGCGGGCGCGCCAGCTGCTTCAGGCCTATGCGCGCGAACGGGCACAGCTCGACCTGCTGATGCGCGGCGTGTCGCCCCAGCTGCTCGTGCCGGTACAAGTGCAAGACCTCGACGTGGCCAGCACCCAGGCACGCGCCGCGCAATGGACGGCCATGCTGCCGTTCTTCGTGATCATGGCGGTGCTCTACGGCGCGCTCAGCGCGGCACTGGACACCACCGCGGGCGAGCGTGAACGCGCGTCGCTCGAACCGTTGCTGATGAACCCGTCGCCACGCCACGCACTCGTGGCAGGCAAGTGGGCCGCGGTCGCCTGCCTCGCCATGCTGATCGCCGTGCTGAGCTGCCTGAGCTTCTTGCCGGCGCAATGGCTGCTGCGCAGCGACACCTTGCAGGCGATGTTCCAGTTCGGCTGGCGCGAAGCGGCCCTGTTCCTGGCCGTGCTGCTGCCATTTGCCGCGGCCTTGTCGGCCGTCCTGATGGCCGTCGCCATCCGCTGCAAGAGCTTCAAGGAAGCGCAAGCCAGCAGCACCCTGGTGGTTCTGGCGGTGTCGTTGCTGCCGCTGGTCACGCTGTTCAACCCGGAGGGCGAAGCGCCCTGGCACCTGTGGGTGCCGGCACTCGCGCAGCACACGCTCATGACCCGCGTGCTGAAAGGCGATGCGCTGGGCGCCGAGTCCGTGCTGGTCCCGCTTGCCGTGTGCGTGCTGCTCGCCGCAGCGGGTGTGCGCTTCGTGGCGCGGCGATTGAACCGCGCGGCCTTGCACTGAGCATTGGCCGGTGCTCAGTGCTCGGCGTTGGCAAGTGCACGCTGCACCTCGGTCTGCCACGGCAGCGCATGCACGATCTGGTTCAGCCGCATCACCGCTTCGACATGGCTCAGCACACGGCCCTGTTCGCCGACCAGCTGCAGGTTGGTCACGAGACCGAACGGATCCGCCATGGCCACGACCCCCGTCTGAATCTGCACCCAGTCCCATGCCACCCCGGCGTCCCCCTCCAGCGATGCCCCCCCCCAGACCGTGTGTCCAGTGGCCGGCGTATCGCCCAAGCCGCACGCGAGTACCCGCGTTCCGAGATGCGTCAGGGCCAACTCGCCCGCGAGATGAACCGGACACGTGACCAATGGCCATGCACACACGGTCCATGCGGGTGGGATGGCGCGGATCGGTATCGGCAAGGATGAAAGGCGCAAGGGCATAGGACACCATCGTGCGGTGAACGCGCTCGGGCGCCATCTGTCACAGCTGCCACCTGTCAGCTGTGACAGCTGTAAGACCCTTCATGTCGGCACGCGCCGCGCGCGCCTGCGCACGAGATCACAATCTCTGCGCACTGCTTCGCACCGCCTCGCGTCACAGGCGCGCGGCAACGATGCGCGTTTGAAGGTTCTGTAAAAATGTGGTCAAGTCCTGAACTGAGACGGTCGTACGTTTCGTACGCCGCAGACCCAACCCAGCGCTTGTTCTCGGTTGATCCGCCGCATGGCAGGTGAATGTCGGCAACCCAATGCATAACATGCTTCAAACAGGTTACTTGTCGGTGCTCGAATCGAAGGGCAAAGACGAGTTCCGTTCTCAGCTGTTGAGATTCACGCGCGAACTCGGGTTCGAGACTTTCTCGGCCGTATCAATAATTGACCACTTCCTCGGGGAGCCAGAGTTCATCTCGGTAGACAACACCCCAACGGGATACCGAGCAGCTGCACACGACCGAGCATTCGCGCGCCTTGATCCGGTGATGCAACACTGCAAGATCAAGAGCGTGCCCATCATCTGGAACCAATCCACCTATGTGAACGCCGGTACCCCGGACCTGTGGGAGCATCAAGCCCGATTCGGCTACCGATGCGGCATCTCCCTCGCATTGCACATGCCTGATGGACGCCATTTCCTTCTGGGCGTCGATCGTGACCAAGCCCTGCCCGAAGACCCCGATGAGGTCACGCGCGTCGTGGCGGCGCTTCAGCTCTTTGCCGTGCACGCGCAAGAAGCCGCCATGCGGATCCTGCTCCCCGCCAGTCAGGAAGCCGGGCTGCCATCATTGACTCCCCGCGAACTCGAAACCCTGCGCTGGACCATGGAAGGAAAGACCGCCTGGGAGGTTGCCGGCGTGTTGGGCATCAGCGAAAGAACCGCGGTTCTGCATGCGAACAACGCCATGCACAAACTGGGCTGCGTCAACAAACACCAGGCGGTGCTCAAGGCCTTGCGTCTGGGTCTCATCCGATAGCGTGCGCTCGCGCTGCATGGCTAGGGCAATCACTCCCTGTAAGAGCTGACAGTTACCCGGCAAGAGGGCCGCTGCTGCAATGGATTCAGTGCACAGCTTCTTGTGCACCTGTTCAACAGGAGCTGACCATGCAAGCCACGACGAAGACCCTCGTTCCCGCGCCCGCCACGCCCAGCCATGCGCCGTCGACTTCCAGCAGCAAGGTGATCCCCCTCGGCCTCGACGTGCTGAAGCACATCGGCGGCGGCGCACCCCGCAACGTCTGGTGAACCACACGACCAGGCAAATGGCCGCAACGTACGTGGAGCGCACCCGCTCCACGCCCACCGGCCCGATCAACAGATTGGCCTGAGCGAGATCCCACTCAAAGCACAAGCGCTGCCAAAGCGACTTCACCCATACCCGCTTTGGCCGGCCTGCGGCGACGTCCCTCACGACGGCGGCACCACCGCAGACCCCCTCAGTGCGCCATCCGGGCCACGAGGTCGCGCAACCCCAAGCAGGCGGACCCTCATCCCTGCAGCAAGGCACTGCGGCCGCACGTCGGCCGCGCCCCTTTGGATGCCCAGCATCAGCGCCTGAGTTTCGAGGGCCATCGACAGGCGCGCTGGGCTGCTTTTTCTCTTCCTCGCACAGTGGGTGCAACGCGTTCTTCACGCAGCATGCTGTGCGGCAAGCTCGCAACCGCTGCACAGCCGCCCGTTCTGCATTCATGCATTCACCTTCTTCTTCGGGCTGCGAGCCAAACCCCCATGTGCTTGCCGCATTGGCGCGCGCGGCTCAGGTGATTGCGATCGTGCCTTCACAAGACATCATCGACAGCACCGGCACCACGCTGTGGTCGCGCGGGCAGTTGCTGGCGGGTTCGTTCCAGCAGCGCTTGCAAGGCAGGCGCCTGCGCCAGCCCATTGAACGGTGCTTGCGCACAGAGGGCGACAGGCCGGCGTTGACACTGCGAGCCGACCTGGAGGCACTCCTCGACGCCCCCCATGCACTGGCGCCGGCCTGGCGTCCCTGGGCCCATCGACTGATGGAGCAGATCGGTGCGCTGCGGCTGCAGCCGCTCGACATCCTGCTGCTGGCCACACAGGCGGCAACATGCCCGGCCGCGCATCGACATGCCGTGGCCGGCATGGCTGTCGCAGGCGCGATGGTGGCCAGCCAGAAGGCAGACAGCGAGGGCATCCGCCAGGCCATGATCGCCGGGCTGCTCCACGATCTGGGCAAGCTCTATGCCGAGCCCCGGCACCGCGATGACGACGCAGCACCCCACCTGGGCGCGTATCGCCGGCTGGCGGCACACCCACGCGTAGCGCAACAACTGCTTTCGCGCCTGAGTGACCATCCGCCCGCCGTGGCTCGGGCGATCGGCGAACACCATGAGCGTCTCGATGGGTCCGGGTACCCCGCGCACTGCCAGGCGGGCGACATCTCCACGCTGGGGCGGGTGCTCGCGGTGATGGAGGCCGCCCTCGGGTCCATGGACACCGGCCTCCCGTCATTGCAGCGCATAGCGTTCGGATTGCGTGTCGTGCCGGGCGAATTCGATCCCACCTGTGCGGCCTTCTTTCACAACGCCGCGCGGCAAGCGGGCGAGGAGGGCGCCGCTGTCTGCGACCGAGACGCCCGGCCCTTGGCCATGCAGCTCGCCAGCATCGACCAACACATCTCCGAAGCACGGCACTTGCAACGCGCGCTGAGGGAACAACGCCGCACCGACCCGATCACGGGTGTGGTCGGCGCTGCACTGGATCGGCTGGCCCGGCTGCGCAACGCGTGGTCGGTGCTGCAACTGCGATCGGCCACGCTGAGTCGCAGCGCGGACGATGACGTCGGCTTCGATCACGTGCTGGGCGACCGCGAGCTGCGGCACCGGTTGCACGCCTATCACCGTGAATGCCTCTTGCGAAGCGACGGACTGACCGAGGCGGAAAAGTACCGGCTGGCCCCCCTGTGGCGTGGCCTGCTGGTGGGCGACGCACAGGCCGCGTGAAACCGGGGTACCTGGTTTCCTGTGACGATCCAGGCCTATCCGCAACACCCTCGGCCGCCTAAAATTGAGCCCTTGCCCGCTCGCGAGAGCCGCGGCGTCTGCCCCCGGAGCTTTTCCCCCATGTTGTATCCCCATGAGTTCGACGTGATCGTCGTCGGCGGCGGCCATGCCGGCACCGAAGCCGCCTTGGCGGCTGCGCGCATGGGCGCGAGCACGCTGCTGCTCACGCACAACATCGAAACGCTGGGGCAGATGAGCTGCAACCCCTCGATTGGCGGCATCGGTAAGGGGCATCTCGTGAAAGAGGTCGATGCCCTGGGCGGCGCGATGGCCGCCGCCACCGACCAAGCCGGCATCCAATTCCGCATCTTGAACGGCTCCAAAGGGCCGGCGGTGCGCGCCACCCGGGCCCAAGCCGATCGGGTGCTGTACAAGGCCGCCATCCGGCGGCGCCTCGAAAGCCAGCCCAACCTCTGGCTGTTCCAGCAAGCAGTTTCTGACCTCATGGTCCAGGGAGACCGTGTTACAGGCGCCATCACAGAAGTGGGTATTCGCTTTTGTGCTCAGGCTGTCGTGCTGACAGCAGGCACGTTTCTGGACGGCAAGATCCACGTCGGCCTGGAGAATCACGCCGGCGGCCGCGCGGGCGACCCTCCGGCCGTGGCCTTGTCCGCGCGCCTGAAAGAATTGAAGTTGCCGCAAGGCCGGCTGAAAACCGGGACCCCGCCTCGCCTCGACGGCCGAAGCATCGACTTCGCCCGGCTCGCAGAACAGCCCGGCGACCTCGATCCGGTGCCGGTGTTCAGTTTCATGGGCGACGCCGGGCAGCACCCCCGGCAGGTACCGTGCTGGATCACGCACACCAACGCACGCACGCACGAGATCATTCGCAGCGGCTTCGACCGCAGCCCGATGTTCACCGGCGTGATCGAGGGCGTCGGCCCCCGGTACTGCCCGAGCATTGAAGACAAAATCCACCGGTTCGCCGACAAGGACTCTCACCAGATCTTCCTCGAGCCGGAAGGGCTGACGACGCACGAGTTCTATCCCAACGGCATCAGCACCAGCCTGCCGTTCGACGTGCAGCTGCGTGCGGTCCGCTCGATGACCGGCCTGGAGCAGGCGCACATCCTGCGTCCCGGCTACGCCATCGAGTACGACTACTTCGACCCGCGTGCACTGAAAGCGAGCTTCGAAACCAAGTCCATCGGCGGCTTGTTTTTCGCGGGGCAGATCAACGGCACCACCGGCTACGAAGAAGCCGCGGCCCAGGGGTTGCACGCAGGCATCAATGCCGTGCGCCATGTTCGGGGCGAAGCAACCTGGAGCCTGCGCCGCGACCAGGCGTACCTCGGCGTGCTGGTCGACGATCTCATCACCAAGGGCGTCACCGAGCCCTACCGCATGTTCACCAGCCGCGCCGAATTCCGCCTCCAGCTGCGGGAAGACAATGCCGACTTGCGCCTGACCGAACTCGGGCGCGAGATCGGCCTGGTCGATGACGCGCGGTGGGACGCCTTCAATCGCAAGCGGGACGCCTTGGCGCGAGAAACCGAGCGGCTGAGATCCACCTGGGTCACACCCCAGACCTTGCCCCCGGCAGACGCCGAGCGCTTTCTCGGCAAGGCCCTCGAGCACGAGTACAACCTGGCCGATCTGCTGCGCCGCCCCGGGGTGACTTTCCAAACCGTGGCAGACATCGCCGCAGTGGCCAAGCCCGAAGCGGGTGTTTCACGTGAAACACTGAGGGCCGAGTTGGGAGACGTGCTGGCGCAGGCCATCGTCGACCAGCTTGAGACGAGCATCAAATACGCCGGCTACATCAACAAGCAGAACGAAGAAGTCTCGCGCTCGGTGCAGTACGAATCGCTGCATCTGCCCGCCGATCTGGACTATTCACAGGTTTCGGCCCTCGGCTTCGAGGCGCAGCAAACGCTGGCCCGGCATCGGCCGGAAACGCTCGGCCAGGCGTCCCGCATTTCAGGTATCACACCTGCAGCGATCTCGCTGCTGCTGATTCACCTGAAGAAGTCGCGGCTCAAAGGCTTTGTCGCCTCCTCGCTCTCTGGGCGCGATGCAGCCTGACGCGGGCGCACGCCTTGATCACGGCGCCCAGGCGCTCGGCCTGGCGCTCAGCGAAACGCAGCGCAACAGCCTGCTGGCCTACCAGGCGCTGCTCCTGAAGTGGAACAAGGTCTATAACCTCACCGCGGTTCGCGACGCGGACGACATCACGACACTCCATCTGCTGGACAGCCTGGCGGTACTGCCGGCGTTGACACGGCATCTGGCCGGACGCGCCGCCCGTGTCCTCGATGTCGGCAGCGGCGGCGGGCTGCCCGGCGCGGTGCTCGCGCTGATGGCACCCTCTCTCTCGGTGACCTGCGTCGACGCTGTCGGCAAGAAGGTGAGCTTCATCCGGCAGGTGGCCGCCGAGCTAAAGCTTTCCAACCTCCACGCGGAACACAGCCGCGTCGAGGCACTGAAAGCGTTGCCGTTTGACCTGATCACCTCGCGCGCCTTCGCCTCCCTGGCCGATTTCACGACCCTGACTGGCCACCTGCTCGCCCCCGGCGGCGCCTACATGGCCATGAAAGGGCGGGTACCGGAGGAGGAGATCGCCGACCTGCCACCCGCGTGGACCGTGTTTCACGTGGAACAATTGACCGTGCCCGATCTGGATGCCGAGCGATGCTTGGTGTGGATCCAACCGTCTTCGGAGCCAGGATGAGCATGTTGGGCATTTCGGATTTCGGCGCGTTTTCACTGGCCATCCTGGTGTTCCTGGCACTCCCGGGTCCAGGCACGTTCGCCTTGTTGACCTCCACCGCCAAAGGCGGGTTTCGGGCCAGCGCGGCGGCCACGGCAGGGCTGATCCTCGGCGACCAGGTGCTCCTGTGGCTTGCGGTGGCGGGTGTGGCCGCGCTGCTCGCCGCACACCCGCTGGTTTTTCAAGGGGTTCAATACGTCGGCGCAGCCTATCTGGCGTGGATCGGGCTGCGCCTGATTTTGGCGAAGGAGGGCGCGGCATCGCCCATCCGCATCGAACCACGCCACTATCTGCGCCAAGCCTTCTTGATCACACTGCTGAACCCCAAGGCCATCGTGTTCTACATGGCCTTCTTTCCGCTGTTCATCAATCCGGCCACGCACCGCGGGCTGGTCACGTTCGCCGCCATGGCCATCACCATCGCCGCCATCACAGCCATCTACTGCCTGGCGTTGTGTGCGTTCGCAGGATGGGTGTCGGTGAAAGTGAAGGCGCACAGGCGCGTCACCCGGGCGCTGGAACGCCTGGCGGGGATCTTCCTCATCGCCTTCGGCCTTCGCCTGGCCAGCCATTGATGCCGTTCCCCCCACCTCCCATCGTCCCCACCCGAGAACACCCATGAGTCGGATCTTCTGCATTGCCAACCAGAAAGGCGGTGTCGGCAAGACCACCACCACCGTCAACCTCGCGGCCGGCTTGGCCAAAGTGGGGCAGCGCGTGCTGGTGGTCGATCTCGACCCGCAGGGCAACGCCACCATGGGCTCGGGTGTGGACAAACGCAAGCTGTCCTTGAGCGTCTATGACGTGCTGCTCGGCTCGGCCAGCATTGCCGAAGCCCGCCAGCGCAGCGAGAAGGCGGGCTACGACGTCCTCGGGGCCAACCGCGAGCTGGCAGGTGCCGAAGTCGAACTCGTCGAACTGGAACAACGCGACCGCCGGCTGAAGAACGCCATTGCGCCCGTGGCGGGCGACTATGACTTCGTCCTCATCGATTGCCCGCCCAGCCTGAGCCTGCTCACGCTGAACGGCTTGTGCAGCGCCCACGGCGTGGTGGTGCCGATGCAGTGCGAGTACTTCGCGCTCGAAGGGCTCAGCGACTTGGTCAACACCATCAAGCAGGTGCACGCCAACCTGAATCCCGATCTCGAAATCATCGGCCTGCTGCGCGTGATGTTCGACCCGCGCATCACCTTGCAGCAACAGGTCAGCGAGCAGCTCAAGAGCCACTTCGGCGACAAGGTGTTCAACACCGTCATCCCGCGCAATGTGCGCTTGGCCGAAGCGCCCAGCTACGGCCTGCCGGGTGTGGTGTTCGACCCGAATTCCAAAGGCGCTCAAGCCTTCGTCGAGTTCGCGCAAGAGATGGTCGAGCGGCTGGGAACACCGCGCCGCTGATCCGGCGCCGCCGGCTCTCGCGCCCAACTGGCAGGCCGCGCCGGGGCGCAAGCCCGCGTCTTCCCTATCGAACTATTCGTATCGATTGCGGGCAGCGATCGCCTACAGGCCCAGCCCTTCGTCCACGCCAAGATGGACGTTCATCGACTGCACCGCGGCACCGCTCGCCCCTTTGCCCAGGTTGTCCAGCCGGGCCATCGCGATGATCTGCTCGTCATTGGCGAACACGAAGATGTCGACGCGGTTGGTGTCGTTGCAGGCCTGCACATCGAAAAAGCCATCGTCGCAGGACGCCACATCACGCAGCGGCATCACCCGGATGAAACGCTCCCCGGCATAGCGCGCCGCCAAGGCCTCATGCACCTTTTCGGGGCTCGCGCTGGCCACAAGTTCAGACATGTGGAAGGGCACACTTACGCTCAAACCCTTCAAAAATGGGCCAACGATCGGCAAGAAAATCGGCTTGGTGTGCAGGCCGGTGTGGGTCATCATCTCCGGCACATGCTTGTGCGCGAGCGTCAGGCCATAAGGCCGGGGCGCATTCAATCGCGGGTCGCCGCCGGCCTCGTACTGTTCGATCATCTTCTTGCCACCACCGGAGTAACCGGTGATTGAGCTTGCGCTCACTGTCGCCCTGAACGGCAGTACACGGGCATCCACCAGCGGCCGAACCAACAAGATGAACGCCGTGGAGTGGCAGCCTGGGTTGGAAATGCGCTTGCTGCGGCGAATCTTCTCGCGCTGGTCCGGGGCCAGTTCAGGCAAGCCGAACACCCAATCGGAGGCCGTGCGATGCGCCGTGCTGGCATCGATCACGCAGGTGTTCGGATTGATCACCAACGCCGCGGCTTCGCGCGCCGCCGCGTCCGGCAGGCAGAGAAATGCCACGTCGGCCGCATTCAGCAGCCGGGCGCGCTCGGCACTGTCCTTGCGCCGCTCGGGATCGATGCGCAACACCTCGATGTCCGGCCGGCCCGCGAGATACTCATTGATCCGCAAGCCCGTCGTGCCTTCCTGGCCGTCCACAAACACTTGGTACTTCATCTCATCTCGCCCCGAGAAACCATGACCCTCGAGGATAAGGCACCGGCATGACGCCTCCCGCGCCATCTGATTTGCCCGACGCGCGGGTGCTGCTGTTGCCCGGCTGGCAAGGCGCCGGCCCCACCCATTGGCAGAGCCATTGGGAACAGCGGCATGGCGACACGCGCGTCGACCAAGACGACTGGCTCTGGCCCAAGCGCGGCGACTGGATGAGCCGGCTGGAAGATGTGCTGCTGGCACGCGACCAGCCCGCGGTTCTGGTGGCCCACGGCCTCGGGTGCCTGCTGGTGGCTGCCTGGGCGGCCCATTCGGCCCACACGTCGCGCGTCAAGGCGGCGTTGCTCGTCGCCCCGCCGGACATCGAGCACGACAACGTACCGCCGCAGCTCGCCGCGTGGCGCCCCACCGCACGGTCGCGGCTGCCCTTTGCGGCGATGGTGGTCATCTGCGACGACGACCCCATCCACGTGCCCGCGCACGCCGCCAAGATGGCAGCCGATTGGGGCTGCCGCCTCACACCTCTCGGTCCACGCGGCCATCTCAGCGCAGACAGCGGCGCGGGCGACTGGCCCGAAGGCAGGGCCCTGCTGACGGCACTGATGCAAACGCCCAGCTGACCCGCCTCGCGGAAGGCGCCGTGCAATCGGCCAGAATGCGCGGATGGTCACCAAGAAACCCAAAGGCTTAGGCCTGGGCCTCGAAGCACTGCTCGGCCCGAAAGTCAACGACACCCCCCCTTCCGCCACGGATGGTGCCCCGCGCACGCTGCGCCTGGCGCAACTGCAGGCAGGCAAGTACCAGCCGCGCACGCGCATGGACGAAGGCTCGCTGTACGAACTGGCCGAGAGCATCAAGTCGCAGGGCATCATGCAGCCGATCCTGGTGCGCCCGGTCGGCGAGAACCGCTACGAAGTCATCGCTGGCGAACGGCGGATGCGCGCCGCCAAGCTCGCGGGGCTGGATGACGTGCCGGTGCTGGTGAAAG
>CAZBOF010000036.1:4238-30885 GCA_964493285.1 uncultured Rhizobacter sp. | reverse complement strand
ATCCCGCCCAACAGCTTTGCGCTGGCGCGCACGGTGGAGTACTTCCGCATTCCGCGCAATGTGCTGACGATCTGTCTCGGCAAGAGCACCTATGCGCGCTGCGGGATCATCGTCAACGTCACCCCGTTCGAGCCCGAATGGGAAGGCTTCGTGACGCTGGAGTTCAGCAACACCACGCCCTTGCCCGCGAAGATCTATGCGGGCGAAGGCTGCGCGCAGGTGCTTTTCTTCGAGAGCGACGAGGTCTGCGAGACCAGCTACAAGGATCGCGGCGGCAAGTACCAAGGCCAGCGCGGCGTCACGCTGCCCAAGACCTGATCGGCCCGCGGCTGCGGAACTGGTGGCGTTGCGCCTGGCATTTCGGGCGATCGCGCGCAGCCGCCCCTGGCTATCGTGCGGCCACTGATCCATTTCCGCGGGGCGCTGCATGCTTGCATTGACCGAACCCTTCGAGTTGTCTGCTGCGTTCGCCGGGCGCGCCCGCCCCGTGCGGCTGTGCGACGACCTGGCCATGCTGGGCCGCTTTCGGGCCAAGATGGCCGGGCAGGATGTCCAGGTGAACGTGGCGCGCATGATGTTCGACCGCTCCTACGCCTTTGACCGGATTGCACTCGCCCACAGCTGTGCCGATGCCTCGGTGCAGCGGCTGGCGTTGCGGCTCTATGCCCACTACGCCGGACCGGCGAGCACCAGCCACTGACGCGGCGGCTTGACCCCATTCGCGCATCGGGCTGTCCAAGGACCGCCCTTTTGTCGTGCGCCGCCCGATACGATGGCGCCTTCATCTCCGGAGGAGGAGCGCGCCATGAAATGGGAAGGCAATCGCCAGAGCGACAACGTGGAAGACGCGCGTGGCGGGCGCGGTGGCGGGGGGCGCCTGGGCGGAGGGCGTGGCATCGGCTTGGGCACCGTGGTGGTGGCCCTCGTGGCGGGCTGGATCTTCGGCATCAATCCGCTGACCGTGCTGGGCCTGCTCGGCGGTGGCTCGCCCACGGCGCAGACCGCGCCATCTCCGGCGCAGCGGCCGCCCGCGGACGACCGCATGGCGGCCTTCGTCTCGGTGGTGCTGGCCGACACCGAAGACGTCTGGCGCGAGCAGTTCCAGAAAATGGGCAGCACCTACCGCGAGCCGAAGCTGCGCCTGTTCCGCGGCAGCGAACCCACGGCGTGCGGGATGGGCCAGTCGGCGATGGGGCCGTTCTACTGCCCGGCCGACGAGAAGGTTTACATCGACCTCGATTTCTACGAGACGCTGCGCACGCGCCTTGGCGCACCGGGCGACTTCGCGCAGGCGTACGTCATTGCCCATGAGGTGGGCCACCACGTGCAGAACCTCATCGGCGTGTCGGCGCAGGTCGACGGCTACCGCGGGCGCGTGAGCGAGGCGCAGCAGAACGCCTTGAGCGTTCGCCTCGAACTGCAGGCCGACTGCTTTGCCGGCGTATGGGCGCACCATGCGCAGAACGCGCGGCAGATCCTCGAGCAAGGCGATGTGGAAGAGGCCATGAACGCCGCCGCCCAGATCGGTGACGACAACCTGCAGCGCCAAGGCAGCGGCACGGTGCGACCCGAAACCTTCACCCATGGCACCAGTGCGCAGCGTGCGTC
Organism: uncultured Rhizobacter sp.; assembly: GCA_964493285.1. Classification (GTDB taxonomy): domain Bacteria; phylum Pseudomonadota; class Gammaproteobacteria; order Burkholderiales; family Burkholderiaceae_C; genus Rhizobacter. The sequence goes on along the minus strand of CAZBOF010000036.1, from coordinate 29,277 downwards.
GTGGTTCAAGAAGGGCATACAGACGGGCAGCATGCGCGAGTGCAACACCTTCGAGGCGCGTCAGCTCTGACGGGGTTCTTCCGCGAGCCGCCTCAGTGCAGGGTTTCGAGGAGCCTGTGCAGCGGCTCGCTGCCGAACAGCCAGCGCCCCGGCAGCAGGCGCAAGCCGGTGCGGCTGGGCCACACGAGCGTGGGCACGCCGTTCACGCCGACGGAGCGCATGATGTGGCGCGCGCGTGCAATGCGGGCCTGCGTGGCCTGGGCCAGCTTCGGGTTGGCCAGGCGGGCTCGCCATTCGGCATCGCTGCCGCCGAGCGAAGCGGCCAATGCGCGGGCGATCACGCCGGCATCTGCGAGGTTTCGTCCGGCCACGAAGCGCTCGCGTTGCAGGGCGTGCAGTGCATCGAGTTCCTTGCGCACGTTCCAAAGCGACACCGCGGTCAGCGCTTCGGTGGCGGGTTGGGAGTCGAAAGGCATGTGGCGGTCGCCGAGCACCTTGCGCCGGTACACGTCGGTGAAGCGCTGGCCGGTCATGGCCGCGATGCGTGAATCCACGCTTCTGACGTGTTCGGCCAGGTCGGCGTCCATGCGCCGGTGCGGATCTCCGGTGAAGAGCCCGCTGGGCAGCGGCTCGACGATGTGCTTGTTGGTGTCGGCCAGCCGGTGCACCGCGGGCAGGCTGCCATAGCACCAGCCGCACAGCGGATCGTAGAGATAGATCAGATGATCATGGGAAGACATCCGGCGAGTATGCGGCACGCTGCATCCGTGTTTGTGCCAAGGTATTTCACTTGCATCAGGTGCAGCCGCCGCTGCCCGCCGCGAGCACAAGCGGGCTCAGTAGGCTGCCGTGAACCGCTTTCCGATGTGTTGCGGCTCCTCGATCTCATTGACGATGGCCACGGCCAGGTCGGCGACGGAAATCGAGGCCGGTGCGTCGCCGTCCATCAGCAGGTTGTCGCCTCCGATCCGGAAGGCGCCGCGCCGTGGGCCGGGCGCCAGTTGGGCCGCGGGTGACAGGAAGGTCCAGTCGAGCGCCGATTCCCGGGCCATGAGTTGCAGCGCATCGCGTGCCGCCAGGGCCCCTTGCTTCCACTCCGGGGGGAACTCCGGCGTGTCCACCAGTTGAACGTCTGGTTTCACATACAGGCTGCCGGCGCCCCCGACGACGAGCAGCCGTTTCACCCCGGCGCGCTTCATGCCGTCGATGATCGCGCGCGTGCCGTCGAGAAACAGGTCGTAGAGCTTCGGCTCTTGCCAGCCCGGGTTGTACGCGTCGATCACGGCGTCTTGTCCCTTCACGGCGTTGGCCACCTGGGCGGCGTCGAGTGCGTTGGCGGTCACGACCTGAAGGGATTCGTGCGGCGTGTACTTGGATGGGTTGCGGGCCAGGGCGGTCACGCGGTGCCCGCGCGAAAGCAGTTCGGCGAGCACGGCGGAACCCACGAAGCCTGTGCCGCCAATGAGTGCGATGTTCATGGTTGTGTGAAGCGTTGTTGAGATGATTGAACGATATAGGCTTCACAATCTCTGAGAAAGTCGGTCAAATCGAACAATATTGTTTAGCTAAACTTCACAATGGACGATTATCGGCAGATGGCGGTGTTCGCGGTGGTGGCCCGCCGCGGCTCCATGACGGCCGCCGCGCGCGAACTGGGTATGAGTACTTCGGCCGTCAGCCAGCAGATCCGGGCGCTTGAGCGGTGCAGCGGTGTCACGCTGCTGCATCGGTCCACGCGCAAGCTCACGTTGACCGATGCGGGTGCCCGGTTCGCCGAACATTGCACCGGCATGGTGGCGGCTGCCGAGCAGGCGCAGCAGCAGCTGGCCATCGCGCGTGATGCGCCGAGTGGCGAGTTGCGCATGTCATCGCCGACCGGCTTTGCCCGCCATGTGGCGAAGGGCCTGGCTCCGCTGCTGGCCGACTACCCGGCGCTCAGGATGAGACTGGAGGTCGACGACACGATGATCGACTTGGTGTCCACGCGCATCGACTTGGCGTTCCGTGCGGGGCGGCTGGCGGATTCCCGTTCGGCCGCGCGGCGCTTGTGCAATCTGCCCTGGGTGCTGTGCGCATCGCCCGGGTATCTGCGGCGCCGGGGTGTTCCGGCCAGTCCCGCCGAGCTGGTGGGCCACCAGTGGCTGGCCAGCTCTTCAGACAGCGGCCGCATCCACCTTCAGTTGACCGGCGCGGCCGGCGAGCGGGAGGCGTTGCAGCTGGAGGCGCGCATCGTCACCAGCAATCACCTGGGGTTGGAACAACTGTGCCTGGCCGACCTGGGGCTGGCGATGATGGCGCATGCCGACGTCCACGCGATGTTGCGCGAAGGCCAGCTGGTGCATGTGCTGCCTGAATGGCGTTTGCCGGACATTCCCGTCTGGGCGGTCACGCCGCAGCGCGACACGCAACCGGCCCATGTGCGCCATGCCATCGAGGCCATGCGCATCTACTTTGCATCGGCGCCGGGCACCACCGACGTCGCGCCTTGAGCACGCACGCTCTCAGGGGGGCCGCGCCCTTGGAGAACACGTTGTGAGGCCCTGGCACGATCACGCCGGCTCACGATGAGCGGGATGCCGACGAGGTCCAGCCTGGTTGAACCGCCTCCAGCCGGCCAGCGTGACCCGCGCCACGCCCACGCCGGATCACGCTGCGTCGGTGAGGCCGAACCCGCTCATGGCGATGCCGGGAAGGGCGGGGCGGCAGGCACCCACGGGGCGCCCGCGGCATTGAGAAGAATGCGGCGATCGACGGTGTGGATGTCGGTGTGCCCGCAGAACGCCATCGTCACGTCCAGCTCATGGGCGATGACTTCGAGCGCGCGGGTGACGCCGGCTTCGCCCATCGCGCCGAGGCCATACAGAAAGGCGCGGCCGATCAGCGTGCCCTTGGCGCCGAGTGCGACGGCTTTCAGAACGTCTTGGCCGCTGCGGATGCCGCCGTCCATCCAGACCTCGATGCGCGGCCCCACGGCGTCGACGATGGCCGGCAGCGCCGCGATGGAGGAGGGGGCACCGTCGAGCTGGCGGCCGCCATGGTTGGAGACGATCAGTGCGTCGGCGCCGCTGTCGGCGGCCAGGCGGGCGTCTTCGGCATCCATGATGCCTTTGAGCACCAGCTTGCCGCCCCAGCGTTTCTTGATCCATTCGACGTCTTGCCAGTCGAGCTGGGGATCGAATTGCTCACGCGTCCACACTGCCAGCGACGTCATGTCGCTCACGCCCTTGGCGTGGCCGATGAGGTTGCCGAATGCGCGGCGGGGCGTGCGTGCCATGCCGAGGCACCAGCGCGGCTTGGTGGCCAGATTGAGCAGGTTGGCCAGCGTGGGTTTCGGTGGCGTGGTCAGCCCGTTGCGGATGTCCTTGTGGCGCTGGCCGAGCACCTGCAAGTCGAGTGTGAGCATCAGCACCGGGCAGCCGGCGGCGCGGGCGCGGTCCATGAGCCGCTCCATGAAATCGCGGTCGCGCATCCAGTACAGCTGGAACCAGAACGGCGCGCGCGTGTGTGCCGCAATGTCTTCGATGGAGCAGATGCTCATCGTGGACAGCGTGAACGGCACGCCGAATTTTTCGGCCGCGCGGGCGGCGAGGATTTCGCCGTCGGCATGCTGCATGCCAGTGAGCCCGGTGGGCGCCAGCGCCACCGGCATGGCCGCCGACTGGCCAGCCAGGGTGGTGCGCAGCGTGCGGTTGGACATGTCCACCGCCACGCGTTGGCGCAGCTTGAGCGCGTTGAAATCGCTCTCGTTGGCGCGGTAGGTGCCTTCGGTCCACGAGCCTGAATCGGCGTAGTCGTAGAACATGCGCGGTACGCGCCGTTGGGCCAACTGGCGCAGGTCTTCGATGCAAGTGATGACGGGCATGGGGTGGGTGGGGTCGGTGTCGGTCAGCCCGATGTCTCGGGCGGGAGATCGAACAGGGGCAAGGGTGCATGGTAGAGGGCGGCGGGCTCTCGCGCAGCCGGCGGCGTGGCGGCGGCCGCCTGCGGGTTCACCAGCTCGGACAGCGGCGCCAGGTGGCTTGCACGCACGCCCAGCAGGCGCAAGCGGCGCGCGAGGTCCACGCGCCTGAGGCATTCTCCTGCGGCGCGCCGGATCGTGCGGGCATCCAGCGTGTGCGCCGGCAGTGTGAGATCGCGTGTGGCGATCTGGAAATCATCGAAGCGCAGCTTGATGCCGATCGTCTTGGCTGCATAGCCCTTGCGCGCGAGGTCGCCGGCCAGCTTGACGCACAGCTCGGTGAAGATGGCCGAGAGCGAGGTCTTGTCACGCACCGCGTGCAGATCGCGCTCGAACGTGGTCTCGCGGCTGATGGACTTGGGCTCGCTGAATGTCACCACCGGCCGCTCGTCGCGCCCATGCGAGGCGTTGTGCAGCCAGGCGCCGTAGCTCTTGCCGAACTGCGCCGTGAGCCACGCCGGGTCGGCCGCTGCCAGCTCGCCGATGGTGTGAATGCCCAGGCCGGCGAGCTTCTCGCTTGCTTTCGGGCCGATGCCGTTGATCTTGCGCGCCGCCAGCGGCCAGATGCGGGCGGGGATTTCATCCGTGCGCAGCAGCGTGAGCCCGTTGGGCTTGTCCAGCTCCGAGCACAGCTTGGACAGCAGCTTGTTCGGCGAGATGCCGACGGAGCAGGTCAGGCCGGTGGCGTCGAAAACCGCGGCCTTCAGGGCTTGGCCGAGGCGCAACCCGCCGTCTTCGTGCACGCCGGGCAGGTCGCTCAGGTCGATGTAGATCTCGTCGATGCCGCGGTCTTCGACCACGGGGGCCATGCGTCGCACCGCTGCCTTGAACAGTTTCGAATACTTGCGGTATTCGTCGAAATCCACCGGCAGCAAGATGGCATCCGGGGCGAGCTGCGCGGCCTTCATCACGCCCATCGCGGAATGTGCCCCGAGCGCACGCGCCTCGTAGGTGGCGGTGGTGATGACGCCGCGCCCCGCGTAGTCGCGCAGGCGCACGTAGCGGTGCGTGCCGTCGGGCAGCGGCACAGGATGGTGGTCTCGCCCTCCGCCGATCACCACCGGCCGCCCTTTCAACTCCGGATAGCGCAGCAACTCGACCGATGCATAGAACGCATCCATGTCGAGGTGGGCGATTGAGCGTGAGACGGGCGCAGGCATGGTGGTGCGGCAGGACTTTAGACCTCAATGCCTGTGCCCGCTTTTGAGGTGGCGTAAAGTGCTGTATGTTTATCCAGTATCGCGCTGCGGCTGGGGCCCAGCGGATACCCCTTGTCTATGTTCAGCACCTTGCGCTGGCCCGGCAGCTCTCCGAATGCACCGCATGGCGCTCTCCCCTCTGCGCCATGTCGCGCCGCCGGCCTGCGTTCGTGCGGGCAGGGGCTGTGGGCGGGTGAATCGAGAAGGGTATGACGGCCAGCGCGCATTCTTCGGTGCCAGGGTATGCCGAGTTGCATTGCCTGAGCAACTTCAGCTTTCTGCAGGGCGCCTCGCACCCTGAGGAACTCGTCGGCCGCGCGCACCGGTTGGGCTATGACGCGTTGGCGTTGACGGATGAATGCTCGCTGGCCGGGGTGGTGCGTGCGCACAACGAGGCCAAGCGCTGCGGCATGCACCTGATCGTGGGCAGCGAGATGCGCCTGCGCGAATCGGCGGGCGGGCCGGTGCATGCCCATCTGGTGCTGCTGGCGCAGACGCGGCGTGGCTACGGGAACCTGTCTCACTGGATCACGGTGGCGCGGCGCCGGCCCGTGAACAAGGGCGAGTATCTGGCGCACCCGAGCGACCTCGAAGGCAAGGTGGGCACGGCTCCCATGCTGGCCGGGCTGCCGGGCTGCCTGGGCCTGCTGGTGCCTCGTGCGGGCCAGGCGTTCGACGACGTGCTGGCCCAGGCCGAATGGCTGAAGACCTGGATGCAGGACCGCGCGGCCCTGGCGATCGAGTTGCGGCAGGGGCCGCACGACGAGGCGCTGCAAAGCGTGGTGCAGGCGGTGGCGCAGCGCACCGGTCTGCCCATTGTCGCGGCCGGCGGGGTGCTGATGCATCTGCGCTCGCGCAAGCCGCTGCAAGACATGCTGACGGCCACGCGGATGAAGGTGCCGGTGCCGCAATGCGGCGAGCACCTCGAACCGAATGCCGAGGCGCATCTGCGGTCGCGCGCGCGTCTCGCCCAGCTCTACAAGCCGGGATGGATGGCGCAGACGCTGGCATTGGCGGCACGTTGCGACTTCTCGCTCGACGAACTGCGTTACGAGTACCCGCAGGAGATCGTCCCGCCCGGCGAAACGCCCACCAGCTACCTGAGAAAGCTCACCTACACACATGGCCTGGAGCGCTACCCTGATGGGTTTCCGGCGGCCGTGCGCGAGCAGGTCGAACGTGAGCTGGCGCTGATCCGCCGCCTCGAGTACGAACGTTATTTCCTCACCGTGGCCGACGTGGTGCATTGGGCGCGTGAGAAGAAGATCCTTTGCCAGGGCCGGGGCAGTGCGGCGAACTCGGCGGTGTGCTATTGCCTGGGCATCACCGAGATCGACCCGGTGCGCTCGACGCTGCTCTTCGAACGCTTCATCAGCGCCGAGCGCCATGAACCGCCCGACATCGACATCGACTTCGAGCACCAGCGCCGCGAAGAAGTCATCCAGTACATCTACAAAAAGTATGGGCGCCACCGCGCAGCCTTGGCGGCCGTGGTGATCTGCTACCGGCCGCGCTCGGCCCTGCGCGACGTGGGCCGCGCGCTGGGTGTTGACATGCAGCGCATCGAGGCGCTTGCCAAGAGCTTCAAGTGGTTTGACAGCCTGAGTGACGGGCACACCCATTTGCGCGACAACGGCTTCGACCCGGACTCGCCGCTGGTGCAGCAGTGGATGGCGTTGGCCCAGCAACTGGTGGGTTTCCCTCGCCACCTGAGCCAGCATCCGGGTGGCTTTGTGATCGCGCGCGAGCACATCTCGCATCTGGTGCCGGTGGAGAACGCGGCCATGGTCGATCGCAGCGTGATCCAGTGGGAGAAAGACGATCTGGAGTCGCTGGGTCTGATGAAGGTGGACATCCTGGCGTTGGGCATGCTCAGCGCCTTGAAGCGCTCGCTTGCGTTCGTGAGCCAGAAGCTGGGCCGTCCGCTGCGCTTGCAAGACGTGCCCGACAAAGACCAGCCCACTTACGACATGATCTGCGAGGCCGACACCGTGGGCGTGTTCCAGATCGAGAGCCGCGCGCAGATGAGCATGCTGCCGCGCCTGAAGCCGCAGACGTACTACGACCTCGTGGTGCAGGTGGCGATCGTGCGCCCGGGCCCGATCCTGGGCGGCATGGTGCATCCGTACCTGAAAAACCGCACGTTGCCCGATGAAGAAATTGACTACCCTGGCGAGCTGAAGCCGGCGTTGCAACGCACCAGAGGCGTGCCGATCTTCCAGGAGCAGGTGATGCAGATCGCGATGATCGCGGCCGACTTCACCCCCGGCGAGGCTGACCAGTTGAGGCGCGCCATGGCGGCCTGGAAACGCAAAGGCGGCTTGTCGCCATTCCATGACCGCCTGGTGAACCGCATGGTCGAGAAAGGCTACGACCGCGAGTACGCCGACCGCATCTTCAAGCAGATCCAGGGGTTCGGCGAGTATGGGTTTCCGGAGAGCCATGCGGCGGGCTTTGCGCTGCTGGCCTATGACAGCAGCTGGATCAAGCGCCATCACCCCGATGCCTTTCTGGCCGGTCTGTTGAACAGCCAGCCCATGGGCTTTTACGCGCCGGCCCAGCTCGTGCGCGATGCGCGCGCGCACGGTGTGCAGGTGCTGGCGGCGGATGTCCAGGTGAGCGAATGGGAGAGCACGCTGGAGATGCCTGCGGGCGCGCCTCGCGGCGAGGGCATGCACGCACCGCTGCAACCCGTGAGGCTGGGCCTGAACCGCATCGGCGGCCTGACGCACGAGGCGGCCCAGCGCATCGTGGCCGCGCGGGACGACGGCGGCTTTGCCAATGCCGAAGACCTGGCCCGCCGCGCACAGCTGCAGGCGGCCGATCTCCAGGCCTTGGCCGGCGCCGATGCGCTGCGCTCGCTGAGCGGCCACCGGCACCAGGCGGCCTGGGCGGTGCGCGGCATCGACACCCGGCCCCCGGCCTTGCTGCGCGCGACGCGCATGCGCGAAGCCGAGGCCACGTTGCCCGCTCCCAGCGATGCGCAGGACACGCTGGCCGACTACCGCGCGCTCGGGCTCACGCTCAAGCGCCACCCGGTGGCCTTGCTGCGCGATCAGTTACGCACGTTCAAGGTGGAGACGGCCGCCGTGCTGAAGGGCTGGCCGCATGGGCGCCTGGCGCGCGCGAGCGGGCTGGTCACGCACCGGCAGCGCCCGCCCACGGCCAAGGGCACGATGTTCGTCACACTGGAAGACGAAACCGGTGCGGTCAACGTGGTCGTGTGGCCGCGCGTGGTGGATGCGCAGCGCAAGCCGCTGTTGGCCGCCAGCCTGCTCACGGTGTTCGGGCAATGGCAGCGCCAGGGCGATGGCGCGCAGGCGGTGATGCACCTGGTGGCGGTGCGTGTGATCGACCACACCGAACTGCTCGACGGGCTCGCCACCCGCAGCCGCGATTTCAAATGAGCCTGCGGCCCGGCGCCGGCTTGCGCAGCGCCACCACGACATACGCCCGCACCTCGGCGGCCAGGGCCTCCCCCAGGCCCGCGCCCGGGTGCTCCGCGTCGAGGTGCTGGCAGAACGGATGCAAGGTGGTCGCGGTGGCATCCGTCAGCGTGTCGATCTCGAAGCCAGCGCTCTCGCACGCGGTGCGGTAGCTCGTCCAGCCGTCACGGGCGTTCTGCGGCGGCACCCACCACGGACAGTGGTGTTCCGAGTGGAAGAGCATGTCGCTCAGCAACAGCAGCCCGCCCGGTTGCAGCACGCGAAACGCCTCGTTGAAAAACGCGGTGCGCGGCTGGAAATGGAATGCCGCTTCCACCGAGACGATGCAGCGCACGCTGGTGCCGGCAAGGGCCAGCCGGGTGGCATCCATCGCGCAGAAGCCGAGCGCCGGATACGCGGCCTGCGCGCTGCACACCTGGGCCGGCGAGAGGTTCACGCCGGTCACGCGGGCGTGAGGGAACAGGTGTGCCAGCTCGGCGGAGCTGGCCCCGAGGCCGCAGCCCACGTCGAGCACCGCGTCGCCGGGCTGCACGAATCCCGGCGCCTGCGCGGGGGCGGCCACGCGGCGCACGAGTGCGGCGCAAGCCTGCGCCAGGGTTGCGGCTTCCTGCCAGTCACCCACGTTGTAGTAGCGGCCCCCGTAGAACCGTCGCATGCCTTCGCCGAGGATCATGGCGTCATAGCGAGCGACGAACTCGGCGGTCTGGGGAAAGTCCATGGGGCTCAGGTCAACAGAAGTGGCAGGGCTGCCAGGCCGCGCTGCACCATGGGGGAGTGGGTCCAGCGCAGCGGACCGAGGTGCGTGTTCACGGCGAACTCGCGCGGCACGATGCGCGAGAACGCGGCGCAGCCGATGCGCACCGCCAAGCGGGCGCCGATGCAGCGCCATGCGCCGGTCCCGAAGGAAAGCAGGGCGTGGTGGTTCGTGCGCTGAAAGTTCAGCGCATCCGGGTCGTCGAACACCACCGGATCGCGGTTCGCCGAACCGATGCACACCATGATGTCATCGCCGGGCCGCAGGGTCTGCCCATGCATGTCGATGGGATGGCGTGCCGTGAGAACGATGTATTGCAGCGGGCTGTCGTGGCGCAGCAGTTCCAGCACCGCGCGCTGCATCAGCGCGGGCTCCCGCCGAAGCTGGGCCAGCGCCACCGGCTGGGTGGCCAGGGCGAGCAGGCCGTTCCCGATGAAGTTCATCATGTTGTGATGGCTCGCGTAGATCAGCACCAGCAAGGCATTGAAGAGCCGGTCGCGCCGCGAGGCGGCATCGGGCAGCGCCGTGGCGAGGCGCGCGATGACGGACGTTGATGAACTCGGGTCGGCATCGTCGATCAGTGCCTCCAGGCACGCGGGCAGCGTCGCTGCGGCGCCGTCTTGCGGTGGGTTGTGTCCGGGCACGCGCAGCGCATCGAAGAATGAACCGTGCTGCGCCGCGATCGCGTCGCCGAGCGCCAGCGTCTGTGCCGCGGAGAGCGCCAGCATCTCGCCCACGGCCAGCATCGTGATCGGGTGGGCGTAGGCAGCGAGCGCATCGAAGGTCTGCCCCTTCGGTTGCGCGTCGAGCGCCTGGTCGGCCATGCGCCCCAGCCGCACGTCGATGTCTTCGAGTGCCGAGGCGTTGAGCGCGGCCGTGATGCTGCGGCGCGCCGAGTCCGGCGCGAGGCTGGGTGCGAACAGCTGCATCACATCGGCCAGCGCCTGTTCCTGCGCCGGTCGCGCCTGCCCCGCCGGGGGCGCTTGTCCCCAATGGGCGCAGCGTGGATCGTTGAGCAAGGCATTCGCGTCGTGATGGCGGGTCACGACCCAGCGCCCCGTCGCCAGCGCATGCACCGGCGACTGCTCGCGCAGCCGCCGGTATACCGGATAGGGGTTCGCCAACGCTAGCGCAGAGAACGGATTCAGGGACGGTTCGTGCATCGGATCGCTTGTCGAAGGGGCTGCGCGTTGCGTGGCAGAAGATCTCCAGTCAATAGCCGAACAGGTGGTTCCAGCCGGTTCTCAGCTGGCTCGGGTAGTAGGTTCGGAATGCGACGCCTCGCAGGCTGTCGAGGGTGCTGACGTAGGGCGTGTTGGTTTGAATGCCACCAACGACAGCAAAGCGGTTGTAGGTTGTGCCCGTCGCTCCTCGAACCGGAACAGCCAGGTCTCGCGCCATGGTTCTGGCCACGCCGGAACTACCGGGATAGCACACGCCGCTCAAGTCGATCCCCCGTGCGTTGAATCCACCGCCTTGCAGCGCAGTGACGACGTCTCCCACGTTCTGTCTTTGAAGGCCCGGCCCGGCGCCGGCGAAGACGTTGTCGGTGAACTTCAGCGTCTGGGCATTGGGCCTGCCGTGGGCGAACAAGGCAACCACATCATTTCGTGTGGTTCCGGTGGCGGCATTGCCGATCTGGGTATAGCCATGTGTCGTCGCACCTTTGAGGTTGGCATACGCCTGGCCCGAAGGCCGGTTGGAGATCACCCTTGTCGGGTTGGTGAGGCGGTTGGCCGTGCGGTAGTTGACCGCGCCGGTCACGCCACCCATCACCGCGCCGGCCGCAGCGCCGATGGCCGCACCCATCCACGCGGCCTGGGCCACGCCTTCGCCCGCCGGGCGTCCTTCGACGAGGTTCACGCCCACCTGGTTGAGCGAACCGGCGACGACACCGTCGGCCGCCCCCGCCACCGCGCCGACCACGATGCCGCTGCCGATGGAGGTGGACGTGGACACCCCGATCGCTCCCAGCGCGGCCGTGGCCATCAGGCCACCCGCGAACGCGGCCGCTCCGCCTGCGGCCCCGGCGGCAAACCCGACCACCGTGTAGAGGAAGAATTTGCCGACCTCGAAGTTGCCCTGGTGCGTGACGGCGTAGGTGATGGCACCCACCACGGCGCCGATGATCGCGCTCACGATCACGGCGATCAGGAACGCGGTCAGCGCCTCCTCGCCGTCCGGGTCGATCAGCCCGACGGGATTGTTCAGGACGTAGACGTAGGGCGACGCACCCTGGCGCTGCGGGTCGACCGCGATGAAGCGGCCGAGTTCGGGGTCGTAGAAGCGCGCCTGGTAGTTGTAGAGCGAAAGCTCGGGGTCCAGCTCCTGGCCGGTGTAGCGGTAGTAGAGGATGTCGGGCTGGGTGGAGCCGGCGCGGGTGGCGGTGATGCCGTAGGCGGTGTAGTCGTAGCGCGCCACCACGGCGCCGGTTTCATCGACGACGCTTCGCACGGAACCGAGGTGGTCACGCACCACGGCGTAGCGCTTGCCGTTGCGTTGCATGCCGATCAGCCCGCCCGGGCCGTACAGGTACTGCGTCTTGTTTTCCGCCATGCCGGCCACTCGGCTGACTTCCAGCAGGGGCGCGCCCGATCTGTCGCGCATGTACTGCTTGGCGCTCATTTCCTGGCCGGCGGCGTCGCTGAGCTTCTTCACCGTGCGGGCGTTCGTCGCGTCGTAGCCGAAGATGACCTTGTGTCCGCTGCCGAGCGTGATGGCGTCGGTCATGCCGGTGGCCGTGTTGTACGCGATGTCGGTGAGGCCGCGCCGCTGGGCGGACGTCACCGCGCCTTCGTCGTTGTAGCGATAGCTGTCCACCACCCCGCCGCCGGCCTTCACTTCCGACACCTGATCGCTGTGCGCCGCATAGTCGTAGGTGGCCGTGCTGCTCGCAGTCTGCAGGGTTTGCAGGTTGCCGTTGACGTCGAAGGTGAGGGCGGTGTCCACGCCGCTTTCTCCATTCGCGGTGCGCTGTGCGCGGGTGAGGCGGGAGAGTTCGTCGTACGCGTACTCGAAGCGCTGTGCGCCCTCGGCATCGGAGAGGTCCACGCGCGCGATCTTGCCGTCGTAGTAGGCCGCGCCCTGGTAGCCGCCTTCGGTGTAGCTGAGGCTTTCGCTCAGCACGGCACCGGCCGGCGTGCTCGTGGTGGCGTTCGTCAACCAGCCGGGCGGGCCATAGGTGGACTGCGTGATGAGCTGCTTCACCCGCGACAGCTGGACGGTGGACCGGATCACCTGCCCGGCGGGGTTGTAGCTGAAGCTTGCGATGGCCGCGGCATCCTCCGGGGTTCCCACCTGGAACACCTGGCCGAGGGCGGTGTAGCGGTAAGTCGCGGTGGGAATCTCGCAGCCCGACGGATACGTGACCGCAGTGAGTTCGCCCAGCGCGTTGTAGCTGTAGCGGACCGTGCGTTCGGTGGCGTCATAGGCCGTGGCCGATTGCGACACGCCCACCAGCACGCCGGTGCGGCCGTACAGGAAGCTCTGCGTGACTTTGCCGCCGTCCACGCCGTACTCGGTGCTGCGCACGAGCTGGCCGATCTGCGTCGGGTCGGTGCCGTCGCCGTCGTAGCCGAGAACCCGGGCAACCTGGGGCGCTTGTGCACCCGTGGGCCAACTCGGATCGTCCAGCGCAATGCGTTGCAGCGCGGCGCGATCCCAGGCCATGCGCACGACGCCGATCTCGGTGCTGCGCCCGATCTCGTCGTACTTCGTGTAGCAGACGTCAGTCAGGCCGTCGTCGCCCGCCGGCCCGGCCACGAAACGGGGTTGGCTGTCGCGGCCGAAGACGGTGTACTGGACCTCGACATTCGGCTCGCGGATCTCGATGCCCTCGCCGAGGAAGTTGTACAGCGTGGTGGTGGCCCAGCGGTCGGCGTCGGGGTCGCCTGCGCGCCGCGCGTTCACACCGGCGGGCGGCATCGTCTTCACGAGGCGGCTGCTGCCGTCGTAGAAGTATTGGGTGATGGCCAGTTCGTCACCTTGGCCGGTGCGGCTCAGGGTGGCCAGCGTTTCGTTGGTCTGGCTGGTGAGTTCGAAGGTGGCGTCGCCGTTCGGGTCGATGATCTTCTTGACGAAGTATTCGTTCGAGGGCCAGTTGTCGCCGCCGAACTGCCCCTGGACGTTGGTGCCGTACACGAACTGCTGGACATGGGCATTCAGGTCTTGCGGCGCCTCGGCGCTGCCGGCGTAGGCAATCGCCAGCGTCTTGCCCGGCGCGCCTTGCTTGGCGGCGAGCGACTGCGCCGTGCGGAAGAACTCGGTGCGCACGTAGGGGAAGCCTTCGTCATCGGGGTAGGCGTCGGCGGCGCGGCCGGTCATGACGCCGGTGGTGGGGTCGAAGCTCAGGACGTAGTCGCTGTCGTAAGCCAGTCCCCGGTTCTCCGCCAAGGCCGGCTTGATGCCGATGGCCGCACGCCCGATCGGATCGAACAGCGAGCCGCTGACGATGGCGCCGCTGCCCGCGAAACTCTGTTGCTGGCGCTCCTTGCCCGAACCGTCCAGGAACGAGGCGCTGAGCCGCGGCGAGCGCAGCAGCGCGATCGACGAGAAGCCGATGCCGCTGTCGCCGGCCGCAAGCGTGGCTGCCCCCGATACCGGTGCGGTGCCGACTTGCGCGAACAGCAATTGGCCGCCGGCGTAGAAGTGCACGGAGGTGACGCCGCTGGCCGGGTCTTGGGGCGCGAAGAGCGCCCAGTCGTGGGCGAAGTCGCGCACCGCGAGATCATGCGTGACACCCGCCAGTGTGAGGCGCCAGCCCACGGCGGGCGTCCACCGCACCGAGAGGGCGGCTCCGATGTCCAGGCCGATCGGCAGGGTGGGACGCAAGGGCTGGCCATGGGCGTCTTGTGGAAGATGCACCGTCACGCGGATGCCGTAGTCGGCTAGCTCCGCAGACGGTTTGAACGTGGCGGTGTCCGCCGTGGCCGCGCTGTGCACCAGCAAGCCGTCGACGACTTGCCAGGCGGCTGCGTTGGCGATGTCCCATTGCGATATCCAGTCGTCGCCCTGCACCAGGTCGGCGAACGCGCCGCCGCCGGGCGCTTGCACGCTGGTCACGCAGTTGGGCCGCGTGGGGTCGAAGGTGAAGCCGGGCGAGGGGTTGTTCTCGCGCACGAGGCCGGTGAGGGTGGCGCCCACCGTCTGCCCGGCCGTGCCCACCTGCGCCGCGGCACGCCGTCGGCTGTCGTAGAGGGTGCGCTGTGTTTCGCCGGCCAGACTCACGCCGGCGATGGCGTCGCCGTAGGTCTCGTCGTAGATGGAGGCATCGGCGCTGCCCACCAGTGGCGACAGCATCACGTCGTCCAGCAGCAAGCGGCTTTGCGGGTTCGATTTGCCGTTGACCAGTTGCAGGGTCACTGCGCTGTCGGCGTGAAGCTGAATCACCCAGTGCCGGTAGGCCCACTCGCCGCGGGTTCCTTCGACGTCGAAGGTGGCGAGCGGCTGGCCTGCGCCCACGACAGACCACTGCGCCTTGCCGGCGTCGCCATCGAAGCCGCTGCCCGTCTTGACCCAGCAACTCAGGATGTAGCGCTTGGCCCCGGCGAGCGCGAGCGGCGTGGCCAGCGCCTGGGAACGGTCGGCCTGGATCGCCAGCGAGCGTTGCCCAGTGTGCGCATCGCCGCTGACCAGCCACGCTGCCGGCAGGGCCTGCCCATTGACCGTCCAGCGCGCGAGATCCTCGTAGCGCTCGAAGCCGGCATAGAGGGATTCATCCAGCGTGGCGTTCGCGAACTCCGCCAGCCGTGCCGTGCCCAGCCGGTTGAGCAATGTGGCGGTGGGCTTGCCGAAGGCGTCGGTCGCCTCGATCACGCTGCCGCCGGCATCTCGGCGCAGGATCTCCCCGCTCAGGCGCCAGAGATCCTCCGGGGGCAGCGAGCCGTTGTCCCACGCATCGAAGCGCACCGACAGGGGTTTCGATGTATCGCAGGCGTCGGCGCTGGCGGCCACGAAGTTTCGCCGGGGCGCCCACCGCGCACGGCTGCCGGCTCCGCCATCTGTCCAACGCGCGAGCGTGCTGACCGAGATCGTCTGCACTTGCCCGGGCGCGGGCATGCCCTCTTCCTGCCAGAACTTGATGGACGCGGCCACGGGGGACCACATGTGCAGGTCTTTCAACTCCGCGTACGCCGGCACCTGCCAGGCGTAATGGACCTCGCGGCGCAAGGTTTCGTGCTTGCCGTGGCTGTTGAAGTTGTCGGTGCTGTCGGCCGTCAGCAAGCCGGTCTGCCACGAGAACTCGGAGTAGACGCGGCGAGTGACCGGCACCGAGGCGATCAACTGGCCGCTTCGCGCGGAGACCGGAAGGAAGCGGGCGTCGCGCGGATTCGGGTACAGCCGCCAATGGGCGCCCGTGCGGTCGGCGACCATCAATGCCGTCGCGTGGACATGGATGCTGCGCGCCGCGAGGGCCTGTGTGAGCGTGGCCGGCGTGGCAACCCGCGTGCCGCTGGCCGCAGCGCCGAGGAGGCCTGGCGCCGGCACGTCGATCGCTTGTTCGTACTGGCTGATCTCGCTGCAAATGCGGCGCACCACGCCGCCGATGAGCGGGAGGCGCTTCGATGCGTCATCCAGCGGCGCGCGTTCGGTGCGCACCTCGTAGACGTTGTGCGTGCGTTCGACCGGCGTGCCGGCGGCGTCGTAGTCCGTCTCGTCGAACAGCATGCCGTTGAGGTAGCTGTAATAGTAGATCGCCGTATCGGTGAGCATGGCTTCGCTGGGTACGAGCCCCATCGTGCGCGGCGAGCGGTTGTTGTGATAGCGGTATTCGGAGCGCCCGTACACGGTGTCGGTGGGCGGCGGGTAGTTGACGGGCTCGCCGTCCGCGCCCGCGCCATACACCGTGGTGGCGGCAGCGAACTCGGTCACGTTGCCGTCCGGCGACACGGTGACGTTGTCGCAGTCGTAGTAGAAGCGCGAGCATTTGCTGGCGCCGGCCCACACGCCGCCCCAGTTGTCGGCGTAGCCGTCGTCGATGCGAAGTGCCTGGAGCGGATAGGTGGCCAGCTGGCCCTCGATGGCGCGCTTGACGAACTTGTAGAGCTTCATCGCCGTGGGCTTGTCGAAGGTGCCCTGGTAGGTCATCAGCGAACACGGGCCGACAAGCGAGCGGCCTGCGCCGTCGCCGGGCACGTGGATGCGCTCGTTCTTGAGCACGATCTCCTCAGACGCCAGCACCTGCCCGTTCGCCAGAGGCAGCACATGGGTGTTGCCGCTCTGGTCTTCGTAGGCGATGAAGTACGGTGCGCGGTTGACCAGGCTGGCCGGGTTGAGGTTCGAATCCAGCAGGTAGATCGGTTGCAGCACGTTGGCGGTGTCGCGGTGGTACACCTGCCGGTCCACCGAGACGTAGTTGCCGTTCGAGGTGGGCGCGATGCCCAGTTGCGAGGTCGGGATGTTGACCGAGCCATTCCACTTCGGCTGGTACGGGTTGAAGGCGGAGAATGCGGCCACCGACTGGCCCGACACGATGGCCAGGTCGTTGCCGTAGACGAAGCGCGGCGGCTCGTTCCCGTTGCCGAGCGCAGGCAGGGTGCTGGCTTGCCAGGCCTGGCCGTCGAAGCGGAACAGGTTGGTCGCGTTGCCGAGCACGCTGCCGCTGACGATGCATTGCGCATAGGGCAGTTGGGTGTCGGCGTCGATGGTGAAGGCTTTGTCGAGAACGGTCTTCACGTCGAACGCGTCATCCCATTGCAGCACCTTCAGGGTGTAGTGGATGGTGCGGTCGTCTCCGCCATTGAGGTAGGTCATCGACGCGAACGAGCCGCCCAGGCTCCAGAAGGTCTGCGGTGAGCTGTCGGGCTGCCAGTCGACTTGCGTCAGGTTGCTGTTGTCGAGCTTGGCTGCCTTGAACGAGGTGCCTTCGCGGTCGCGGTACCACATCTGCAGGCTGGCGCGCTGGCCGGCGGTGTCCACCGTCGCCAGCGCCACATAGTCGGCGCTGGCCGCCAGCGCATAGTCTCGGTTGGCGGCGACGTTGAATGCGCCGCTGGCATTGACCCAGGCGCCGGTGCGGTCGTCCCACACCTTCGCCATCAGGTTGGCGCCCGAGGCGAGCGCGAGGGCGAAATCGGTGCCGGTGGCGAGCAATCCCTGTTTGCCGTTCTGGATCGGCAGGGTGCTGAAATTCTGCTCGAAGACCCATTGCCCATAGCGGCCCTTTTCCTTGTGGAACAGCAGCACCTGCAGGCCGGGACGCGCCTGCGAGGTCTGGCAGGCCAGGGCAAAGAACTCCGGCTGGGGCGACACCTCCAGCGTGTCCAGGTCGATGTCTTGCGACAGCGTGTACGACATCGGTGCTTCCACCCACACGCCGTTCCACGAGAAGATGCGAATGTTCAGCCCGCTCTGTTGCCCCTGGTACGTGGCGAGCACGGTGTAGTCGGGCCCGAACCAGACGCGTGGCGTGCCCTGCGCAGCGACCGGCAAGGCGCGCTCCGTGCCGGGCAGGGGGGTGCGGCTGTAGTCGTACACGATGCGCCCGCCTTGCGGGTACAGGATGCTCTGAAGCGCACCGCGGTTGAATGCTTCGCCGAGTTGGCGAGACGGGTCGTTGAAGTAGGTGAAGCGCATGTCGGGCATCGACAGGCCATCCGGCGTCGTGTAGGTGACGGCCGTCAAGTAGCGCTTGACGTAGTCGGGGTCTCCCTGGTTCGCCGCGGACATGTTCACCAACGCGTACTCGAACCCCACGCGCTGGATCAGAGCGCCTGGCGCCGATGCGGCGTCATCGGCATTGCGCACTTCCACGTCATTCAGAAAGAGAGATTCATAACGATCTTGAAACGCGTGCAGTGAAGGGCTGTTCGGATCGACATGCGGTGGCTGGTACTCGCGCGCGTTACCGTCGTACAGCTTGGGCTGGTAGTTGAACGTGAGTGTGCGGATCATCGGCACGATCACCCGCTTGACACGCGATGACACGGTGTAGCCGAGCCCCGCGCCATCGCCGATGGCCGCCACGGTGTTCTCGTACTCCATGCGCACGCCATCGCCCCAGGGGGGGTCGATGGTCGCGAGGTTCCATGCGTTCGCAAACTGCGCCTGCCCGGAGGTGATGACGGTGGCGTCCGTCCAGTTGCCGTCCGGACCCGCCCACTTGATGCCGTACTGCACGGCGCCCTCTTCGATGTTCTGGCTCAACCCGCCGTAGAGGCGGCGGGTGCCGTCCTCTTCCACCAACTCCCATTCTTCGCGTGCCGGGAAGTAGCGGATGCGCCAGAACAGGTAGCTCTCGGCTTCGTACTCCCAGTAATCGGCGGTGACTGCCGTGCGGAAGAGGCGGTTCGAGGAACCGCCGGCCACGAGGTAGCAGGTGCCTTCGATGGGCTCGGCGGTGAGCGCGCTGTCTCGGGCGATGAACTCGTACCCCATGGCCCAGCCCAGGCCGACCGGGCCGGTCGGCGCTTCCAGGTTCCAGGTGTCCACCTGTTCGCCGATGTTGCTGCTGTAGGTGAGCGTGAGGCTTGCGTCGACACCGCTGCGGCTGGTCAGCGAGACCACATTTACCGGAACGCTCACGTCGCCGCGGAACAGGTTGACGCTCTGCGCGATGCCGCCAAGCCCGTTCGGGTCGATCTGGAAGATGCGCTCCGCGGGGATCTGTGCCTGTGCGCTGGGGCTTTGCGTCTCGGTCGTGTTGGTGCTCGACATTAGCGTTCCTCTCGTTGGTGTTCGTCCAGGGTGCGAGACAGCGCGGCCAGCGCGCCTGGCGTGATGGGTTCGATGCGTTCGGGCGACGTGCCGAGGCGGGTGCCGTTGGCCGGTCGGCAGCCCAGGTGGTGCGTGGTGTAGAACGTGTCGGCCACGGCATAGGCTTCGAGCATCGGCTGCGGCGAGGCGTCGATGCGGTGGTAGTACCGCAGCGGCTCTTCGGCAGGGATGGCCACGGCCGTGGCCGCCACGCGAATCGCGTTTGAGCGATTGCCAGGCGATGCGTGCAGCACGCCCTGGTTCATCACCACCGCTTGTCCTGCGCGCAGACTCAGCTGGCGCAGGCCGCCGGCCGCCGCGAAGGCCTCGATGGGCTCGGCTGCGCTCGGCGAGCCGGGGGCGCGTGCCATGGCATTCATGCGGTGACTGCCGGGCACGACTTGCAGGCCGCCGTTGCGGGCGTCCACGTCGCACAACGCCGCCCAGAGGCTCACGCCGGGGCGTCCTTCAGGCCGTGAGAAGCTGATGTCCTGGTGCAGCGGCATGTCGCCGCCGGCTTCGCTCGGTGCCTTGACGGCGAAGCCGCAGAAGATGCTGCGGTAGTCCGCCAGCAGGGACGCCGCCAGCGGGGCGAGGCAACGCGCCACGGCGCCGTGCACCGAAGCGCGGACACGGGTGTCGGCGATGAGCAGGCTGCTGATGAACGCACCGGGGTGCGCATTGGCGCACGTGCTGAAGATGTCCAGCAGCGATTGCAGATCGGCCGGCGGCAGCAGATCGACGACCACGTAGCCGTCGCACGCGAACCGGGCCTGTGCCTCGCGGTCGTGCAAGGTGGCCAAACTGCGTGCCGGCAGGCTTGCACGCATGGGCTCAGTGGCGCGGATCCATGGATGCGCCGTGACGGCGCGGCATGCCTCGCGCGAGCACCCGCCTCAGCCCATGGCGCAGCACGGTGGCCGGCAGGGCGGCGAAGATCTTGGCGCCAGCCGCGACGCGGGCGCCGTCCAGCAGCACCGGCATGCCCTCCAGCGCCGGGTGCTGAAGATAGAACGCCTGGGCTTCGGGAGCATCCATGGGCACGCGTGCGACGGTACCGAGCGACAACGCGGCAACCAGCCTCGCCAAGCGACGGCATGGCATGCATTGGCGCTTGAAGTAGAGCGTGGCTGGCAGAGGGGAGAAGGGTTCAGGCACGAAGAATCTCCGAGAGAACGAAGAGCGCGCTGGCGGTGGTGATGGAGCCCGCACGGTCCTGGTACAGCGATCCGGTTGGCTGGATCCACGGCTTCTCGCAAGACGGCTCGGTCACGCGCAGACTGTGGCTGCCGCTGAATCCGCCGTCCACGCGTTGAGCGGCGAGCAAGTCGCGCAGCAGGCGCTGCGCGCGGGCCGAGCCGGGCGCACGGAAGGCGGCAATCCCGGCGGCATACGCGAGTTCGAACGCGTGAGGCAAGGCGTCGTCGTCACTGCCGGCCGTCTCGGCGCCGTCGCCAAGAGGGATGTACTCGTCGTTCAAGCCGAGCCTGCGCAACAGGACGAGGTGATGCCACGTGCTGTAGTGGTGCGTGCGCCACCAGTACGACGGCCAGGTGCCGTCTGCATTGGCCGTGCGTGCCAGGCAACTGCGCAGCGCGGGCAGGAGGCGTTGCCGGTCTGCGGCATCCAGCGCCTGATAGGCGGCGGCCGTGACGCAGGGGTGGGTGTGTCCCCAGGCGCCGGGGCCGTCGTACGTGGCGAAGCCGCCGTCGGGGTGCCAGCGTTGCAGCAGGCTGTCCTTGTCCGCTTCTGTGACGAGATGGCCGGTCGCTCGCAGCAGGCGAATTGCAAACCCGGTGCTGTCGGAATCGGTGCCGGTGGTTTCGTTGTAGCCCCAGCCGGCGGGGTAGTCGCGCGCTTCGAGCAGCGACTGCGCTGCGGCTTGTGCCGCAGCGGTTGCCCAGGGCAGGTCGGCCGCTTTCCCTGCTTCGGCCAGGGCCAGTCCGGTGAATGCCGTGACCCAATGGGTGGCCTGTCCGACCGGCAGGCGATAGTCGGCGAACGCGCCGTCTGCTTGCTGCAAGTCACAGAGGTAAGCGGCTGCGCGTGCGATCCGCTCGCGCAGGAGGCGCTCGCTCAAGGCGCCGGCTTCCAGGCCCGAGGGCTTCAGATAGACGTTCATCCGCGGCTCGCCGCGCTTCGTGATTCCCATGCCGACGAAGGCCACCTCGCAGCCGCGTGCGAGCAGGTCGGGCTCGTAGGTCGCTCGAGATACGCCGAGGGCCTGGCTCAAGGTGCGCAGCTGCATCACCCATTCGGCCGGCGTCAACGGGATGCAATGGGCGCAAAGGTCGATCTTGACGTCCTCGAGTTCGCCGCTGGCGAGATCGAAACCGGCGCTCATCACGATGCCGGACAAGGGCATTTCACGCTGCCCCACGGTGCTGGCAATGAAGGCGGCCAGCAGCGGGTCGTTGAACAAGCCGACGCCGAGCGCGCTGAGCGATACCGCCTGGCGCAGACGCCAATAGACCTTCACGCGCCCGCGTTCAGGCGAATCGCCTTCAAAGCCCACGCTCGAAAGCGTGATGTGCGGGTGCAGGATGTCCAGGGTGCGCAAGGCCGGCGTGGGATCGGGCAGCGCTTGCTGCAACCACTGCGTCAGATGCGCCCATGCCGCATCGCCAAGCGGGCGCACATCGACATAGGCTGCACAACCGGGGCGGCCCACGCCGACCGCGAGCCACAGAAAGCTGCTGGGATAGGCCTCACGCAGTTGCGGATCGGCGGGCAGCATGGTGTCCACCAGCGTATCCGCCAGCGTGCTGAGCGAGGCTGCATTGCTGAGCACCAGGGCCCGCCTGAGAGACAGTTCGCTCGCTTCGAAGCGAGCATGCGGGTCGTTGAGGTACCACGCGGGGTCGATGAGCAGCCGCGTAGTGGCGCCGCCGGGGCCATGCGAGACGCAGGCTTGAACCGGGCCGCCATCGTTGTTGAGCTCAGAGAAGCCGCCCCGGTGGCCGAGGCCACCGGGGCGAGGTGCCAGCAGCATCCACCCCACCGCCGACAGCTCGCCGCAGTCGCGCTGCGCCAGGCGGGCGCAGACGGCCATCAGCAAATCTATCCTGAGCCGCAGCGAGAACTCCTGCGGAGGCGTCATGGCACGCGCGTCAGGCTGCGGTGATGACGAAGGTCGAGGTGGCGCCCGATTTGCTTCCGCGGTTGCCTGCCCGCCCCGGGTTGCCGCTCTTGCCGGCGCTGCCGCCTGGGCTGCCCGCCGCGCCGGGGTTGCCGGCGCCGCCCGCAGCACCGCCGCTGCCCGGTTCCGATTGCGCCGTGCGGCCCACGATCGATGCGGCCGCGCCGGCATCGCGGGTGTACTTGACGGTCACGGTCGTGCCGTCGCCGCCGTTGCCGCCATAGCCTCCGTTGGCGCCATCGCCTCCGTTGCCGCCATTGCCGCCGTTGCTGCCGGTGCATTTGTAGGCGCCGTCGCTGTCGGAGCTGCCGCCCGCACCGCCTTTGCCGCCGCTGCCGCCGGCACCGCCGCCGCCGCCCAACCCGCCGTTGCCGCCGGCGCTGAACACCACCACGTTGTGGTTGGCATCGCCGAGCAGTTTGGTCACCGTGATGGTGGCCGGGTAGGCCTGCTTGCCGTCGGCGCCGTCGGTCCCGTTGCTGCCATTGCCGCCGGTGTCGCCGTTGCCGCCGCCGGTGCTGTCACGGCAGCCGTTGGCCCAGTTGCAGCTGCAGTTGCGCCCATCGGAGCCACTGTCGCCGTTCGGGCCCGGCGAGCCACCGGTGCCATCGTTCCCGCTGAAGCCGAGTACGAGTATGTCGCCTACGTGTTCGTTGTCGATCAACATGGATGTGTTCCTCGTTCTGGATGAAGGTCAGCTCGTCTTCACGAGCGAGGCGAAGGTGACGGTGGACTTCACCTGCACGAGGATGTCGCCGCCCTGGATGTCCACCGCGCCGAAGGTCGCGGGGTCCTCGTTGATCACCAGCGGGTTGTCCGGGGTGACGACGCGCGCGTCGGTGGCCGGGTCCTTGTAGTTCACCAGTTTGATCTTCTGCTTGGTCATGGCGGATCCTCGTTCAGGTGGCGCTGCGCGCGCTGTGGAACTTGCGCACGCTGCCGAAATGGGCGTGGCAGGGCGTGTACATGGCGATCTGGCCAGGTGCGTGCAGTTCGAGCCGGTTGCACACGACGATGGCCGGCGCGCCACCGACCTGGAGGCGTGCGCCGGGCAGCACCGTCAGCGCGTCGATCCGGTAGACGGCGGCCTCGAACATGCCCCGGCTGTACTCGATGGCTTCGCGGTAGTCGGCCACGAGATCCGAGTCGCAGAACAGGTAGACCCAGCCTGCGCGCTCGATGTCGGCGCGCTCTTGCGCAGTGAACTCCTCGGGCGAGGCAACCCGGCGGCCTGACCAGCGCGCCTCGGGCATGTCCCAGTAGCTGTTCGGTTCGGGGCGGGCGCGGCAGACGGCATTGCTCACGCCGATCCAGCTCTTGAACTCGTCGATGCTGCGGGTGCGCAGCATCACCGGCTCGACCAGCGAGCGTTTGGTGGGATCGGAGTCGAGCACCGCACGCTGGCCTTCGAGCAGGGTCAACGATGGCAGCGTCTCATCGGCCGAGCGGTCCAAGGCCGACAGCGCCTTCTCGATCGGTGCCAGGTCGTGCGCGCCGGGTTCGGTGGACGGGAACGTGCTGGTCAGGAACGTGTCTTCAGCAAAGCAGCTCTGCAGTTCGGCGTGGGGCGAGCGCACGCGGGAACGATGCCTGATGGCTTCCGCAAACATTGGCTTTCTCCTGTGGGGACGGGCTTGCGCCCGGATGGCGGTGAGCGCCACGAACGGGTCGGTGGCGAGATCGCCGATGACCGTTTGAACGGCCGACTGGTCACTGGCCCGCGGAGGCTAACGATGCGGTTTTTGAGTGCCCACTGTAAGAAGTGACAGGCGGGTCGATCTCAATGGCTGGCGAAGCGTGGGCGTTGCAGGCGCGAGTTTTCGCAGCGTGAAGCGTCAAGCGCGTCATGGCGATGCCGTGGTAACCGCGAAGCGCGGAACGCACAACGCGCCAGGCGGATGCTGGCGCGCTCGGTGGTTGGGCGGTCGCGCCGCCGCGTGGGGTTTCTTCCGCAGGGAAAAGGCTTTACGCCAGTTCGGCAGTGGCGATGGATGCCGTGGATTTTCGCCGCGCCTGCCGAGGGCGCGCCGATGCTTCAGGTTGGCTTTGCCAGCGAGGCACGATCTCCGCGCCGCGCAGGGCATGCTTTAGGTCGCGCGCATCCCCCATCACCACGATCAAGTTCGAGCCTTCGCGTCGCAGGTTGTGAGGCGCGGCGGCATCGGGCAGCCAGAGTACGGCGGTGGCGCCCCATGCGGCTGCAGCGTTCATGAGCGGCGTGACCGGATCGTTCTTGAGCGGCAGCCCGTCGTGGCCGACGAGTTGGAACTGGCCATCGTCCTGCAACTCCCAGTCGGCGCTGCGTTCACCCTGGATGTCGATCACGAAGCGCACGCCATCCGCACGGATCACCGCCAGCGGCAGCACGCCGCCGTGCGGAACGCTTTTGTCGAACCGCACGGCCCATTGCGCGGGCAGGTTCAGCGAAGCGCGGGCTTTTCGCAGAAGCCGGCGAGGGCGTTCCCGCAACTCACCGAACACCGCCAGGGCGAGGCCGGCAAGCGAGATCATGCCCGCGCCCGCCACGGTTTCCCAGGCCAGGCCCCAAAAGGTATGGGCGACTTCGATGCCGCCCACCAACATGGCGAAGCCCAGAAACATTTGTCCGAGCCAGGTAACGAGATTGCTGTTGCGCATGACTGGGTTTTAGAAGTTTCGGTATCTAGAAACAATTCTTACCAATTCGCCCTCCGGTGCAAGGGGTCGATGACACGCTGTGGCCGAACCAAGGAACTGGTGCACGCGCTCGCCGAGAATGTGCGGATGCATTTCGTCCTCTCCCCCGCAAAAACCCTGGATTTCGAAACCCCCGTCGCCATCCGCACCGCCACGCGCGCGCGCTTTCTCGAT
>CAZBOF010000036.1:0-4228 GCA_964493285.1 uncultured Rhizobacter sp. | reverse complement strand
GATCACGCGGGCGTGTTGATCGCTGCGCTGCGTCCGTTGAGGGTCGACGATGTCGCGCAGCTGATGGGCCTGTCGGAGACGCTGGCCACGCTGAACGTCGAGCGCTACGCGCAATGGTCGCCGAGCGCGAAAGCGGGGCGCACCCGGCAGGCGGTGCTGGCCTTCAACGGCGACGTGTACGAGGGCCTTGACGCCCCCTCGCTGGGCGAGGCGGACTTGGCCTGGGCCCAGGGGCACGTTTCCATCCTGAGCGGCCTGTACGGCTTGCTCCGTCCGCTGGACCGGATTCAGCCGCACCGGCTGGAGATGGGCACCACGCTTGCGACCGGGCGCGGCCGCAATCTGTACGAATTCTGGGGCGACCTGCTGGCCGCGCAGTTGAACCGCCAGCTGAAAGGCGAGCCGCAGCCGATTCTCGTGAACCTGGCGTCGCAGGAGTATTTTCGCGCGGCCCAGCGCAAGGTGCTCATCCCGCGGGTGATCGACTGCGTGTTCGAGGATTGGAAGGACGGTGGCGCCGGCGGTGGCTACAAAGTCATCAGCTTCTTTGCCAAGCGTGCCCGCGGCTTGATGCTGCGCTACGCCATCACGCAGCGCATCGAGACGCCGGAAGCGCTGGAGGGATTCGATGCCGAAGGCTATCGATTCGAAAAGTTGGTATCCACTCCGGATCGCTTGGTCTTCCGCCGCCGGGTGGCGGCCTGATCCGGCAGAATCGTCCAAGCCCTTCCAGCGTGAGCCCCAGCATGAGCGAGCAGCACATCACCCCCGAACTTCGCAAGTGGATCATCGACCAGGCCAAGGCGGCCCGTCCGCCGGACGAGGTGTTGAAGTCGATGATCGCCAGCGGCTGGAACGAAGACGTGGCCCTCGCGGCGCTGGAACACACGCTGTCTGATTTCCTGAAGGAGCATTCGGCCGAGCATGGCCTGCCGGCGCCCGTCCCCGTGCCCGGCCCCGATCTCTCGCTGGCTCCGCCCAGCATCGTGATTGACGGCCACGAGGTGCACATCGTGGCGTCCATGCGCAATCCGCGGGTCATCGTTTTCGGCAACCTGATCTCACCGGATGAGTGCGATGCGCTGATCGAGCTGTCGCGTCCGCGCGTGGCTCGCTCGGAAACCGTGGTCACGAGCACAGGCTCCAGCGAGGTCAACGTCGCGCGCACCAGCGACGGCATGTTTTTCGGCCGCGGGGAGAACCCGGTCTGCGCGCGCATCGAGGCGCGCATCGCGGCGCTGGTCGGCTGGCCCGAGGAGAATGGCGAGGGGCTTCAGATCCTTCGCTACCGTCCAGGCGCCGAGTACAAGCCGCACTACGACTATTTCGACCCGGCCCAGGCCGGCACGCCGACCATCCTGAAGCGCGGGGGGCAGCGGGTCGCCACCTTGGTCTGCTATCTGAATACGCCGGAAGCCGGCGGCGCGACGACCTTCCCGGATGTCAACCTCGAAGTGGCGCCGGTCAAGGGCAATGCGGTCTTCTTCAGCTACGACCGCCCGCACCCCATGACCCGCACCTTGCATGGCGGTTCGCCTGTCCTGCGGGGCGAGAAATGGGTGGCCACCAAATGGCTGCGGGAGCGGCGATTCGAGTGAGGCCGAAGGCGCCCACGGGCCTGGAAAATATTTCTGAAGAAGGCGTCAACCGGCCTTGTTGCGCCGCGTTGTGGCTCAGGAGCGGTTCTCGCTCTCAACCCTTCAAGGAACATTCATGAACAAGCTTCTGGCTGCTTTGATTGCTGCGACTTTCTCCGTTGGCGTGTGGGCCCAAGCGGCGGCACCTGTGCCTGCGGTGACCCCTGCACCCGCGGCTGACGCCAAGCCCGCGCCAGCCGCAAAGGCCGACAAGAAAGAAGCAAAGAAAGACCACGAGAAGAAGGCTCACGACAAGAAGGCCAAGGCCGAGAAGAAGGCTTCCTGAGCTTCGTCGCAGTCGAAACAAAGCCCGGTCCAGCCGGGCTTTGTTTTTTTGGAGGGCCGCCGGCGAGGGGGCAGGCCGTCGCAGGGGCCTCAGGCGCGTTGGCGCGGTTCGCTGGGATCCAGTTCCGCCGGTTGCTGCGTCACTGGCGACAAGCCGGCAAACGGCCGGCTTTGCGCGATGCGCATCCACTTGCGCTGTTCCCACGTCTGCGGCCCCACCAGCGGCCATTGTTCAATGCGCGAGGCCAGTTCGGAGCGCGGCAACCGCCCATATGACGGTGCACTGGGACGCAGCAGCCACAGGCCGCGGCGCAGCCGCCCGGGCAGGGGGGCCTTGGACTCGGGCACCCAGTAGATGCATTGCCGCTCGCTCCAGTAGCTCAGGCGCTCGAAGTTGACCCGGCCCGCAAACCCCGTCTCGGCGGGGAGCAGGATGATTTCTTCCGGCAGTTCGACCACCGCGTACTGCAAGTCACCGGGGGTGTCTCCGTTGCCGCGATGCACGAAAATGATTCGCTCCACGAGGGAGGCGGTGAAGCGATCGACTTCTTTGTCGTTGTGAAAAACGACGATGTCAGGTCCTTGCCAAGTGGTGTGCCAGGGGGTGCTCATGTGACTTTCTCCACGGTTCGGGGCCAAAGTTAACCCATTTGCCGGCCTGCGCCACAGGAGGCGCGACAACATGCAAACGATCAGGGTCTTTGGGGCCGCACGAAAAACGTTTGGTAGCAAATCGGGCCGACGTGTCAGCCTGAACGGGGTTGCATGTCGCCGGATCGCAGGAAGCGGGTGCCCGATGCGGGCTGCGCCATGGCGTCCACCAGGGAGGCGGCCACGCGCCGAGCCTCGATGGGGCGGGCATGGCGGGGCAGCCAGGTCAGCAGCCGCTGGGCCAGCATCTCCCCCAGGCGAACCGGTTGTCCGAGGGCGGCGCGGTCACCGACGAGAAACGAGGGCTGGGCGATCACCACGCTGGGAAAGCCCAGCGACACGATGGCTTCCTCCATCTGGCCCTTGACCCGGTTGTAGAACACCCGCGAGTGCTTGTCGGCGCCCATTGCCGACACCACCGCCAGCCGGGTGGCACCGGCGGTGCGCGCGGCGCGTGCCGTGGCCACCACTGCGTCCAGATCGACGGCGGAGAACGCCTCGCGTGAACCGGCCACCTTGATCGTGGTGCCGAGTGCCACGTAGACATCGTCCACCGGCGGCAGCACGGGCAGGCGCGTGAAGTCGACGGTCAGCGCTCGCAGTTTCGGGCTGTCTGGCAACCCGCTCGCGGGGCGGCGCAGCAGCAGGTGCACGACGCCATAGTGCGGCGCTGCCGCCAGCAGCGGCAGCAACGCCCGCCCGACCAGGCCGGTGCCGCCTGCCACCAGGGCGGCGCGCGTCGCCGCTGAATCGTGAGGCTCCATGGCGTTCGCGTCAGCGCTTCGGCGCGGGCCGGGGCGAGGGCTTGCCGCCGCCGCCGCCTCGGCGCCCGTCGGGGCGCGGGCCGTTCGGCCGCGCCGATGGCGCCGCGGTGCGCGAGGGGGCGCTGCCGTCTCGCGCGGGGGAGCGGCTGGACGAGGATGAACCGGAACTTGCCCGCCCGCCTCCGCCCCCGCCGCCCCGTCCTGCGGAGCCGCCGCGCCCGCCTTGGCGGTGGCCGCCGCGGCCAGCGCCTTCGCCGATCGTCATGCGGCCCAGCACGATCGGTTCCGGCCGCTCATTGGGCGCGGGCTCGAAGCCGGGGATGATTTCTTTCGGGATTTCTCGCTTGATGAGCTTCTCGATGTCGCGAAGGAAGATGTTCTCGTCCACGCAAACCAGTGAAACGGCTTCACCCTGCGCGCCGGCGCGGCCGGTGCGGCCGATGCGGTGCACGTAGTCTTCCGGCACGTTCGGCAGCTCGTAGTTCACGACGTGGGGAAGCTGGTCGATGTCGATGCCGCGCGCGGCGATGTCGGTCGCCACCAGCACTTGCAGGTCGCCGCTCTTGAAGTCGGCCAGCGCCTTGGTGCGCGCGCTCTGGCTCTTGTTGCCGTGGATCGCCATCGCGCTGATGTCTTGCTTGAGCAGATGCTCGACCAGCCGGTTCGCGCCGTGCTTCATGCGCGTGAACACCAGCACCTGATGCCAGTCGTTGCTCTTGATGAGGTGGACCAGCAGGTCCTTCTTCAGTTCGCGCCCGACCGGGTGAACCTTCTGCTCGATGAGTTCGGCTGTCTGGTTGCGGCGGGCCACCTCGATCAGCGCCGGCTTGTTCAGCAGCCGGTCGGCGAGGTCTTTGATCTCGTCGCTGAACGTGGCTGAGAACAGCAGGC
>CAZBOF010000035.1:0-31060 GCA_964493285.1 uncultured Rhizobacter sp. | reverse complement strand
GAACCTGCGCGCCACGCGCGTGGAAGGCGGCTGGCGTCTCAACGGCGCCAAGACCTGGTGCACCTTCGCCGGCAAGGCCGGCTTGCTGATGGTGGTGGCGCGCACCGATCCCGACATGTCGCTGGGCCACAAGGGCTTGTCGCTGCTGCTGGTGGAAAAGCCTTCGTACGAAGGCCATGATTTCGACTACCGGCCCGAGCGGGGCGGGCGCCTCATCGGCAAGGCCATCCCGACCATCGGCTACCGGGGAATGCATTCCTTCGACCTGGCGTTCGAAGAGTTCTTCGTGCCGCACAGCCACGTGATCGGCGGCGACGCCGGCCTCGGCAAGGGCTTCTACTTCACCATGGCCGGCATGATGGGCGGGCGCATGCAAACGGCTGCGCGCGCATCCGGCGTGATGCGTGCTGCACTGATGGCCGCGCTGCGCTATACGCAAGACCGCAAAGTGTTCGGCGCGCCGCTGGTCGACTATCCCCTCACGCTGGCCAAGCTCGCACGCATGGCCTCGCGCTTTGCAGCCTGCCGCCAGCTCACCTACGCCATTGCCACGGTGCTCGACGGTGGCGGCGGTCGCATGGAGGCCAGTCTGGTGAAACTGCTGGCCTGCCGTTCGGCGGAGATCGTCACGCGCGAGGCGGTGCAGCTGCATGGCGGCATGGGCTACGCCGAAGAGAGCGCGGTCAGCCGCTATTTCGTCGACGCGCGGGTTCTGTCGATCTTCGAAGGCGCCGAGGAGACCCTGGCGCTCAAAGTGGTGGCGCGCGGCCTGCTCGAACAGGCGCTCGCTGCGGAGCATGCACATGGCT
This sequence comes from uncultured Rhizobacter sp., assembly GCA_964493285.1. GTDB lineage: Bacteria > Pseudomonadota > Gammaproteobacteria > Burkholderiales > Burkholderiaceae_C > Rhizobacter. Next base: position 30,251 of record CAZBOF010000035.1, on the reverse strand, counting down.
GAACCGGTCGATGCCGAAGGCGTGCTCGGCGGCCTGCGGGTCGTCGAGGCGTCGGCTTTCGTCGCCGCGCCGCTGGGCGGCATGACGCTGGCGCAGATGGGCGCGGATGTGATCCGCATCGATGCACTTTCGGGCGGGCTCGACCGGCACCGCTGGCCTGTCACGCAGCAAGGCGCGAGCCTGTTCTGGAGCGGCCTGAACAAGTCGAAGCGCTCGGTGGCGTTGAACCTCGCATCGCCCGAGGGACGTGAACTCGCGATGGCGCTCATCACTGCGCCGGGCGAAGACGCCGGCATGCTGCTGACGAACTTCCCGCCGCGCGGTTGGCTGTCGCATGAATCCTTGAAGGCCCGCCGTGCGGACCTGATCCAGGTCACGCTGATGGGGGACCGGCATGGCGGCTCGGCGGTTGACTACACCATCAACCCCCGCATGGGCCTGCCCTATCTCACCGGCCGCCTCGACGATACGCGCCCGGTGAACCACGTGCTGCCGGCCTGGGATCTGGTGACCGGCCAGATGATCGCCGTGGGCCTGCTGGGCGCCGAGCGCCATCGGCGCCGCACGGGGCGCGGGCAGCACGTCAAGGTGGCCCTGGAAGACGTGGCGCTGGCCGTGATGGGGCACCTGGGATTCATCGCCGAGGCGCAGCTGGCGCATCGCGGCGAAGGCGTGCAGCGTGAACGCTTCGGCAACGACCTGTACGGCGCGTTCGGGCGCGACTTCGCATGCGCCGATGGCGCCCGCGTGATGGTGATCGGTCTGACCGGCAAGCAATGGTCCGCGATCGTGGCGGCCACATCGCTGGCCGAACCGCTGGACGAACTCGCCGCCCGCCTGGGCCTGGACTTGCGCGCCGAAGGCAACCGGTTCAAGGCGCGCGACGAGATCTCCGCGCTGGTGCAAGCGTGGGTGGCCGCGCGACCGTTCAGCGAGGTGGCCGCGGCGTTCGACCAGCACGGCGTGTGCTGGGGCAAGTACCAGAGCGTGGCGGAGCTGGTGGCGCAGGACCCGTCGTGCTCGACCGAGAACCCGATGTTCACGTCCATCCGGCAGCCGGGGGTGGGCGAGGTGCTCGCGCCGGGCATTCCATTGAGTTTTTCCGATGTGGCGCGCCGTGCCGCACAGCCCGCGCCGCTGCTTGGCGCGCACACGGAGCAGGTGCTGCAAGAGCTGCTGGGCGTCACGCAGGCGCAGTACGGGCAGATGTTGCAGCAAGGTCTCGTCGCGCGCGCTGCGGCAGACTGATTCCATCGCGAGGCGAACATGAGCGATCCGAACGAATTGTTGTTGGTGCTGGGTGCCGGCAATGCCGGTGCCGAACTCGCATTGCAGGCGCGCCAGCACGGCTGGGCAGGGCCCATTCATCTGGTGGGCGACGAACCCCATCTGCCGTATCACCGCCCGCCGCTGTCCAAGGCCTACCTGTCCGGGCAGGCCGATGCCGCGTCATTGGAGATCCGCCAGCAGGCCGCGTTCGACAAGGCACAGGTGACGGTGCAGCTTGGCGTGCATGCAAAGACCATCCACACCGGCGACCGTGTCGTGGCGTTGTCCGATGGCACGCAGCTCGCCTACGCCAAGCTGGCCCTGTGCACCGGCGGGCGCGCGCGCCCGCTCACCTGCGCCGGCCTGGACAACGGCACCGCGCCGAACCTGCATTACCTGCGCACGCGCGCCGATGCCGATCACTTGCGCGACAGCGTGCGTGCGGGGACGCGCGTGGCCATCGTGGGTGGCGGCTACGTGGGCCTGGAGGTGGCCGCGTCGGCCACCAAGCTGGGTGCACACGTGGTGCTGCTGGAGTCGCAGCCGCGCGTGCTGGCCCGCGTCACGGCCGAGCCGTTGTCGCGCTTCTATGAAGACGTTCACCGCCAGGCGGGCGTGGACATCCGCACCCATGCCAGCGTGGCCAACGTCGAGTTGGGCGAGGGCGGGCGGATCTGCGCGCTGACTTGCCAGGATGGCGAGCGCATTGCGGTGGACCTGGTGGTGGCGGGCGTGGGGATGCTGCCCAATGCCGAGCTGGCCGAGGCCGCGGGGCTGGCGGTGGACGGCGGCATCGTTGTCGATGCGTATTCGCAAACCTCCGATCCGCACATCGTCGCCGCGGGCGACTGCACCACCTCGTTCAGCACCTTGTATGGCCGCAGCGTGCGCCTTGAATCCGTTCCGAACGCGTTGGAACAGGCCCGTGCGGCGGCACTGAACCTGTGCGCCAAGCCCAAGGCGAACGAGAGCGTTCCCTGGTTCTGGTCCGATCAGTACGACCTGAAGCTCCAGATGGTGGGCTTGTCGCAAGGCTTCGATTCGATCGTGCTGCGGGGCAGCATGGCGGCGCGCAGTTTCGTCGCGTTCTATTTCCAGGGCGATCGCCTGATTGCCGCAGACGCCGTCAATCGGCCGGCGGACTTCATGATCGCCAAGCGCCTGGTGGGTTCGGCACCCGCGGACGTGCGGCAGTTCACGCAAGCCCTGGCGGACGAGGGCGTTCCACTCAAAAGCCTGCTGCCGCCACCCCCTGCCAAACCCGCGTAGTGCGGGAGGCAGCAGGCATTGCCTAGGGTAATACCTAGGATCAAAGTCGATCAAACGCTAGGACAAAAATCCACAATGGATTACATTATTCCGACGCGTCGGTCTGTCATGAAATCCAAGTGAATCGAGGGCGCCTCGCGCTCTTGTCCAGGTGCAAAGTGGGTGATGGTCGCCGCCCCACATGCGGTGTGCCCGGTCTCGGCGGCGGGGCATGGCGAGCGGCGAGAACGAGTCATCATGAGGCTCTCTTAGACAGTCAAGGATTGCGATGAAGACATTGTTTGTCCGCGAAATGGTGAAGCGCTGCGCGCAGAACTATCCCGACAAAAGAGCCTACATCTGTGGCGCGCGCCAGCCCACATGGCGCGACATGGACCTGCGTTCAGACCGCCTGGCCAAAGCGCTGCAAGACAAGGGCTACAAGAAGGGCGACACGATCTCGGTGTTCAGCCTCGAATCGATCGAGGTCTACGAACACCTGTTTGCCTGCATGAAGCTGGGCGCGGTGCGGGTCGGCGTGAACACGCTGTACGCCTGGCCCGAAGTGCACCACGTGCTGCATGACAGCGGTACCAAGCTGCTGCTCGTGGACGCGCGATGTAAAAAGATGGTCGATGACCACCGCGCCGAACTGAAGGCGATGGGCGTCGTGCTGGTGGGCTACAACGGGGCACACGACTACGACTACGACTACGAGACGCTGATCGCCGAAGCGAAGGGCGATGCGCAGTGGGAGCCGCTCGAAGACGACGACCTGCTGCTGATCAGCTACACCTCGGGCACCACCGGTTCGCCCAAGGGCGTGATGCTCACGCAGGTGGGCGTGACCAACGTCGTGCAGACCTGCATCAGCTCGTTCGGCTACAGCCCCGACGATCTCTGGTACATGCCCGCTGCATCGGCCTGGGCGGTCGTCGTGATGTCGATGTTCGGCCTGGGCAATGGCATGACCACGGTCATCCCCGACGGCACGTTCCAGATCACCACCTTCCTGCGCGACATCGAGCGCGTGCGTGCCACGGTCGTGCTGATGGTGCCGACGATGCTGCAGCGCGCATTGGTGGAGCAGCAGGCGAACAAGTACGACCTCTCGTCGCTGCGCCTGGTGGTGTACGGGTCATCGCCGGCCACGCCGAAGCTGATCCGCGATGCGCGCGAGCAGCTTGGCGTCGCCCTGCTGCAAACCTACGGCCAGACCGAAACCACCGGCGGCTGGCTCACGGTGCTCACCGAGGCCGATCACCAGAAGGCGCTGGCCGGCGAGCCCGAGCTGCTGAAGTCGGTCGGGCGTGTCGGCATGCACTACGAGTGCTCGATCCGCGACGAGCATGGCCATCCGGTGCCGCCCAACACCAAGGGCGAGATCTGGTTGCGCGGCGAGAGCGTGATGAAGGGCTACCGCAACCTGCCGGAGGCCACCGCCGAAGTGCTGATGCCCGACGGCTGGCTGCGCACCAACGACATCGGCCGCATCGACGAGCGGGGCTATGTCTACCTGCTCGATCGCCAGAAATTCATGATCATCACGGGCGCGGTGAATGTGTTCCCGTCCACGGTCGAGGTGGTGCTGAGTGAACACCCCGGCATCGCCGACGTGGCGGTGATCGGTGTCCCGCACCCCGAGTGGGGCGAAGGCGTGGTGGCGGTGGCCGTGAAGCGGCCCGGCCACGAGGTGACCGCCCAGGACCTGATCCGTTTCTGCGACGGCAAGCTCAGCCGCCCCGAGACGCCGAAGCATGTGGTCTTCGTCAACGAATTGATGAAGACCGTGAACGGGAAAGTGAAGAAAACAGAGATTCGCAGTTGGCTGCTGCAACCGGAGGAGAACCTCATTCCCTGGAACACGTCGGTCGAGTGAGCCGTTTGCCAGGCTTTCTCGCGACGAGATGAACGACTATCCACATCCCTTAGGAGACAGTGTGAAAAAGACCTTCCAAATGCAACGCCGCATCGTGTCCATGGCCTTGCTTGCCGCCAGCATCGCAGCACCTTCCATGGCGCTCGCCCAGGCGAAACCGCCGCTGAAGATTGGTGCCTACATCTCGGTCACCGGCGCGGCCTCGCTGCTGGGAACGGGTGAAATGAAGACGCTCGAACTCTACGTGGACCTGCTGAACAAGCAAGGCGGCGTGGACGGCCGCAAGGTCGAGCTGTTCGCCTATGACGACGAAACCGACGCCGCACGTGCGAACACGCTCGTCAAGCGCATGCTGAGCAACGACAACGTGCACGCCATCATCGGCGGCACCACCACCGGTGCCACCATGTCTGCCGTGCCGTTGGTCGAGCGCGCCGAAGTGCCGATGCTGTCGCTGGCTGGCGGCTCGGTGATCGTCGACCCGGTCAAGAAGTACGTGTTCAAGATGAACCACACCGATGCGGTGGCGATCACCAAGGTGATGGACCACATGGGCTCGCAGGGCATCAAGAACATCGGCATCATCGCCGGCACCGACGCCTTCGGCCGCGCCGCGCTGGTCGAGGCACGCAAGCTGGCACCGACCCGCAACATCAAGATCGTGCGTGAAGAGTCCTTCAACCCGAAGGACACCGACATGACCACGCAGCTGACCAAGATCCGCCAGGAGTCGGAGATCCAGGCCGTCCTGAACCTGGGCTTCGGCGAGCCCGCCGTGATGCTCGCGCGGGGTTACACCCAGCTCGGCATCAAGCTGCCGCACTACGGCACGCACGCGATCGCCAGCGACGGCTTCATCAAGCTGGCCGGGCCTTCGGCCGAAGGCATGATCATGGTGAACGGCGCCCTGCTCGTGGCCGACCAACTGCCCGCCAACGACCCGCAGCGCCCGGTGGTGCTGTCGTACATCGCCGCGTACAAGGACAAGTACAAGGAGAACCCCTCGTTCTTCGCCGGCAACGCGCTGGATGCGCTGATGCTCATCAAGGCAGCGGTTGAGAAGTCCGGCAGCGTGGATCCGAAGAAGATCCGTGATGCGATCGAAGCCAACCAGAACTATCTGGGGGTGACGGGTGCCTTCCGCATGTCGCCGGCCGACCACGTGGGCTTGGCCGCCGACTCCCTCAAGGTCGTTCGCGTCAAAGACGGGAAGTGGTCTCTGATTCAATGAGCTGCATCTGCCGCCGTACCCACTTGAAAGTAGAGACCCATGGATAGCGCGTTGATCCAGTTCCTCTCGTCCGGCCTGACCGAAGGGTCGCGCTACGCGCTCGCCGCATTGGGTTTCACCTTGATCTACAACGCCAGCGGAGTGATCAACTTCGCGCAGGGCGAGTCGATCATGCTGGGTGGCATGACGGCGGCAGTTCTCTACGCCAGCGGCGTGCCGCTGAGCGTGGCCATCGTGATCGCCCTGGCCGTCTCCGTGGCGGCCAGCGTGATCCTGCAGTTTCTGGCGGTGCGCACCCTGCGCCGTTCGGGCGTCTTGACGGTGATCATCCTCACCGCGGCGTTCGGCATGGTCTTGCGCGGCTTGGTCCAGGCGTTCTGGGGCACGCAGACCCGCACCTATCCGCCGTTCACCGGCTCGGAGCCCATCCACCTGTTCGGCGGCTCGATCATGCCGCAGACCGTGTGGGTGATTGCGGTCGCCGCGGTGCTGCTGATCGCCTTGCACTGCTTCTTTCGCTACAGCCGCACCGGGCGCGCTTTCCTCGCTGCAGCATTCGACCCGACGACCGCCGAGCTGATGGGCATCAATGTGCGCAAGATCCTGTTGCTGGCTTTCGGCATCGCGGGGCTGCTGGGCGCGATGGCCGGCGTGGTGTCCACGCCATTGACCACGACGTCGTATGACGCCGGCGTGCTGCTGGGCGTGAAGGCCATCATTGCCGCGATCTTCGGCGGCATGGGCAGCGTGGCGGGCGCCGTGATCGCCGGCTTGATCCTCGGCATCGCCGAAGCCTTGACTGCGGGCTACATCTCGTCCGCCTACAAGGACACCGTGCCATTCCTCATCGTCGTGTTCGTACTGGTGTTCCGGCCGAACGGCCTGCTCGGCAAGCCCCGTCTGGAGCGTGTTTAAGTGGCTCGCAAACCTGCAATCTCCGGAGTGAGTCCGATGCCGAGCGCATCCGTCCAAGTGGCGCCCCAGAGGGGTGCCATCCGCCGCAGCACGCCTGCCATCTCCATCTGGTGGTGGGTGATGATCGCCGCCGCGGCCTTCGTGCCGGTGTTCGCGCCCAACAACTATTTCATCGCGATTGCGAACCTGGTACTCATCAATTCCGTCGTCGCGATCTCGCTGACCTTGCTGCTGGGCACCACCGGGCAGTTGAGCCTGGGGCATGCGGCGTTCTATGCGCTGGGGGCCTACACCTCGGCCAACCTGAACTCGCATTTCGCGTTGCCGCTCTACCTCACCATTCCCATCGCCGTGTGTGTGGTGTCGGTGCTGGGCTGGGGCGTGGCGCGCTTGTTCATGCGCTTGAGCGGGTACTACCTCGCGGTGGCGACGCTGGGCGTCGGCCTCCTGCTGGGCATCGTGTTGCGCAACGAGATCGGCCTGAGCGGCGGGCCGGACGGCATGCCGGTGACGGGGCTGGAGTGGTTCGGCACGCCGCTGTCCGAGCGCGCCTGGTACTGGCTGTTCCTGAGCGTGCTCGCGCTGGTGATCTTCGCGGCGAACAATCTGCTGCGCTCGCCTGCCGGCCGCGCTTTGCGGGCCTTGCACGACGCCGAGGTGACGGCGATGACCTGCGGGGTGGACGTCGAGAAGTACAAGGTCAAGGTGTTCGTGCTGTCGTGCGGCCTGACGGGCCTGATGGGCGCCCTCTACGCGCACTACGCCGCGTTCATCACGCCGGCGGCCACGTCGCTGGTGCGGTCCATCGAGTACGTGATGATGGTCGTCGTGGGTGGCATCGGCTCGATCGCCGGCGCGGTGGTGGGCGCGGGCATCGTGACCTTGCTGCCGCAGGCGCTGGCCGGCTTCGAGAAGTTTGAAATCCTGCTCGTGGGCTGCGTGCTGCTGGTGTCGATCCTGTTCCTGCCGAAAGGGCTGGTGCCGGAACTGGCCCGGCTCGTGGGCCGCATCAAGGGGCGCGCCAAATGACGGCTGACATGCAACCGATGGTCCGCGTGCGCGGCCTGTCGAAAAACTTCGGCGGCGCCGATGTCCTGAGCGACATCAGCTTCGACTTCCAGCGTGGGCAGGTGCACTCCATCATCGGTCCCAACGGTGCCGGCAAGACCACCTTGCTGAACGTGCTCACCGGCCTGTACACGCCCAGTGCCGGCTTGGTCGAGGTGGCTGGCGAGTCGACGGTCGGTGTGCCGCCGCACCGGCTGGCGCTGCGCGGGGTGAGCCGCACCTTCCAGAACCTGAAGATCAGCTTCAACATGACCGTGCTGGAGAACGTGCTGCTGGGCAGCCATCTGCATCTGCGCACCGGGGTCATCCAAGGCATCCTGCGTTTGCCCGCGCTGCGCCGCGGCGAGGTGGCCGCGATCGACGAAGCCCGGCGCCTGCTGGCTTTCGCAGGGGTGCCGGCCGATGACGGCCTGATGCCCAGCGAATTGTCATACGGGGCGCTGAAACGCCTTGAGATCGCACGCGCATTGGCCAGCAAGCCGCAGTTGATCCTGCTCGACGAACCTGCGGCGGGCCTGAACCCGCAGGAAACGCACGAGATCAAGGAGCTGGTCGACAAGCTCGGCGACGCGTCGATCACCGTGGTGCTGGTCGAGCACGACATGAAGCTCGTGATGGGCGTGTCGCACAACATCGTGGTCATCAACTACGGACGCAAGATCGCGGAGGGCACGCCGGAGCAGGTGTCGCGCGACGAGGAAGTGATTGCGGCCTACCTGGGCGTGCAGCGCGACGAGAACAAGGCGGAGGCGGCGGTATGAACGGCACAGTGATGCACCAGCCGTCCACGCAGGCCGGCGCGAACCCGCTGCTGGCGCTCGACGCCGTGGACACTTACTACGGCAGCATCCAGTGCCTGCGCCAGGTGAGCATCGAAGTCCAGCCCGGCAGCCTGGTGGCGCTGGTGGGCAGCAATGGCGCGGGCAAGACCACGCTGCTCAAGACCATCTCGGGGTTGCAGGCCAACCGCGGCGGCAAGGTCCGCTTCGACACGCAGGACATCACCACCGCGGCCGCCTGGCGGCGCGTGCAGCGCGGCATCGCGCATTGCCCCGAGGGGCGGCGCGTGTTCATCGAGTTCAGCGTGGAAGAAAACATCCGCCTCGGGGGGCACCTGCGACCCAAGGCCGAGGTTGAGCAAGACCTGGAGCGCATGTATGCGCTGTTCCCCATCCTGAAGGAGAAGCGGCTCGAACCCGCAGGGCTGCTGTCCGGCGGCCAGCAGCAGATGCTGGCCATTGCACGCGCCCTGATGAGCCGCCCGCGGCTGCTGCTGCGGGGCGAGCCGTCCAGGGGGCTGGCGCCGCTGATGGTGGAAGAGGTGTTCGGCATCATCGGCGCGCTGCGCAAGCAAGGCGTGACGATTCTGCTGGTGGAACAGAACGCGTTCGAAGCGCTGCCGCTGGCCGATTGGGCCTATGTGATCGAGACGGGGCGCATCGTCCTCAGCGGCACCGGCCGCGATGTCATGCGCAACGACCAGGTGCGCGAGGCCTACCTGGGCATCTGAACGCCACGATACCTGGCCCGCATGGGCCGAAGCCCTGGGAAATCAGGGTAACTTCGAGCTAGACAAAGACCGACGCGTCGGTCTAATATTGAAGCAGAGAGGTCGCGATCGGCGGCCATGAACCAGGAGCGATTACATGGATGCACAAACCAAGTCCATCAATTGGGGAGAGCTGATCCGCGCTGAAGAAGTGCACGGTTCCCTGTACACCGACGAGGCGATCTTCCAGGCCGAGCTGGAGAAGATCTGGTACCGCACATGGGTGTACGTGGGGCACGAGAGCGAAATCCCGAACGCCAACGACTACATCCTCAAGACGATCGGCCTGGAAGAGGTCATCATGACCCGGGACCGCGACGGAACCATCCACCTGCTGCACAACCGCTGCCCGCACCGCGGCAACCGCGTGTGCGTGAACAGCCATGGCAATGCGCGTTCGTTCACCTGCGCGTACCACGGCTGGAACTTCGCCAATGATGGCCAGTTGAAGGGCTACCCCTATCCGTCGGGCTTCCAGGGCGACAAGCGCGGTGAACTGGGCCTGGGCCGGGTGGCGCGCATGGCGTCGTACCAGGGCTTCGTGTTCGGGTCGATGGCGGCTGAAGGCATCACGCTCGAGGAGCACCTCGGCAATGCCCGGGAAACCATCGACGACTTGGTGGCCAATTCGCCCGAAGGCAAGGTCGAGTTCACTGCTGGCTTCTTGCAGCACAAGGTGCGTTCGAACTGGAAGTTCCTGCTCGAGAACGAGACCGACGGTTATCACCCGCAGGTGGTGCATGCGTCGATCTTCGAAGTCGCCGAGAGCGGCATCGGCGATCTGTACCGTGAAGACTCGACCGCGGTGGTGCGCTACTTCGGAAACGGCCACTCGGAGATCGACCTGCGTCCCGAATTCCGCGTGCTCGACAAGCCGATGGGATGGTTCGGCACCACCGAGGAACGCCTGCCGGACTACACCGAGAAGATGAAGAAGGCCTACGGCGACGAGCGCGCGCGCGAGATCATGGTGGACGGTGTGCGCCACGTGATGATCTTCCCGAACCTCTTCATCGCCGAGATCCAGATGTTCGTGTTGCAGCCGCTGTCGGTGAACGAGACCGTGCAGCACGTGACGGCGCTGCAGTTCAAGGGCGCGCCCGACCTCAACCGCCGCATGCGCAACCAGACGATGGGCTCGGTCGGGCCGGCGGGCTTCCTGCTGGCCGACGATGCCGAGATGTACGAGCGCACGCAGCGCGGCGTGCAGATGCGCAACCCGGAGTGGCTCTACCTCGGGCGCGGCAAGCATCGCGACAAGACCGAAGCGGATGGCTCGGTGATCGGCAACGTGACCGATGACACCGCCTCGCGCGGCATGTGGACGCACTACAAAGCATTGATGGAGGCAGCGTGAATCTCGAAGAAGTTCAGAAACTGCTGGAAGTCACGCAGTTCATCTACAAGGAAGCCCGTCTGCAGGACGATCACCAGTATGCGGACTGGGAAGCGCTGTGGACCGACGACGGCGTCTACTGGATCCCGGCCAATGGCGAAGACATCGACCCCGATCGCCAGATGTCGATCATCTATGACAACCGCTCGCGCATTGCGCTGCGCGTGGCGCAGCTCTACACCGGCAAGCGCCACACCCAGCTACCGCGTTCGCGCTTGCGCCGCGTGGTGTCCAACGTGGAGATCGTCGAAGAGAGCGGCGACAACCTGAAGGTCATCTCCAACGCCATCGTGTTCGAGTCGAACACCCGGGGCGAGACGGTATGGGCCTCGAAGAACGAGTACATGCTGCGCCGGGTGGATGGGCAGCTGCGCATGTCGAAGAAGACCGTGGTGCTCGTGAACAACGACGCGGCCTTGTTCTCGCTTTCCTTCCTGATCTGATGGAGCCCCCCATGTCCGCAACCACCTCTCCGGTCGAACTCATTGGCAGCGGGCATGTGCTGCTGCGTCTTCATGCGGATGGCGTCGCCAACATCCACCTCAACCAGCCGGAGACCTCCAACAGCATCGACACCGACATGCTGAAGGCGCTCACCCATGCTGCCACGGTGTGCCATGGCGACAAGCGGGTGCGGGTGGTGGTGTTGACGGCGTCCGGCAAGAATTTCTGTGGCGGCGGCGACGTGAACGTCTTCATCTCCAAGGGCAAGGACCTTCCGGATCATGTGCGCGTGGTTGCCTCGCATCTGGAGGCTGCGATCAACGCCATCGTCCACCTGAAGGCGCCGGTGGTGACGGCGGTTCAGGGCTTTGCCGCCGGCGGCGGCGGCATGGGGCTGGTCTGCGCGAGCGACATCGTGATCGCCGGTGAATCGTCCAACTACCTGGCGGGCGCTACTCGCGTGGGCATGGCGCCTGACGCCGGGTTGTCCGTCACGCTGGCGCGCATCGTCGGCTTTCGCAAGGCGATGGAGATCCTGCTGGCCAACCCGGTGATCAAGGCCCCCGAGGCGCATGCGATGGGCCTCGTGAACAAGGTCGTGCCCGACGAGCAGCTCGAAGCCGAGGCGTTTGCCTTCGCCCGCCTGCTCGCGCGCGGTGCGCCTGCGGCGCTGGGCGCGACCAAGCGCCTGCTGTGGGGCAGCATCTCGTTGTCGGTCGAGGCCGCGATGCCGGAAGAAAGCCGAACCGTCGCCGCCTTGTCCGGCACCGCCGACGCGCGCGAGGGCTTGGCGGCGGTGGTCGAGCGCCGCAAGCCGAACTTCACAGGCGAATGACCCGCGGCGAGGCCGCGATCCCAATGCAAGGATGAACATGCAGCGTATCTTGGCCGGCATGCGGGTGGTGGAGGTGTCGGCGTTCATCGCCGCGCCGTTGGGCGGCATGACGCTCGCGCAGCTGGGTGCCGACGTGATCCGCATCGATCCCCTCGAAGGCGGGCTGGACCATCGCCGCTGGCCGGTCACCGAAGACGACGTGAGTCTCTTCTGGTGCGGCATGAACAAAGCCAAGCGCTCGGTGGCCATCAATACCGCCACGCCGCAGGGGCGCGAACTGGTGGCCGCCATCGTGTGCGCGCCCGGGGAGGACGCCGGCATGTTCCTGAGCAACTTCCCGCCCACCGGGTGGCGGTCGTACGAGTCGCTTTCCCGCCGGCGCCCGGACCTGATCCAGCTCACGCTGCAGGGTGACCGCCATGGCGGCTCCGCGATCGACCCCACGGTGAACTGCGCGACGGGCCTGCCGCTCATCACCGGCCTGGCCGACGCCGGCGTGCCGGTCAACCATGTGTTGCCGGCCTGGGACCTGATCACGGGCCAGATGATGGCGACCGCGATCCTGGCCGCCGAGCGCCACCGCCGCCGCACCGGGGAAGGGCAGCACGTGCGCGTGTCGCTCGAGGACGTGGCGTTCGCGACCATGGGCAATCTGGGCTTCATCGCCGAGGCGATGCTGGGCGGCGAACGCGAGCGCCATGGCAACCACGTGTTCGGCACGCTGGGGCGCGATTTCGCCTGCGGCGATGGAGAGCGCGTGATGGTGGTCGGCGTCACGCTGAAGCAGTGGCAGGCCATCTGCGACGCGACGGGCACGCACGCACAGATGCAGGCCATCGAGCGGGCACGCGGCGTGAGCTTCGAGCGGGAGGGCGACCGCTTCCGTGCGCGTGAAGACATCTGCGCCGTGATCGCCCGGTGGGTGGGCGCGCGCACGCTGGCTGAAGTGCGCGAGGCGTTCGATGCGAAGGGCGTGTGCTGGGGCCGCTATGCCACCGTGAATGAGATGGTGGCATCCAACCCGTCGTGCTCCACCGAGAACCCGATGTTCAGCCGCATCGAGCAGCCGGGCGTGGGCCCGCTTCTGGTGCCGGGGCATCCCTTGAGCTTTGACCGGGCTGCCGCCAATGATGCGCAGCCTGCGCCGACCCTGGGCCAGCACACCGAAGAGGTGCTGGCGCAGCTGCTGGGCCTGAGCACCGCAGCCATTGGCCAGCTGAACGATCAGCGGGTGATCGCGCTGAGCTGAACCTGCTCTCGCGGGGTGGCGGCGCCGAAGCCATTCAGGAACAGGCCGGCGATGCGCGAGGCCAGTTCCTTGGGTGTCAGTGCGCCCGTCTTCTTGTACCAGGTGAATGTCCAGATGATCATGCCGAACAGCAGCAGCGCGTAAGGCGACTGCAACTCGGCATTGGCCATCACGCGCGGGTTGATCTCCTTCAGCAGCTGGGTCAGCATGTTCACCATGTCCGATTCCTGGCGCTGGATGCGCTTGACCTTCGCGGAGGGCAGAAAGGTCAGGTCATTGGCCAGGACGAGCTGCTCGTTCCGGTATTCCGCCGCGATCTCGACGAAGGTGCTGACGAAGCGTTCGAACCTTTCTTCAGGCGGCAGGTGAGGGTCCAGGCATTCGGCGAGCGCCGAGGACAGCTTCTCGGTGTGGTGCTGGATGATCGCGTACAGCAGGTCTTCCTTGGCCGGAAAGTAGTGATAGAGGTGGGATTTGGACGCATTGCACGACTTCGCCACCTCCAGCATGGTGGTTACTTCGAACCCCTTGCTGGCGAACAGTGCGGCGGCGCGTCGCAAGATCAGCTGTTTTTTCTCGTCGTAGTCGTCCGCGCGGTCTCGGGTCATCACTTGCTCTGTTTGCAAAGAACGTTCAAGTGTAAATCTTCGAAGGCAAACTTGCGACGAAGGCCTCGCCGCCTGCCGCGCCGCAGGCACGCGCTGAGTTCTTCATGACGTCTTCGAAACGCTCGCCGCGCATCTTGGCGTCAGCCTCGAGGCTGTTCATGCGAACGACGCGCGCGAACATCTCCAGGACGAAAACAGTCGTGCCGTGGCGAACCCGGCCCAGCCGGTTCCTGTCGCGAACCCAGGCGGTTTCTTGTTCGGCCGGCTCTGCCGCGCGCAAGGCTTGCGCTTCCTCCTGAGAGAGCCGTTTGTGCGTGCGGCTGGTTTGAGCCCGGGCCGCAACGTTGGCTGCGGCAGATGTTCGACCCGCGCGGCGTCAGCCGCGCATCAGCTCGGCGAGCCGTGCTCCCGCGTGCGTGTGTTCGGCCACGACTTTCATCAGCACGATCAGCACGGGGCCGAGGAACAGGCCCCACAGCCCCCACAGGGCGCCCCAGAACACGAGGCCGATGAAGACGGCTGCCGGGCTCATCCTGGCCGCGCGTCCTTGCAGCCAGGCCGTGACGAGTGTTCCGATGAAGGTGGACAGCGCCACCACGAACGCGGCCATGCCGAGGGCCGCGCCAAGAGAGCTGTGCGCCAGGAAGGCCTCCGCTGCGCCCAGGCCGGTGAGCAGGGCCATGCCGAAATAGGGCACGACGTGCAGGACCGCGGCGGTGACGCCCCAGCCGGCGGCATCGGGCAGGCCGGCGAGCCAGAACGCGATCCACACGGCGATGCCGATGGCGGTGTTGGTGACGAGGAGAACGCCCGCATAGAGGCGGACCTGCCGCGCGCATTCACGCATCGCGTGCTGGGCGCGCGCGTGGACTTCGGGGTCGCCGCCCCACAGGCCCAGGAAGCGGTCCTGCAGCGGGCGCCCGCCGAGGAGGACGAAGAATGCGATGAAGAGCACGATGCTCAAGGTGCCTGCAAAGGCCAGCAGCGCGCCGGAGCCGGTGACGGCGGTCTCCTTGAGCGCAACGGCGGCCCCTTCCGTGATCGGGGCGGCCGAGGCCGCCACGGCCACCGCCGGCGCGACCTGCGCGCGGCGCTGGGCCCGCGGGGGCGGGGCTTTGGGCGCCATCATGCCGGTGGCGGCCCGGTCGAGTTCGCGCAAGGCGTCGCGTGCGCGCATGAGCAGCGAGCTGGTGCTTGGGTCGCGGTCGGACATCTGCTGCGCCACCATGCTGATCATCTCGGGCATGCGTTCGGCCACACGCAGCAGCTGGCCGCCAAAGCCGGCAGCTGCTGCCGCCAGCGTGCCGACGACCAGCGCGAGGGTGATGAGCGTGGCCACCGCCGCGCTGCGCACGATGGCCTGGAGTCGCAACGTGAACGGCATCACCAGCATCGCGAGAAGCAAGCCCGCCACCAGCGGCACCACGAAACGCTGCCCCCACCACAACGCGGCGATGAGGGCCAGCGCGGCCAGGACCCGTGTGGCCGCGCTGGCTCGCGGCATCTCGCGCGGCGGCGGCTGCGCGGCGGTGTCGGGCGGCACGCTGCCAGCGGCCGCCTCGGCGTCCGGGATGGGATTGGCGGCGCCGTCCCCCGCTTCTTCGGTGAGGTCGTCCGGGGCACTCATGGTGCCGCGAACGTCAGCGGGGCCGCAGCTTGGGCCGGTGGAGCGAGGGGGCGGGGCATGGTGGGGCGTCGTGAATGAAGCAGGGCGCCGGCCCGTGTCCGACAGGCGGCGCCCGCAAGGAGAGGGCTTTGACGACGCCCGCGGGCTGGCCCTTCAATCGAGCCAGTCGGCCAGTTCGTCTGCGTGTTCCTGTTCCTGGCTGAGGATGTCTTCCAGGATCCGGCGCGTGGTCGCGTCCTTGTCGCCGATGAGATGGATGATCTGGCTGTATGCCTCGATGGCGACGCGCTCTGCAATGAGATTGGCGCGGATCATGCTTTTCAGGTCAAGCGAATCGTCGTAGTCGGCGTGGCTGCGCTTGGTGAGTGAATCCGGTGAAAAGTTCGGTTCTCCGCCCAGTTGCACGATGCGTTCGGCCAGCTTGTCCGCGTGGGCCGATTCTTCTTGCGCGTGCACCAAAAACTCGTCGGCGATCTTGGGCGATTCGAGCCCGTGCGCGGTGTAGTGGTGGCGCTTGTAGCGCAGCACGCACACCAGTTCGGTGGCAAGCGAGTCGTTGAGCAGTTTGATGATGTCTTTGCGCCACGGCCCGTAGCTCGGCGTGACGGCGCCGTCGGCCAGGCTTTTGCGAGCGGCATCCAGCGCTTTTTCGTCCAGCACCAGCGGGGGCTGGTCGAGTGTGGAAAGTTGTGCGGGGCGGGTCGGGGCTTTCAGTGCGTGTGGCATGGGGAATCCTCTTGGCGAGTGGCTGAGTCCATCTGCTTACTTTAGGAACCCCGCAGGCCGCAGCCCATCGGCGTGCGGCGGCACGAGGCGTAGGACGGCGCCTCGCCTGGATGTGGGGCGCCTTGCGGGACGCCTTCAGTACGAGGTTTCCGCGGCCGACGCGGGGGCGGTCGCAGGCTGCAGCGGCTCCAGCGTCGGGATCACGAAGGCGAACTCTCCTTCCAGCCCCTGCCACGCCAGCGGATCGCCGGGCAGAAGCAACCGGGCTTGCGCGGCGTCGGCGGGCGCCAGGGCGGCAAGCGCCATGGCGTCATGCGTGAGGGCGCGAACCAGGATGAAGCGCAGCGTGAGCAAGCCCCGGCGTAGCCGAAGCTCCGCACGCGGCCAATGCGACGGCAGGCACGGGCACAGGGACATCGTCTCTGCCGTCTGGGAGAGTCCGAACACCGATTCGATCGCTGCGCGGTGCATCCAGGCGGCGGCGCCTGTGTACCAGCTCCAGCCGCCGCGCCCGGTGTAGGGCGGCTGCGTGTAGACGTCGCCTGCCATGACATACGGCTCGATGCCGTAGACCGGGCCGCGCTGGGGGTGCTGTGAGCGATGGGCGGGGCTGAGGTAGGTGAAGTAGCGATACACCGTGTCGCCGGCCAATTCATCGGGCACCGATGAGGCCGAGATGCCGCTCACCGGCTGGCCGGCCCGGCGCATGCGGGCTTGCGCCATCATCGACCACACCCCGGCGTGCGAGTACTGGCCGGCGTTTTCGCGCACGCCCGGCGGGTAGGCCTGGATGTAGCCGGCGCTGGGCACGGCACGGGCCAGTGGCGGATCGAGCAGCTGGATCAGGCCGGCCTCGCGCTGCACCAGGTGTTCGTCGACGGCGGCCATGGCCATGCGCTGCAACGCGGGTGCGGCCGCCCCGGACAGTACCGACCAGGCCTGCGCGATGAGGTCGATGCGGCCTTCTTCGTTCTGGTGCGAGCCCAGGGGCTGTGCGTTGTCGAAGAAAGCGCGCTTGAACCATTGACCGTCCCAGGCCGGGCCGCGCAGTGCGGTGCGCCATCCGTCCGCCGCGTTGAGCCATCGCCTGGCGCGGGCGGTGTCGCCACGCGCGTTGGCGATCGGGGCGAACTCCGACACCACCTGGCACAGGAACCAGCCCAGCCACACGGATTCACCGCGGCCTTCGTGCCCGACACGGTTCATGCCGTCGTTCCAGTCGCCGGTGCCCATCAGCGGCAGGCCGTGCACGCCCACGCGCAGGCTGCGGTCGATGGTGCGCGCGGCGTGCTCGTAGACGGAAGCGGTCTCGTGGCTGATCTCGGGGATGTCGTACGCATCCTCGGCCCCTTCGGGGATCTCGTTGCCGTCGATGAATGGCACCGCCTCGTCGAGCAAGGCGTTCTCGCCGGTGGCGCGCAGGTAGTGTGCGCAGGCGAAGGGCAGCCAGAGCAAGTCATCGGAGAAATGGGTGCGAACGCCCGCGCCGGTGGGGGCGTGCCACCAGTGCTGCACGTCGCCTTGCGGAAACTGGCGCGAGGCGCAGGTGAGGATCTGCTGGCGCAGCATGTCCGGCCGCGCCCAGGCCAGCGCCATCGCGTCTTGCAGCTGGTCGCGAAAGCCCGTCGCGCCCCCGGCCTGATAGAACCCGGCCTTCGCCCACAGCCGGCAGGCGACCGACTGGTACAGCAGCCAGCGGTTGACCATCGCATCGAACAAGGGGTCGGGGGTCTTCACGGTGGTGGCGCTCAGCAGGGCGTCCCAGTGCTCGCGCACCGCGTCTTGCCGGCTCAGCGCAGCCGTGCCTGCGCTGCTGGCGGCGAGTTCGCGCGCGGCCGCCGGGCTGGCGCCGTAGCCCAGGAGGAACACGCGCTGCGTCTCTTCGCCGGGTTGCAGGGTGAGGCGGCTGGACAACGCGGCGCACGGATCGAGTCCTTCGCCCGACTGCTGGCCATAGCGCTCCGGCACGACCACGCGGCCCCAGGCGTCGAAGCACTCGCGGCGGTCGCAGGTCCAGTCGACGCCAGGGTGGGCCAATCCCTCCGCTTGAGGATCTGCGAGCGCGAGGAATGCGGTGCCGTTGCCATAGCCTGCGGTGCGCTCGCGCTGCGTGCACAGCAGCGTGGTGAGGCGGCTGTCGTGCAGGCGTTGCGTGTGGGCCGTGCAGAACACGGTGCTGCGGTCGGAGCGGCTCGTGCCCATCATCCATTCGGCCATGCCGGCCACGCGCAGGTGCAGGGTCCGGTGGCCGCGGTTGATCAGGCGCAGGCGAATCTGCTTGACGGCCGTTCCGGTGTCGACGCACCAGGTGGCGGAAACATCCAGATCGCCGCGCCGATGCGTGATGGTGGTGTCGCCCTGGCCGTGGCTCACGCGGTATTCGAGCCGCGGGTCGCCCCAGGCGGATGGCGTGACGCTCCAGGTGTCGAGCGTTCTGCGGTCTTGCAGAAGGAACCATTCCGAAGGAGGGTCGGCCACGGGGTCGTTGGACCATGCGGTGAGCTGGTTCAGGCGGCTGTTCACCGCCCAGGTGTAGCCACCGCCGGCCTCGGAGATCTGCGCACCGAACTCGGGGTTCGACAGCACATTGATCCACGGCCGTGGCGGGCGCATCAGCGCACTCACGCCGAAGCGGAACTCGCCGGTCTCGGCGGAGAACGTGCCGGTGGGAGCCGGCACCGGCGACGACGGCCCCTGCGCCACCGGAACCGGGACGACCGTGATGTCCTGGCGCCGCTCGCGGTCGGCTTCGTGCTGTTCAATCCATTCCTGGATGTGGTGCAGCAGCGGGCGGCCGTCGGCATACAGCCGGACGCGCGCAAGGTTTTGCAGCGTGCTGAGTTCTTCGGCTGAAAGCTCGTCGGTACGCAGCAGATGGAATCCCGTGGTCGAACGGCCCGACTGCGCGCCGTCGGCGAGGTGGCGCTCGCGCAGCGAGGTGATCTCGCGCTGAAGCGCCATCACGTACGACGCCGGTTCGGCACTCACCACCACGAGGTCGCATGCGATGCCGCCCCATGACCACAGGCCGAGCGCTTGCGCCAGCGTGCGCAGGAGGCCGACACCCTGCGTCACGCCGGCCGACACCAGCAGGATCGGCCGGTCGCCCGAGATGCCGAAGCGCCAGAGCGTGCGCCGGTCGCAGACCTCGGCCACCACTTCCTCTTCGCGTCCCTGGCGTGGCCGCGGCATGGTCAGCGTGAGGGCCAGCGCGGTGGTCAGCGATTGGACGGCGGCGAAGTTGTCGGCGCTGATGCCCAGTGCGCGCAGGCGGATGCCCGTGAGCGTGGCCGACATCAGCGAGGCGCGCTGCACGTGGCTGGTCTGGCGATGCTTGTCGACCACCGCGCGCAGTGTCGAGGCGTCATCCGAGGCGGCCGTGGCGAACGTCAACTGTGCTTTCGCGCGAGGCGCAATGCGCAGTTGGACCGCCATGGCGCACATCGGGTCCAGCCCGGTGTCCAGCGGCACCGTGCCATCGTCGCCGGCGGGCGGCGGGACGGCGAACGCGGCCAGCGGCTGGCTCGCATCGTGGTTGCGTCCCCGCCAGCGCTCGCGGTCGGTGCACAGGCGCAGTCCGATCACTTGCGGATCGGTCTCGGCGAGGAAGTGCGCCGCGTGCATGCCGCGCTCGGTGGCCAGCCGGGGCCGGCGTTCGAACATCAGCGCCTGTTGCGCCGGCAGCCATTCGGCCTGCACGAACAAGTTGGTGAAAGCGGGGTGCGCCTCGTCGGCGCGCGGATCGGCCAGCGTGATCTCGAACGCAGAGATCAGCTCGATCGTCAGGGTCTTGTCGCTGAGGTTGCGCAGTTCGACGCGGCGCAGCTCGATGTCGTCTTCCGGGCCGACCCACACGGTGGTGTGGGCCTGCAAGCCCGGCCAGGCCGCGTCGAAGCACACGCGGTCGGCGTGGTAGGTCGCGCTGTACTGCGCCTCGGGGTCGGGCGCGGGGCGCTGTGTGATCGACACCGGGTGCGGCTGCGGCCCCCAGCGGAGGTAGAAGAAGCTGCCGTGCGTGTCGCGCAGGGCATCGTCTCGGCTGCGCGTGAGGTTCACTGCGCCCCAGCGGCTGCCGCCTGCGCCGTTCGGCCGCAGCGAGACGCTGTAGCGCCCGTTCGATAGCACGTGGGTCGGCTCGATCGCGAGCGTGCCGGGCGCGATGTCGCGCAGCAGCCCGGGTCCCCGTGGCGCAAGTTGTTCGGCGGGGGCGGGCGGTGGTGCGTGCAGCATCGACACCTCGCGCGGCGCGCGTTCATGCAGCAGGGACGATACCGCTTCGATGTACGGGTTGGCCATGCCCCAGCGCTGCGCAGCGCCATTGAGCAGCACGTTGGCCAACGCGACGATGCTCATGCCTTGGTGGTGCGCCATGAAGGTGCTGACCGGCGCGTAGGCTTCGCCGGCGGACAGGCGCGCGGCGGTGAAATCGAGCGCCTCGATGAACCCGTAGCGAGACCGCGCGGCAAGCTGTTCGAGCGCGCCGAAGTTGGCGATCGCGCGCCGCGGGGCCACCTGCGACGCCAGCGCGGTGGCATAGGGCGCGATCACCAGTTCATCGGCGGGCGTGCGCCTGAGCGCGAGCCGTGGCACGCCTTGTGGCGTGTATTGGTAGGCGAGCGTGTGGTCGCGCCCTGCATAGGCCGATTCGGAGATGCCCCACGGCACGCCCCGCGACTTGGCGAACGCGATCTGCTCGCTGAGCGCGGCCTGGCAGGCGTCGCGCAGCACGCTGCCATGCGGCTCGTGCAGCACGAGCGTGGGCATGAGGTACTCGAACATCGAACCGGACCAGGAGCGCAGCCCCGCCGTCTTGCCGACTGCGTAGAACGGTCGCCCCAGAGAGGCCCAATGGCTGACGGGGACATCGCCCTTGGCGATGGCCAGCAGGCTGGTGAGCCGCGATTCCGAGGCCAGCAGGTCGTAGAAGCCGGCGTCCAGCTCCTGCTCTGCGACGCGGTAGCCGATATGGAAGAGGTGCCGCTTGCGGTGGTAGAGGAAGGTGTAGTCGGCCTCCCAGGCCAACTGCTCGCAGCGCCGGGCGATGTCGCGCAGGCGTTGCGTGGCGTCGGTGTGGCCGTTGTCCGTGGCCGCGGCACGCACATCGGCCCAGGCCGATCGCAATGTGGCCACGTGGTCGAACAGGAGCCAGGCGAGATCCGCGCCGGCTGCCGGCCCGCTCACGTCCACCGGCACGTCCCCGCCGGGCAGCCGCTCGCCGAGCATCTGCTCGGCTTCGTCGAGCATCTGGCTGAAGCCGGGCATGTGCTCTTGCATGGCCGCGAGCGGATCTCGGATCGCGAGCAGGCGCATGAGCACGGTGTCGGCCCACAAGGCGGCGATCTCCTCGCGCCGAAGGTCCAGCCGGCGTTGCGAGGCGCGGAGTGCGCGTGTGGCCTCGCCGAGATCGAGCGGCGCATGGGCGCGTTCCAGGCAGGCTTGGGCCACCGCCAGCAGATGGCCGCTCAGGTTGCCGCTGTCCACGGTGGACACATACATCGGCAGCAAGGGCGTGCCGGTGGTGGTGTCGTACCAGTTGAGAAAGTGGCCACGGTGGCGCGGCAGGGTGTCGAGGGTGGCCAGCGTGGCTTCGAGGCGCGAGACCATCGTCTGCGTGCCGATCCAGCCGAAGGCGCGTGCGCACGCCGTGGCAAGCAGGTACAGCCCGATGTTCGACGGCGATGTGCGGTGCGCCACCATGTCGTGCGGCAACGTCTGCAGGTTGTCCGGCGGCAGATGGCGGTCTTCGGGCCCGACGCAGCGCTCGAACAGGCGCCAGGTGTCGCGAGCGATGCCTTCCAGCGCGGCGTCGTCGGATGCCGAGAGTGCCGAGCCTTCGGCCACCATGCGCGGGCGGCTGGCGATCCAGGTCCATACCGGCGAGGCGGCCCACAGCAGGCACAGCACCGTCGACAGCGCCGGGTTCGGCGTGCCTGCGGCCCACAGAGCGGCGAGCAGTGCCAGCGACACGGCCGTGGCCTTCCAGTGCTGCACCGCGAGCGCGGCGAGACGGGTTCGCGCCTGCGCCTGTGCGGCGGCCGACGTGGTCCATTGCAGCAGGTGCCTTCGGCTGACCAGCATGCGGTACAGCGCACGCACGATGGCGTCCAGCGCCAGGATCGAATGCGACACGAGCTGGGCCACATGCCATGCCCCGCCCCACAGGGCCCGCGCGAGGTCGCTGATGGCGCGGCTGTAGTAGTGGCGCTTGGCCAGGTCGTCGCGGCTCGGCGAGAACGACGCGATGGCACCCATCAGCGGGCCGGCGGTGAAGGCGGCGACCACCAGTGCCAGCGCCGTCCACGGAGACAACACGTCGCCGTGCAGCGCGAACAGCAGCAGCGCCAGCGAGGCGGGCGCCACCAGCGAGCGGCGCAGGTTGTCGTACATCTTCCAGCGGTTGATGCCGCGCAGCGGGTACCGTTCAGGCTGGAAGAGGAACGGCAGCAACTGCCAGTCGCCGCGGGTCCATCGGTGCACGCGGGAGGCGCCCACGTCGGCATGGAATGGAGCGTCTTCGATCACGTTGATGTCGGTGGCGACCGCGCACCGCGCGAGCGAGCCTTCCAGCAGATCGTGGCTCAGCACCTGGCCCTGCGGCAGGCGTCCCGACAGCATGGCGTGCACGGCCCGCACATGCAGCAGGCCTTTGCCGGTGAACGTGCCTTCGGCAAAGATGTCCTGGTAGATCTCGGAGCTGGCCACGCTGTAGGGGTCGATGCCGCACTGGCCGGCGAACAGCCAGTGGTACAGCGTGAAATCCTTCGGGGCCGGCAGCGGGGTGGCGATGTGCGGCTGGAGGATGCCGTAGCCGCTGACGACGCAGCGGGCCCCCTCGTCCAGGCAGGGCTGGTTGTGGGGGTGTGCCGCCAGGCCCACCAGCTCGCGCAGGCGCCCCGGCGGCAGTTGGGTATCGCTGTCGAGCGTGACCACATAGGCTGCGCCGTGCTCGATGCGAGACGCTTCGCCGAGATCGAGGAATGCGCTCGACGTGCCTTCGGCCAATGCACCGACCAGCTGCTCCAGCTTGCCGCGCTTGCGCTCCCAGCCAATCCATTTCTGTTCGGTCTGGCTGAACTGGCGTTTTCGGTGCAGCAGGATGAACCGCGGAGCGGAGGGTGCGTCCAGTGGATGGCGGCGGTTCAGCTCCTGGAGGCGTGTCACCGTTTCGTCGAGCAGTGCCGCGTCGTCGTGCTGCTTCTCGCTGTCGGCGTCGGCCCAGTCGGTGAGCAGCGCGAACTGTGCATTGCGCTCGGGGTTGGCGAGGTAGTGGAGTTGCAGGCGGTGCACCAGATCTCGGATGACTGCCGGGCGGGTCAGGATGCCCGGGATGACCACCATCACGCGATGCTCGGGTGGAATCCCGTCGGCCAGCGCGAGACGCGGCAGATGGCGCGGTCGCGCCGATTCACTGATGAGTCGGTTGATCACGGCCACCACGGCCTCCGACAGCGGCAGCAGCATGAGCAAGGCGCCCAGGATGGCCAAGCCGCCGGGGGCGCCCACCTGCCCCGCGCCGGCGCCCGGGCTCAGCACGCTCCATGCGGTGGCGCCCAGGCCCAGGGCCAAGGCGCCGAGATACAGCGGCAGTGCATTGCGGCGCGCCCAGGCGGCCCAGGCCGTGCCGGGCTGTTCATGCAAGTCCAGTTCGCGCAGGAACTCTGCGCGGCCGGGGCCACGCAGCCAGTGGCTCGGCACGGACGCCTGCGGGTCGGCGGGTGCCGCCTGGGTGCGCGCGAGAAGGGCGCGTGCCACGTCGGTCTCGGCGCGCCCGCTGCGTCGCGCAAGCGACTCGATGTCGTGCAAGGTGCGGTCGCGCGTGCCGGAATGCTCCGCCGCGAACACGGGCGAGGTCAGCATCAGCTGCATCAGTACGCTGGCGTGCGCGATGATGTCCGACCAGTCGGCGTCACCGATGGCGCGCAGCGAAGACACCGCGTTGCTCACGCTGAGGTTGTCGGCCGCCTGGTCGGCGCTTTGCTGCACGCGCAAAGCCGGCAGGTCGGGCAGCACCATGCTCAGCCATACCTGGTAGGGCGTCACGTCGACGTCGTCGCCGATGGTGCGGCGGTCTTGCAGGCGTTGGGCCATCTGGGCCAGGAACACCCGCGCCACGCCACGCTGGTGCAGCAATGCCAGCAGCTCGTCGAGCGCTTGCACGCTGTAGGTGTCGAGACGGTCGCAGCACAGGTTGGCCACGGCGCGGGCGGCCTTGTTCGTGGCGACGCGCTCGGCCAGGCGGCGCAGGTTCTCGATCAGCACCACACGCAAGGTCGTGGGCAGGGCCCACATCTCGGCGAGGTTGAGTTCGCGGTTCTGCTGGTAGGCGATCAGAAACTGTTGAAGCAATTCGTCGTCGAATGCGCCGTCGGTGTGCGCCACGAAAGCCCAGGCCACGCCATACACGCGCGGCAAGCCGGCCAACGGCTCGTCTTGCAGAACCGGCAGGCTGCGGAAGTAGCTGCGGGGCAGGCCTTCGTGGATCTGCTTGAGCTGCGCCTCGATCAGGTGAAAGTTGTCGAGCAGCCATTCGGCGGCCGGGCTGATGTCATAGCCGGTCGTGGCCTGGATGCCGATGTAGCGGTGCGCTTCGCGCAGCGTCTCGATGTTGCTGCGCAGGCGCGGGAAGAAGGTGGCGGTACGCCAGCGTGGGCGCTCCGCACGGTGGGTTTCCGCGAGGCTGCGTCCATGCTGCGCGAAACGCTGCTGGCCGAATATTTCGGAGCGAATCGGAGGTTGTACGGGCCCTCGGGATCCGTCGAGGACGGCGGCCAGCTCCTTGGGAGCACCGGGAACCAGGCGCAAGAACGCGGCTTGCGCCATGCGGTCAGACGATCAGCAGGCCGACGCTCATCAATGCGCCGATGGCCACGAGGGTGGTCATCAGACGCGCCGAGACGAATCCGTTCATTGCGTCTGCCGCACAGCGCAAAGTGAACCATCGGCCTTTGGAGCATGAGTCGAGATGCTCGCCCAGCTCGGACAACTCCATCGGAGACGTCGTTGCGGCCTCGCCGAACGATGCGGTGCTCCAGAACGGATTGTTGGCGGCGCGAGGCGGCATGTCGTCTCCTATTGAGAGGGGGCGTTGAAGGGATGGGACATGTTCTCGTACGTTGGCTTCAGGGCCAATCGGACGAGCGCGGCGAACACTGTCGGACAACGACTACACCTGTGAAGCGAGCCGCGAAAGTACGCTGCAAAGCCGCGCGTCCTACATGGGCTTGCCCTGCTGTCCGATGGATGGGTAGCCGCACCGTGCCGCACCATCGGTGCCGTGTCTGGCAAGTGCCGTCAGCAGGGTCGCGTGGCCTCGCGGCATCACCGGAAAGGACGTGTCTATGTCAAAAAGAACGGGCTGCGCCGGCTGGCGTCCGATCGTCCAGTGCACGCTGGCGCTCTTCGCCTTGTGCACGCTGACGGCGTGCGCGCAGTTGCCTGTCATCGAACCCGGCGGGCAGCTGGTGCCTGCGCGCGCAGTGCAATTGGAAGGGCGGCGGGGTCCGATGTCGGCCGAACAGAGCAAGGCGCTGCTCGATCGAATGGACTTGCGCGGCCCGCAGACGGGCATCTTCGAGCGGCACCTCGCGGTGGAAGAGGCGCTGGTGGGCAGCCCGCTCACCACCGGCAATCGGGTGCTGTTGCTGAAGGATGGGCCCGCCACCTACCGGGCGATGTTCGCTGCCATCGAGGCGGCGCGTGACCACATCAATCTGGAAACCTACATCCTCGACGATGACGAGGTGGGCCGCCGCTTCGCCGAGGCCTTGACGGCCAAGCAGGCCAAGGGCGTGCAAGTCAACATCATCCGCGACAGCGTGGGCACCATCGGAACTCCCGAGGAGTTCTTCCAGCGTCTGCAAGACAGCGGCATTCGGGTGCTGGAGTTCAACCCGATCAATCCGCTTGCCGCGCGCAAGTCGTGGGAGCTGAACCAGCGCGGGCACCGCAAGCTGCTGGTGGTGGATGGGCGCACCGCATTCCTGGGCGGCATCAACATCAGCGGCGTCTACTCCAGCGGCTCCTTCAGCCGCGGATCCAAGGCGAAGGCAGGGCCCGACGGCGAGCCGGGTCCAGCTTGGAGAGACACGCATCTGCAAATCACCGGCCCGGTGGTGGCGGAGTTCCAGAAGTTGTTTCTCGCGGCATGGGAGGACCAGCAGGGCGACCCCCTGCCGCAGCGGGAGTACTTCCCACCCAATCCGCCCGTGGGGCGCGACGTGGTTCGCGCGATCGGCAGTTCGCCCGAGGAGGCGTACAGCCCGATCTATGCCACGCTGCTGTCGGCCATCGGCAGCGCGGAAACGCGTATCCAGATCACCAACGCCTACTTCGTGCCCGATCCGCAGTTGCTGGCCGCGCTTGAGGCGGCCGCGCGGAGGGGGGTGGATGTGCGCTTGATTCTTCCGAGCCAGACCGATGCCTCGCTCGTCTTTCATGCCGGCCGGTCGTTCTATGAGCGACTGCTGCGTGCCGGCGTGAAGATCTTCGAACGTGGCGGCGTCATCCTGCATTCCAAGTCCGTCGTCATCGACGGCGTGTGGGCCACCATCGGCTCCACCAACCTCGACTGGCGCAGCTTTCTGCACAACTACGAACTCAATGCGGTGGTCTTGGGAACCGACTTCGGTGCGCTGATGCAGATGATGTTCGAAGAGGACCTGGCGGCCTCCGAAGAAATCACGCTGGCGCAGTGGCGCAAGCGGCCGCTGCATTTCCGGGTGAAGGAAATCTTCTCCAGGGCCTGGGAATACTGGCTCTGAGGCCGCGCCCGTTGTCGCCGGCTGTCAGAGCGTGTTAGCGCTCGACATGCGGGTGGGAATGCCGCTTGCGGCCGCCAGCCGTTCGCAATAGAGGATCAGCGCGTCGATTTCGTTGGACTTGTCGAACACCTCGTCGGCGCCCAGTTCCTTGCACTTCATGCGCATGTCCGGCGTGGCGTAGTTGCTCAGCACCACCACCTTGCTGTCGTTGGGCAGCGCGTGCGCGGCTTGCAGCACGCCCAGCCCGGAGCCGGACTTCAAGAAGATGTCGACGATGACGAGGTCGACGCCGGATTTCGTGTGATCCAGCCACTGCGCCGCGGAGGATTCGTCGTCGGCGGTGCCGACCACCTCCACGGGAACCAGCTCTTCAAGCGTGGCGATCAGGTTCTCTCTGATCACAGGGCTGTCTTCGACGATGTAGGTTTTGAGTGCAGAAGTAGACATGAGGTCAGCTCCTGTGCGCAGGTTTGAACGGCGCACGTGAATCAGGTTGCATTCAGTGTGCGCTGCAATATCTGGTTCTACCAGCCGTCATCTGCCCGCTTGGTTGACAGAAAGGACCTACAAGCGAGCGGCTGCCGCAGCCGTAGGACATCGCCCACGGAGACGAAAGGCGCCGTCTGCTTCGCACGATGAGGGGGTTTTTCAATACTGCTTCCCGTTGTCGGCCGTCGCGCTGTTCAGTGACCGCGTCGGCCATCTCCGTCCTCCACATCTCCAATGAAAGGTAAGCCCCATGAAACTCTCGACACTCCACGCGACGCTGCTGATGGTGGGTGCTTTGATCCTGCCGAGCGCCTACGCGGCGAACATGAGCAAGGCCGACTACGACACTGGCAAGGATCGGATTGCCGCCGAGTACAAGCAGCAGCGTGCCGCATGCGATGCGATGTCCGGCAACAGCAAGGACGTCTGCCAGGAAGAAGCCAAGGGCAAGGAAAAGGTGGCCAAGGCCGAACTGGAGGCGAACTACACCGGCAAGGCGAGCGACCACAACAAGGTGCTGGTCGCACGGGCCGAGGCCGACTACAAAGTGGCCAAGGAACGCTGTGACGACCTGAGCGGCAACGCGAAGGATGTCTGCGAGAAGGAAGCCAAGGCGGCGGAAACGAAAGCCAAGGCCGATGCGAAGA
Organism: uncultured Rhizobacter sp.; assembly: GCA_964493285.1. Lineage (GTDB taxonomy): Bacteria > Pseudomonadota > Gammaproteobacteria > Burkholderiales > Burkholderiaceae_C > Rhizobacter. Next base: position 2,311 of record CAZBOF010000035.1, on the reverse strand, counting down.
TGAAGAAGAACGTGCGCGAAGAGCGCAACGACGTGAACAAGGCCGCGCGCGACGCCGACTACAAGGTCGCGGCGGAGAAGTGCGATGCGCTGGCAGGAGATGCCAAGACCGCATGCGTGAACCAGGCCAAGGCGCAGTTCGGCAAGTAAAAAGAAAGCTCCACGCTGTCATCTGAGACGACGCTGAACATTTGCAACGCCGCAGACCGCCCAAAGCGAGGATGCGCCGTCTTGTTCAGCGTTCTAAGAGGCCCGCCTTGCGCGGGCCTCTTTCATGGCGCGTGCTTCGGTGTCAGCGCACCCGCCTGTACACCACGAACGAGAAGCCGAACGTGTTGGGCGCAGCCGCCTGGTGGGTTTCCCGGCTGATCTCCTCAAAGGCGTCGCGAGGCCATGGCGGGAACCGGGTGTCGCCATCGAAGTCGCGGTCGATCTCCGTCAGCACCAGTTCGTCGGCCTGGGGGAGCGCGGCCTCGTAGAGTGCGCCGCCGCCGATGGCGTAGACCTTGTCGGCGCCTGCCAGGCGCACCAAGGCGTCTTCGAGCGAGGAGGCTGCAATGGCACCCGCTTCCGCCCAGGCCGCATTGCGCGTCACCACGACGTTGACCCGCCCTGGCAGGGGGCGAAACCGCGTGGGCAGGGAGTGCCAGGTCTTGCGGCCCATGATCACCGGCTTGCCCATCGTCGTGCGCCGGAAATGGGCCATGTCTTCGGGCAAATGCCAGAGCAGGCCGTTGTCGTGGCCGATCACGCCGTTGCGCGCCACGGCGGCAATCAGGCTCAAGGTGGGGCGTTGTTGCATGGGCGTGATTGTCGCCGCGCCAACCGGCGGGTGCCGGCGGCCGCTCAAGTGAGGGTGGCGGCTTCCTGGCCGTGCGCGATGTGTTCGTGCATGAGCTGCTTCGCCTGATCGGCATCGCGCGAGAGCAGGGCCGCCATCAACGCGTGGTGTTCCGCCATGGAGGCCTCCAGGCGCCCTTGCTTGAGCAGTGAGTGGTGGCGGTTGAGCTTCATGACGCGACGCAGGTCGTTGACCAGTTGCACGCGCCAGCGGTTGCCGGCGATCTCGAGCAGGCGGATGTGGAAGCGCTCGTTGGCGCTGAAGAACGCTTCCCGGTCGTTGCCGGTGACTTCGAGCTGGTGATGCAGTTCTTGAAGTTCTTTCAAGGCCTGGGGGCTGGCGCGGCGCGCCACTTCGGCGGCGGCGTCGCCTTCGAGGAGGGCGAGCAGGTGGAAGACCTCGGAGAGGTCGCGCTCCGACACTTCGGTGACATAGGCGCCGCGCCGCAGCCGCATCGTGACCAGCCCCTCCGAGGCCAGGACCTTGAGGGCCTCGCGCAGCGGGGTGCGGCTGATGCCGAACTCGGCCGTGAGGGCCTGCTCGTCGATCCAGCTGCCAGGCGGCAGCGTGTGGGCGAGGATGCGCGCCCGCAGCCGCTCTGCCACCTGCTCGTACAGCGCACGCTCGCGCAGCCGCGCCGAGGGGGCAGCCGAAGAATCGGCAGGGGCGAGATGTGAATCGGGCATGGGCAGCGGGGACAACAACCTGCGGGGTGGGTTGAAAACGAGGCGTTGTATATATAATTCAATTTTGAATTATGACGGTGCCATGGGCCCGCGTCCAGCCAGAACCTCACGCATCCCGGCGTTTCGCGCGAAGGTGCGGTGAGGTTCTCGCCGTAACGGCGGGGGTGCGGGCCCGTGGTTCTCACATCGAATCCATCATGTCGAATGCCAAATTGCCCCCGCAGGACGCCCTCGCCGAGTGGCAGAAAGCTGCCGCCAAATCCGCGCCCGGCGGCCAGCTCGACGCGTTGAACTGGACCACGCCCGAAGGCATCGTCGTGAAGCCGCTGTACACCGCGGCAGATCTCGACGGCTTGGCGCACACCAACACCCTGCCCGGGTTCGCACCTTTCCTGCGCGGCCCCCAGGCCACGAGATACGCCGTGCGGCCCTGGACGAGCCGCCAGTACGCGGGGTTCCCCACCGCGGAAGCCTCGAATGCGTTCTATCGCAAGGCACTGGCCGCGGGCGGGCAAGGCGTCAGCGTCGCGTTCGACCTCGCCACGCACCGCGGCTATGACAGCGACCATCCGCGCGTGACGGGCGACGTCGGCAAAGCCGGCGTGGCCATCGACAGCGTGGCCGACATGAAAATCCTTTTCGACGAGATTCCGCTCGACAAGGTGAGCGTGAGCATGACGATGAACGGCGCCGTGCTGCCGGTGCTGGCGGGCTACGTGGTCGCGGCCGAAGAGCAGGGCGTGGCGCAGGAGCAGCTCAGCGGGACCATCCAGAACGACATCCTC
>CAZBOF010000034.1:7680-31740 GCA_964493285.1 uncultured Rhizobacter sp. | reverse complement strand
CACCGAGATGACCGAGCGCATGGCGCAGGGCATCCTGCAACCGAATGGCGCGCTGGTGGCCGAGCCCCGCATGGACGTCGCCCATGTGGCGGACGCCATCGTGCACATGGCGGCCCTGCCGCTCGAATCGAACGTGCAGTTCATGACCATCATGGCCACCAAGATGCCCTACATCGGGCGCGGATGACGGGGCTTGCGCCCCTCCTTGGCAGTGCCAACCCGCGCCCGGCCCCTCACTCCACCGAGATGTTCTGCGCCCGGATGAAGGGCACCCACTTCGCCCGCTCCGCCGCGCCGAACCGCTCCGCGGCCGCCGGTGAGCCCCCCAACAGCTCGCCACCGACCTGCGCAATCCGGGCCTGGAAAGCAGGCGCCTGCATCGCGGTGTTGAGCGCGGCATTGAGCTTCTGGACGACGTCGTCGGGCGTCTTCCCCGGCGCGAACAGGCTCGACCAGCTGTAGGCCTGGAAGTTCGGGTAGCCCTGCTCGGCGAAGGTCGGCACGTTCGGCTGGCTGGGGCTGCGCTTGTCGCCGCCCACGCCGAGCCAGTGCCCTCGGCCCTGGTCGATCAGTGTCTTGGTGGCAATCAGCGTGTCGACCGCGAAGTCCACGGTGCCGGCCGCCACGTCCATCAACGCGGGCGCAATGCCGCGATAGGGCGCATGCTGGACGGTGATGCCCGCCTCTTTCAGGAACAGCTCGCTCATCACATGCGACACCGAGCCATTGCCGGCAGACCCGTAGGTGAACTTCTGCGGTTCGGCCTTGGCTTGCTTGACGAACTCGGCCAGCGTGGGCGGCACGCGGTTGCCCGCCACGATGACGAGTGGCACCTTGATGATGAGGCCGACTTGCTTGAGGTCTTTCTCCACGTCAAAGGGCAGGCGCTTGTAAACGCCGGCGTTCATCACGAGTTGAGAGCTGGTGCCCCAGCCGATGGTGTAGCCGTCCGGCGCGGCCTTGGCCACTTCATCGGTGCCCAGCACGCCGCCCACACCGCCCTTGTTCACCACCACCACGGTCTGGCCGAGAAGCGGCGTCATGGCCTGCGCCAGGTCGCGCGCCAGCGCGTCGTTGCTGCTGCCCGCAGGGAACGCCACGACGATGGTGACGGGTTTGGTCGGGTAGTTGGACGCCTGGGCCGAAGCGGCCGTGGGCATGATGGCGAGCGACGCTGCCAGCGTTGCCGCCGCGGCGGCCTTGAAATGCAGAGGCCAGCGGGAAAGGATGTTCATGATGTCTCCTGATGCTTGATGTGTTGAGTTGATGAGCCTGCGGGCTCGACTTCGATGTGCAAGGCCGCCAGCACGCGCCCGATCAGGTTGTAGAAGCCCACAACCGTCGCAAGCTCCACGATCTGCCGGTCGGACAAGACGGCGCGCACGGCATCGAAGGCCGCGTCGCTCACCTGGATCGTGAGCGTCGACTCGGTGGCATAGCGCGCCACCGCCGCCTCCGCCGCGCCAACCGTCGCCCAGCCCGGCTCGTCGGCGGCGATGCATGCCGCGATCTCGGCGTCCGTCATGCGCACGCGGCGGCTGATGGGCTCGTGATGGGCCACGAGGTAGTCGACCTTCATGGCGCCAGCGACTCGCAGGATCGCGATCTGCCGCAAACGCGGCGGCAACTCGATCGTGCCCTTGGTGAACAAGCGCGTGGCAGCCTCGAAGAGCGGCGGCGCCAGGGAGTCGGCACGCGCGAGCATGCGAAAGACGTTCATCGGCTTCATGCCGTCGAGGGCCACGGCCGCCTCGTCTTCCAGCTGCTCGCGGGTGGGATAAGCGATGCGTGCCATGCCCGCCCTCACTTCAGCGTGCAGCTGACTTCGCCGGTGCACAGCAGCACGCCGGTTTCCGCATGCTTCGCCACCAAGCTGATGCGCACCGTGCCGCCGCCGTCCGGCCTCGGAATGAGTTCCTCGACGCGCCCTTCGATGCGCAGCGTGTCGCCGGGCCGCGTCATGGCGACATTGCGCGAGACGAAGCGGTCGAACTGGCCGGTGCCCAGGTAGGCAGCCACGCTCTTGCCGAGGTAGCCCATGACCATCATCCCGTGCGCAATGATGCCGCCCGACAAAGCCTTGTTCGCGAACTGCTCGTCGTGATGGATGGGATTGAAGTCGTACGAGGCGCCGGCGTACTTGACGATGTGCGTGCGGGTGATGGGCCCTTGCACCAGCACGGGCAATGCGGCGCCCGGTTCGATCTCTGTGAAACGGCGCGCGCGGCGCGGCTCGGGCTTGCGGTACTCGGCGGGGCGCAGGCCCTTCTCGGAGGTGCCGTCTTCGATGGCGATGTCGTCGTAGTAGTTTTCCATGGGTTCACCTGCGTCCAACGAAGGTTTGGCGGATGGTCTGCACCGGCACGCCGGCCGGGTCGCGCAGCACGGTCTGTAGAACGATCAGCGCGATGGGGCCCGACTGGCGCCCCTCTTTCTCGGTGACATCCACGATCTCGATGTCGTAGCTGAGCTTGTCGCCCGGTCGCAGCGGGCGGTGGTAGATGATTTCGTGCTCGCCCTGCACGAAGCGCGTGAGGTCGGCGCTGCTCATCGCGCTCATCTTCCCCGAGCGGTAGATGTGGCTGAACGTGGGCGGCGCGTACTGCTCGACGGGGTCGTCGCTCCAGTAGAACTCGCTCATGTCATCGACCGCGGCGGCGTACTCCTTGATCTTCCCCGCCTCGACGGTGCAGGTGAATGTGGGGCCCTTCTGCCCCAGCATGGGCTTGTAGTCGATCATCGAATCTCCTTCATGGGTGAAATCCGCGTCATGTCAACGCGATGACTGCTTCTCAGACTTTTTGCGCTGCCTGCGCCCAGAACGGGTCGCGCAGCGATCGCTTGAGAATCTTTCCAGCCGGGCTGTGCGGCAGTTCTGCCCGGGTCTCGACAGACTTGGGTGTCTTGTAATCCGCCAGCTGCCCGGCGCAGTGGCGCACCAGCGCCTCATGGGTCAACGGCGCACCGGAACGTGTGACGACGATCGCGTGAACCGCCTCGCCCCAACGCGCGTGTGGAATACCGACGACCGCCACCTCCACCACATCGGGATGCGTCAGCAGCACCTCCTCGATCTCGGAGGGATACACGTTGACGCCACCGCTCTTGATCACGTCCTTCACGCGGTCCACGATGTAGAGAAAGCCTTCTTCGTCCAGCCGGCCCAGGTCGCCCAGCGTGCACCAGCCATCGTGGAACGCCTGCGCGGTCTTGTCGGGTGCGTTGTAGTAGCCATCGAACAGACTGGGCGTGCGCATGAAGATCTCGCCCACCGCGCCGGGCGCCACCGGCTGACGTTGCGCATCGAGCAACACGACCTCGGAGCCGAACACCGGCCGGCCCACGCAGCGCGTCTTGCGGCGCTGGTCCTGCGGCAGGAGCACGGTGATGGTGCCCGCCTCGGTGGCGCCATAGAACTCGTAGAGGCCGGCTTCGGGAAAGATCGCCATCACGCGTTCCTTCACCACCGTGGGCAGCGCCGCCCCGCCGGAGAGCACGCGCCGCAACGAGGAGACGTCAGGCCGTGGCGCATCGCGGCCGGTCTGCTCGATGATCTGCGTGAGCATCGTCGGCACCATGAAGGCCCAGCTCACGCGTTCGCGCTCGATCAGGGACAGCGCCGCCTCGGGCCGGAACGCCGGCATGATGACGACGCTGCCGCCCAGGCAAAGCTGGCACAGCGCCATGCCGAAGGGTGCGGAGTGGTGGAAGGGCCCGGTGTGCAGCAGCACATCGTCGCGGCCCACGTCGTAGATCACCGGCCAGTGCAAGAACGCCAGCGAGCGGTTGCGGTGCGTGATGATCGCGCCCTTGGGTCGCCCGGTCGTCCCCGAGGTGTACTGCAGCAGCAGCGTATCGGCTTCGCGTACGTCGGCCTGCACCGCCTCTTCAGGCTGCCCGGCCGACAGGTCATCGAGCGCCATCTCGCCGGGCTGCGCGCTGCCCTGCACGATGCGACGCAGGCCCGGCAGCGCGCCGTACGCCGCCTCGACGGCCGGCCGGAAGGATGCGTCGAAGATGAGGGCCGCGGCCTGCGCATCACCCAGGTGGTATGCGATCTCTGCGCCAGTGAACCGGTAGTTGAGCGTGATGAGAACGATGCCCGATTTCGCCGCTGCCGCCGCCACGGCCAAATACAGCGGAGAGTTGGGCAGCATCACACCCATGCGATCACCCTTGGCGAGCCCGAATGCACGCAACCCGTGGGCGACACGGTTGCTCCACGCATCGAACTCACCGTGGCTGACCGTGCTGCCGTTGAAGCGGATGGCAACTCCGTCAGGGTCGGCCTGTGCGGCCAGCCTCAATGATCGTCCCAGGGTGAGTTCCTGCATGAATCCTCTACGTGATGGTGGGCTGGCGCGCCTTCTGCGCGCCGGCCAGTTGCAAAGTGATGCGATCGGCCGTCGCGCGCACCTGCTCGCCGATGCGCTTGACCTCCGCGGCGTCGACCAAGGACAGAGGGAAAACCGTGGTCAGGCTCGCAACCAGCGTCTTGTCGGCCCCATAGATGCCGCAGGCGACTGCGCCGACACCCCGCACGCTTTCCTCTCGGTTATGGGCCAGGCCCTCCCGGCGCACGGAGGCCACTTCCTTCTTGAGTTCGGCCAGGCTGGTGATCGTGCGCGGGCCGACCGGCACAAGGCGTCCAGCCGCCGCAGATTCCTCGAGCAGGCCCTCCGGCCCGAACGCCAGGAAGATCTTGCCGGCCGAAGTCGCATGCAAGGCACGCCGCTCGCCGACCTGCACCGCAACCTGCAAGCGATGCTCGCTCTCAACGCAGCAGACGATGAGCAGCTCACCGTCGTGCAGCACGCCCACGTGCGAGGCGTGGCCGACATCGCGCACCAGCAGGCGCAGCTGCGGGTTGGCGATCTGCGTCAGCGTTTCGCGCCGATCGAAGAGCTGCCCCAGTTCAAAGACGCGTGCGCCGATGCGGTAGCGCCGGGACACCGGGTCCAGCTGAAGGAAGCGCCGGTCGCGCAGGGTCGCGGCCATCCGCGAGGCCGCGCTCTTGTCCACCGACAGCAACTCGGCCAGCGCACCCACGCTCAGCTCAGGTTGATCGGTGGAGAAGCATTCCAGCATGTCGATGGCCCGTTCGACGGTTTTGATGGTGGTCATGTTTGTTGTTGCGTTATTTGCAACTCAGTTGCGTAACGCGGCCCGATTATTCGGAGCCAGACGGATCCGTCAACCGAGGGAAATCCCTCAGGGGCATGGAATGGCGTGAAGAAGGTGCCGGCAGCGCGGCAAGCACTTGCGCACCACGGCGCAAGAAGTGATGGGCGGCCGGGAGGGCACCCGTTGCTGAGCCATCAGAGGGCCGAGAGTCCGCCAAGCAGGGCGGCGGGGCGTTGCGTCAACCCGGCCAGCGCGTCCTTGTCGGCGGCGGGCCGACCGCACACGTCATCGAGCACTGCCCGGCAGCGCAGCTCATCAATCATCGGCCGAGGCGTCCCCGAGATCGGAGGGTGCGATGCGGCAAGTCGTGCTGCGCAACACCTCGGGGCGCGCATGCCGCCCAATCCCGACAGCACCACCGGCCCACGCCCGGCATTGGTCGGCGGCACGCGCGAGCGGCGCTCCGCGGCGCGTACGCCACGCACGTCGGGAACATCAGGCAAAGCTGATCCATCGCGCCATCCGCAGCCAGCACTTCAACGACCGACGGGAAGGGCTCGCGGGTCCAGTGTCATGTCCTGCAAATAAGCAGCATCAATGGATGCATGCCGCGGCGGTATCTCCGGCGACTTTGCTCACGTATCGGCGGGACAGGACACTGGTGAAACACCGCCTATTTCATCCCCTTCGCCGCGCGGTCCACCGCGGCGTTGGTGAACGTGTCCTCGACCTTGACGGAGATCGGCGTGCCGCCCGTCTTCACGTGGTAGTCCAGTGCACCGCCCATTTGTTGACGGGTGATGCGCGGGCTGTCAGGAAAGGCGCGCACGTTGAAGTCAAACGCCGAGTTGAAGACTGCCTCGTCGAGCGTGGGGAGGGCCTTGCGCGCGGCGGCACGCGCCTTCTCCGGGTCTGTCTTCATCAGCGTCATGCCGCGCCAGATCGCACGCAGCACAGCCGCGGCGGCGTCAGGCTGCTTTTCAACCCAATCCTTGTTACAGGCCAGTGAAACCGAGAGCTGACCAGCCAGCAGCTGGTACTCGCCGGCCGACATGGTGACCAGCTTCACGGCGCCGTACTGCAGCACGGCTGCATCGGCATGGGGCGACGAGAAGGCGAAGCCATCGATGCGGCCCCGATCGAGTGCCGCGAGGATCGCGGCATCGGTGATCGGAAGGATATGCGCGTCGCGCTCAGGATCGAGGCCGGCGCGCTTGAGCACGTACTTCAGGGCCAGGTCGGGCGACGAGCCCGGCGTGTGCGCGGCCAGCCGCAACCCCTTCAGCAGCGCAATGCGCTGGTCCATCGACAGGCGCGACGCGTCGGTCACGCCGTGCTTCTTGGCCACCGCGGCCGATATGACAATGGCCGTCGGGTTCTCCGTCATCAGGCCGCCGCAGTTGGTGATGCGCGCGCCCTGCGCAGCCGCGCGCGCACCCGCTACCGGGGTGGACAGGTAATAGGCGCCATCGCCATTGGCAACCATCGCCAATCCGGCCTGCGACGAGGCGACGAACACCGTCTTCAGGTTGACGCCTTCCTCCTGGAAGTAGCCCATGTGTTCGGCCACGTAGACCGGCAAGAACGCGAATGACGATGTGGCGGCGACCTGCGACACCTCATATTTGAGCGGCTCCGCATTGGCGGACAGCACCGATGCGGACAACAAGCAAGCGGCGAGAGCAATCTTTCTGAACATGGTCATGTCTCCTCTGTTGGGTGTGTATGCGCAAAGAAAATTTTGGCGGGCCCGACGGCCCGGCCTGGGCGTACGCCGGCCGCAATCCCGTCGAAACTATCAAAGGATGGAAACGACTTCGTCGGTGGTTCTCACGTCGGCGAAATGAGTTGCCAGGCTGCCCAGCGTCGCGCCGTGCTCTTCGTCGTCCAGCGCGGCGTTGCCATCGCTGACGAAGACGACTTTGTAGTTCAGCATCATCGCGTCACGCGCTGTCGATTCGCAGCAGACATTGGTGACGGTACCGACAATGACCACGGTGTCGATACCGCGCGAGCGAAGCTGCTCGTCGAGTTGCGACGAGCCTTGAATGAACGCGCTGAAGCGTCGCTTCTCGAGCCGCATGTCTTGCGGCTGCACGTCCATCGCGGGCCACAGGTCGTGGCCCGACATCCCCGGTGCATAGGCCGTCTTCAGCGCCTCCCTGCGCTCGGCGGATATGAGGTGATCGAAGAAGGTAGACCACGATTGCAGGGCCTGCGCGTCCACCGTGTGCTGCAAGAAGACGACCAAGCCGCCGGCCGCGCGTAGGGCGCCTGCAAGGCGGTTGATGTTCGCGACGATCTCTTGCGCCCCCGGCACCTCGGACGCCCCTCCGGGGGCGACGAAACCGTTCTGCATGTCAACGACGACGAGCGCCGTGCGGGCAGCATCGATCCGGCTGAACGGGTGCAGGCGGCCGCGTCTCAGTTCGATTCGGCGGCGCACCGCGTCGCGCAGAGGGGTAGGGTTCATGCTGTCTCCAAACAAGATAGACCGTAGGGGTTTGGGCGAGGGCTCTGCCAGGTGCGCGAGGGACGGTCAGAACGAGAGTTCCCGTTCAGACTCCATTTCCTTCCACGGCATGGCCAGCCGTTCGGCCACCCGCACCGCGCCGTTGAACGCGACCGCCATGGCGATCGTGGCGACCAAGCCAGCAAAGGCGCCTGCGGTGTCGAACTGCGCCGTCGCGTCGGAAAGCACATATCCCAGGCCGCGATTCGATGCAAGCATCTCGCCCATGATTGCGCCGATCAACGCATAGGGAACCGACAGGCGAAGACCCGCGAACATCCAGGTGATCGCCGACGGCAGTACGACCTTGAACAAGAGCTGCGCCTCGGTCGCCCCCATCAATCGCAGGATGGTGATCTGTTCGCGCGAGACCTGCCGCACGCCGGTGTAAGTGTTCAGGAACACCAGCAGGAAGACGACTGTCGCGACAAACAGTACTTTCATCTCGGTGCCGGCCCCGAACCACAAAATGAAGAGCGGCGCCAGCGCGATCTTCGGCAGGCTGTAGAACCCCATCAGGAACGGGTCGAGGATCTGCGCAAGTCGGTGCAGGCGACCCAACACCACGCCCATCGCCATGCCGATGACGGCGCCGAACGCAAAACCAGCGATGGCATTGAAAGCGGTGTAGCTTGCGTGATAGACCAGTTTGCCGCTGACGATCAACACCCACAGATGGTTCCACACCTCCAGCGGCGCGGAGATGAACAGCGGGTTGACCAGGCGTCCCGAGCTGAACTGCCACAGCGCCAGGAACGCGACGGCAAGGCCGATGCGCCACCAGAAGATGCTGCCGAGTTGGATTCTCATGGTGCCCTCTCCTGCAACGCGCCAGGAATCAGTTCGGGTGCCATCAGGCGCCACAGATGCTGGGTGAGCCGCACATAGCGATCGTCAAAGCGTAGGCTCGCGAGGTCGCGCTCGGGGGGCAGGTCCACGGTGATGACTTCCGCGATGCGGCCCGGCCGGCCGCGAAACACCACGCAGCGGTCGGCCAGCGCGATCGCCTCGTCGAGGTCATGGGTCACGAACATCACCGTCTTGCCGAGCTGGCGCGAGATACGCAGCAACTCGACCTGCAGACTCAACCTCATCTGCGCGTCGAGCGCGCCAAAAGGTTCGTCCATCAGCAGCGTTTCCGGGTCGTACGCGAGCAACCTGGCCAACGCGCACCGCTTCTTCATGCCGCCGGAAATCTGCGACGGATAGTAGCGCTCGAAGCCTTCGAGCCCGACCAGATGCACGAGTTCTTGCGTGCGCTGGTGACGCTGCTCGCGCGACAGCCCCTTGATCTATAACGGCAGGGCGATGTTGTCGAACACCGTACGCCAGAGCAGCAGATGGTCCTGCTGCGTCATATAGCCCACGCGTTGGTTCAGTGCGTCGATCTGCGTGCCGCGGTAGGTCACGCGACCCACCGATGGCGTGAACATGCCCGCCGTCATGTTGAGCAGGGTCGACTTTCCGCATCCCGAAGGCCCCACCAGCGTGACGACCTCACCCTGATTGACCTCAAGGTCGACACCTTCGACCGCTGTGCGCGAGACACCGCCGACGTGGAAGCGCTTCTCCACGCCGCGGAATTCGACCAGCTTGTCCCCCGGCACACGCAACGGCATCACATTGACACCCGCAGACGTCGCAGCGAATCGCACGCTCATCGCCGGGCTGCCGACAAAGGAAGGGCGCTGCAAGCAGCGGACGGGATTGCACTCATCTTGTCTCCGATCGATCAACGGCTTTGCACCACGAAATCTTGTTCTTGGCCGCGCATCCCATCGTTTGACGTGGTAGCGCAGTGCTCAAATAATGATTTGAATGCTTGCGCATGTCAAGCATTTTGATGCCACTCGGCCAGCGAGGCTCGGCAGTGCGGGAATACACCCATGACGGTCCGCCGGCACGAGCAGGACATGATCAAGCGACGTATCACATATCGAGTTCACGTATGAAAAAGCAAAACACGTCGGCCTGGAGGAGCCTTGGAAGCTCTATGGCCCATCACGCCCCAAGCGACGGCCCTGTCGGCGGATTCGACTGGCCCATGCAACACACCGACCACTGCGCTCGTGCACAAAGAATGCCGAAGGTGAAGGCCGGACGCGACACTTCTACGGAGGTGGCAGAAGGCGATGCTGAGAAAATCCCGCGAGGCGGCCTCGGTTGGGATGGGCAGCCAGGCGCAGGGCGAAGGCGCAGCCATACCCGAAGCTCAGATGACGCAGTCGTTCAATCGAATACAGACGTCGCGCAAGAAATTCTGGCTCGTATGGCTGGCATTCGCCCGTGGGCAACGAAAACGCCCCGCGGGCATCGGCACTTTTTTTCCGCGCGCCGCACAGGCGCCGCTGCCGCAAGATGCGGCGCGATCTCAGACTTTCACCACGAGACCGGCTTGTCGCGTTGAACCAGCACCGCGCCGTCAGACAGCGGCCCGACATTGCTGCGGTAGATCTGCAACCAGCCTTTGTCGAACAACGGCGCCGGTGCACGCCATGCGGCATGCCGTGCGGCCATCTCGTCGTCAGGGATCTGCAGGTCGCAGCGCCGCGTGTCGAGATCGATGTCGATGGTGTCGCCATCGCGAACGAGCGCGAGCGGCCCGCCCAATGCGGCCTCGGGCGCCACCTCGGCCACGACCAGACCCTTGCAGACCAGGCCGGACAGGTGCCCGTCGGTCAGCAAGGCCACATGCTCGCCCAGGCCCGCGCCGTCGATGCCGAACACGACGCGCGACGCACCGCCGCCCATCGCCGGCCCGCCGCTCGGGCCGGCGCCACGCATCACGACCACGTGCCCGGGCTGGATGCGCCCGTCGCTCATCGCGGCCAACGCTGCGTCGGAGGAGTCGAAGCAGATGGCAGGCCCGGTGAAACGACGCGACTTGCGCGGGGCAATGCCCGCCTTCACGATGCCCGTCTCCGGGCAGAGGTTGCCGCGCAGCACGATGATGGCCGGCAGCGTCGCCACCGGGTTCGCCATGGGGCGGATCACGTCGGGGTCGCGGACCACCACGTCGCGCAGGTTGTCGGCAACAGTCCGCCCGGTGACGGTGAGCACGTCGCGATCGAGCAGCGCCTCCAGCTGCTTCATCAAGCCCCTGCAGGCGCCGGCAGCCTCGAACTCTTCGATGAAGCGATCGCCGACCGGCCGCAACGCAGAGAGCACCGGCACCTGATCGGCAAAGCGCTCAAACATGCCGTACACGTCGGCGCCCACCTCGCCTTCGGTCGACACCGCTTGCAAATGCTTCACGCAGTTGACCGAACCGCCCACCGCCAGCACGGCCCGCACTGCATTCGCGAATGCGCCGGGCGTGAGGATCTGGCGGGGCGTGAGGTCGTCCCACACCATCTGCACGATGCGCGCGCCGGCCGCACGCACGTCGTCCATCATCTTGGCGCTCATCGCGGCCACGGGTGCGCTACCCGGCAGAGCCATGCCGAGCGCTTCGCAGACGATGTGCATCGAGTTCGCGGTGCCGAGCCCGGAACACACGCCGGGGCTGGTGATCGCGTGGCGGCTCATGCCCACCACCTCGTCGATCGGCACCTGGCCGGTGACTGCGTGCATCGAGGTGATGAACACCTCTTCGATGTCGACATGGTGGCCCCGGTACTCGCCACTGCCCTGGTAGCCGCACGGCACCATCAGCGTGGGGATGTTCAGGCGCGCCGCGGCCATGAGTTGGCCGGGCACCGTCTTGTCGCACGAGGTGAGGCAGATCATGCCGTCGAGCTGCGCGCCTTCGACGGCCACTTCGATGTCGTTCGTCACCAGATCGCGAGCCGCCAGCATGTAGGCGCCGCGCGCACCGGCGCCGGTGACGAAATCACTCGGCGCGGCAGTGCGAATCTCGAAGGGCACGGCCCCGGCATCGCGGATGGCCTGCTTCACGACCGCCGCCACCCGGTCGAGGTGGCTGTAGCAAGCCGCCAGTTCGGACGAGCTGTTGACGACCGCGATCTTGGGCTTCTCGCAGTCCTCCTCTTTCAGCCCCATGGCCTGCCACTGGGCGTTGCGCACGGCCCAAAGATAGGATCCGCGCGGAAAGTTGCTGCGCAGTTTGCGTGGCGGTTTCATGAGATGCCTCGGGGGGTCAGCGTCCGGCCGCCAGCGCGTCGCTCACTTTGAGATCGGCCACGCCGCCGGTGGCCACCGGGTCGTCGGCAAACAGCTTCTTGAAGTCGAAGGTGGCACGCCTTCCGGCCTGCGGCGGCACGCCGTTGTGCGGCGCGTGAAGGTGCATGTCAGGGTGCACGGGTCGGAAGTCCGGCGCGTCCAGCCACAGGCGCACGAGATGGCGCTTGCGCTCGGGCTCGGCGTGGTTGGTGAACGAGGTCCGCGCGTGCATCACGGTGTAGTTGTTCACCACGAGCATGTCACCGCGCTCCAGAAAGAACGCCAGGCGGTTGGCCGGATCGGTCGCCACCTTGTCGAAGGTGTTGAGCGCTTCGATCTCTTCGGGGCGGAAGGGAATGCCAAGCTCCTTGTGCCCCGCGACCATGTTGGAGCGCAGGTAGCGGCAGCTCAGTGCGCCATCGACCACCGAAAACACCGGCGTGCGGTACGGCGTGGCCGCAGGCGCGCTTTCCGCCTGCTCTCCGAGGCGGTGGTGGTGAAACCCGCGGTACAGATGCGGCAGCGCTTCGGGGAAGCGGGCACGGATTTCGTCATGCACCGTCACGCCGCTCACGACCACCGAGGCTCCGCCTGTTTCGCCCTTGTGCCAGCAGGCGAGCGAAATCATCGCGGTGAAGTCGTTGTGCGGCCGCAGCTCCAGGTTGCTGCGGTACATGCGCGGCGTGGGATCGTTGGCCGTCGCATCGACCACATGGCCGATGAGATCGCCTTGCGCGTTCTGCGACAAGGCCTGGCCGAAATGCTGGCCGACGATCCACACCGCCGCGATGAACTGCTCGGCGCTCAGGGCGTCGGCGGGCAAGCCGCGCAGCAGCGTGAAGCCCCGGCCGGCGCGCACCTGCTCGCTGGCCGGGCGCAAGCGCTGCGCGAGCTGCGGCAAGACGAGCTGGCCGAGCGCAATCGCCTCGGGCGCGGTACCAGGCGCAAGGCCGCGCACCGCAGCCACCAGCTCCCCGGCCTCGGCGTCGTTCAGCGTCGCGCTGTAGTCGACCGGGCTCGCGAAGCTCGACGCCTTCCAGGCAAAGCCCTGGGAGCGGTGGTCACCCATGGCTCAGAGCGTCGCGCCTGTGGACTTCACCACCGGCGCCCACTTGCCGGTTTCAGACCGGATGTAGGCGTTGTACTCCTCCGGCGTGGAGATGATGGCTTCCTGGCCGATGGTGGAGATGCGCTCGGCGACCTCCGGCATCTTCATCACGGCCGCAAACTCGTCGCGGATGAAGCGGATCAGCTCCGGCGAGACGCCCGAGCGGGTCACCAGCCCGAACGCGCCGGAGAAGTCGTAGCCCGGCACGGCCGTTGCAAAGCTCGGCGCGTTGGGAATCAGTTCGCTCGGGCTCTTGCCCATGGTGCCGATCAACTTGATCTTGCCGTTCTTCACGTGCTCCAGCATGGCGTGCGAAACCGGATCGATCATCAGCTTCACGTGGCCGCCCATCAGGTCGTTCATGGCCTGCGCGCTGCCCTTGTACGGCACATAGGTCAGCTTGACGCCGCCGAGCGAGTTGAGCAGCTCCATGCCGAGGTACGACTGCGTTGTCGCGGAGGCGTAGTCGATCTTTTCCTTCTTGGACAGCGCGAGCAGCTCGGCCGGCGTGTTGACCGGCAACGAGGGGTGCGCCCACAAGGCCATGTGAAACCCGGTCAGCAGCATCACGCCGGTCAGATCTTTTTGCGTGTCGTACGGCATCTTCGTCGTCGCCAGCATCGGGTTGATGATGTGCGAGCCGGTGACGATGCCCAGCGTGTGGCCGTCCGCAGGCGCCTTGGCGACGAAATCGGTGCCCAGCATCGTGTTGGCCCCGGGCTTGTTCTCGATGATCACGTTCTGCTTCCAGCGCGCCGACAGCTTCTCGCCGATCAGGCGGGCCAGCGCATCGGTCGAGCCGCCCGGCGGGAATGGCACGACCACGCGCACGGGCTGGGTGGGGAATGGCGTCGACTGCGCGAGTGCCGGTGCCGCAGCGGCCGCGCAGAACGCAGCGGCCACAAGCGTGAGGGATTTGAGAAGCGCTTTCATTGGTTTGTCTCCTGGTGCGATCGGGGATGCAAGGGGGATTCAGGCCGGTGTGCCGGCTCTTTTGGTCACTTCGACAACGCCGCGATCGGCGTCCACCTTGACCCAGTCGCCGGTGGCGATGAGTGAAAGCGGGTCGCGGTCGAAATCAGTCATCGCGGGGGCGTGGGTCACCACCGCGCCCAACGCCATCTTGGTGGTCATCTCGGTGAACAGCATCGCGGCCGGCGCCTTGCCGTTCATGCGGGTGCTGTG
Source organism: uncultured Rhizobacter sp. (assembly GCA_964493285.1). GTDB lineage: Bacteria > Pseudomonadota > Gammaproteobacteria > Burkholderiales > Burkholderiaceae_C > Rhizobacter. The sequence continues at coordinate 17,689 of CAZBOF010000034.1, read as the reverse complement.
GAACATGGCCGACCATCCCGACGAGCCCTTGGCACCGGGGAACACCAGCACCTTGCCGGCGAAGCTCTGGCCGCGCAGCGGGTGGCGCACCTCGATGACGCTGCCGGTGCGCGGGTCGATGCCGCCCCACCCGGAGATGTGATCGGCCGTGACCAGGGCTTCGCCTTCGACGACCCCGCCGACGACCTTGCGGCCCTTGAGGACGATCACTTCAGCCGGGGCGCTCATGCGAACCGCCCTTCCCAGCGGCCCGTGCAGGCCGCGTTGATGCAATCGGCCGTGCTGCCGTACCAGGCTTGCACGCCCGTGATCGCCGGCAGGTAGTGCGCATGCTTGGCCGAGTCGAGCGCGGCGACCTTCGTGCCTTTGGGCACGCCGCGGCTCATGGCCGAGCAGCTGTCGCTCATCAGGTGGGCACCCGCGTCCTCGATGATCTTGGTGTAGCCGTTCTGGTCGGCCAGCGCCTTGATCGCACGCGGCGTGAAGATCCACAATTCGCAGTTCTCGTGGACCTTCCGGCCCTCGAGCAGCTGGCAGGCCTCCCAGATTTGTTCCAGCGTGTAGTGTGGGCAGCCGAGCATCACGTAGTCCACCTTCGAGTCGCTCGCGGTGGCGTTGAGCTGCTCCCAGGTGCGCCGGCGCTCGGCCTCGCCGTAGTGGATGGTGTCGACGATGGCGTTGGCACCGAAGGCCTGCTCCAGCGTGAGCGCCTCCGGCGTCACGCCGACGAGGTGGAACATCTCCACGCCGCCCGACGACGCCGCCGCCGCCCCGAAATGCTTGAGGCGCGCGAGGTTGGGCACCTTGGCGAAACGGCCGTCCCGCCCGCGCACCACCGGCACGCGCTCTTGCACCCATTCACCGATGAAGTAACCCAACAGACCCCAGTCCGAGGTGGATTCGATGTCGACATCCAGCTGCACGAGGTGCGTGCCCAGGCGGTTCTCATCGAGGTGGTAACCCCAATAGGGAATCTTGCCCGTGAGCATGGCCGCACCCGCGCTTTCGCGGCCTTCGGCATTGGTGCGTGCGCCCAGCACCGAGTTGCAGTAAATGACCGCCGAAGACTCCATCCACGCGCAGTGTTCGCCGCGCGTGGGCACATTGCCCACCTGGTAAGGCGTGCAGGTGTGCGCGAGCTGGATGCCGCGCCCGGCGGTGAACGCCTCGCTCTTCGGATAGAAGCGGATCATCTCGGGCGCGATGCCCATGCGCTCGCCATGCTGCGGGTCCATGGTCAGCTGCAGGTGCGAGGTGAACACCTTGGCGGGCGGAACCTTCACGATCTCCGGGCTGTCGAGATTGAACTCGGAGAACACGGCGTCCATGCCGCCGTGCTTCTCGGCGAAGTCGATCATCATCGGGCTGGTCGCGGCGAAGGTGCCGGTGACGTTGTGGGTATCGACCAGACGCCCCGCACCGAGGGCTTCACCGTAGCGGATGAGCAGATCCATCGCCCGCGCAACCGCCCGCCCGTCGCGGCCTTCGGCCATGGCTTGTTCGTCAGGGGTCAGCCGCATGATGATGTTCCTCCCCGCCTCAGCCGGCGATCACCGGCACGCTGCCGCCGATCTCGTCGGCGATGACCCGCGCCATGGCCAGCAGCGCCGGTGCCAGTTCCTGGCGCAGCTTGTCTTCCGTGAACACGTAGGCCGAGCCGCCGCAGTTCAGCGCCATCACGTCGCCGTCGGCATTGCGCAGCGGCACCGAGATGGAATTGATCTCGCGATGGAACTCCCCCATCGACAGGCTGTAGCCATGCCGGCGCACATCGTCGAGCGAACGCGCCAGCCCCGGCTCCAGCGCCGCCCAGTCGGTGCCGCGCGCCAAACGCAGCGTCTCGATGAGCGCGGCGGCGTCGGCCGGTGCCAGCGCGCCCAGGTAGGCCCGGCCCAGCGCGGCGTTCGCCATCGGCGCCCGCGAGCCCACATCGAGGCGCGCAGCCAGCATCGACGAACGCGCGCGGCAGGCTTCCACCAGCACCATATCGAGTCCGTCGCGCACGGCCAGGTAGACGGAGCCGCCGAACTGCTCGGCGAACGCCTGCATGTGCGGGCGCGCCACGGCGCGCACATCGAGGCCCGCAAGAAATGCGCGGGCAGGGGTCAGCACACCTGCCGCCAGCGCGTAGCGCTCGCTGTCGCGTTCGAACTTGAGCAGGCCCAGCGCCACCAGCGTTCCGGCCAAGCGGGTGACGGTTGGGCGCGGGATGCCGGTCAACTTGGCCAGCTCGGTCTGGCTGATCACGCGGCGGTCTTCATTGAAGCAACGAAGGACCGCAATGCCCCGCTCCAGGGCACTCACGGTCTCGGGGCGTTCGGTCGCCGTGCCTTCGGCATCCGAGGGCGTTGCGCTGCTGGCAGTGGAACTCATTCAATCTCCTGGTGGTGGGTCGATTCGAGGGGCACCGTGCGGGCGCCACCTCGAAGCGATCATGCCGCCTGTTGGACCGCCTGCGTTTGGCCGGCACGCAGGTACACGCCCTGCTCGAGCAACGCCGACTGCAATGCTGCGATATCGACATCACGCACGGCCACCTGGCTCTGAACCGCCAACGCCGCGGCCACGCCCGCCGCCTGGCCAGTGATCCAGCACTGCGGGATCTCGCGCATGAAGCCATGCGAGTTCTTGTCGCACGAAATATGGCGGCCGCATGCGAGCAGGCCGTCCAGCTTTTCAGGCACCAAGGCGCCGTAGGGAATGGAGATGTTCGGGAACTTGGGGCTCACCGCGGGTGTCACGCCGATCTCGGTCGGCAGCGCCACGCCATCCGGCCAGCGCGCGCGCAACACGCTGTCCACGCCCTTCAGGCGGCGCGCATGGCGCACACCGATCTGCGGCGCGCTCAACAGCATGTACGCCTGTTCAAACCCGGGGGCGTGCTGGCGGAAGTAGTCCAGGTGGGCGGCCATCGCGCGGTGCGAGCGAACCTCCACCGCCGTGAGGTCGTCCACGTCGAGCGCCGAGTACCCCGACTGGCGCGGCCCCATGAAGAGCGCGATGTCATTGCGCCACGAAACGAAGGGCCGCTCGAACAACCCGCAGGCATCGCGCCCGCCTTGCATGAATGCCGCAAAGGCTTCCGGCTGGCCGGCGCGGAATTCGATCCAGCGCGTCATGTCGACGCCGCCAAACAACCACGAGGTGTTCATGCAGTGGTGGACGTCGGCCTGTTCGATGTCGTTGTCGAAGGCGGCGCCAGCGCGTGCGAACAAGTCGCCATCACCGGTGGCATCGATCACCACATCGGCCATGATGGCCATGCGCCCTTCCTTGCTCTCGAACACCACGCCCTTGACGGCCGGCCCGTTCGGGCCGTCTTCCACGATCGGCATCGCTGCCCACGAGTGGTAAATGAGCTTGACCTGGCGCTCCAGCACGATCTCTTGCGAGAGCAGCTTCAGCCGCTCGGGATCCACCGTGGGCGACCAGGTCACCACGCCGTGATAAGCCGCCGTGCGATACGACCAGTACTCGGCCTTCGCCGCATCCTTCGAGCCCCAATCGGTGCGATCCGGGCCGGCCACGGCATCGGCCGGCAGGCGATCGAACAGCTCCTCGGCAAAGCCGCGGATGACGGGCTGGCCTTCCCAATCGGTCATGCGGTCGATCCAGATCACCAGGCCGCCCGTGGACAAGCCGCCCAGGTGGTTGTAGCGCTCCAGCAGCGCGACATCCGCGCCCTGGCGCGCGGCAGCGGCTGCCGCGGCCGTCCCCGAAGGACCGCCGCCCACCACCAGCACTCCGCAGCGGTGATAGATGGGGATGTCACGGGCCGGCTCGCTCCACGCACCGTGCTGCACGCGCTGCTGGCTCCGACCGTCGCGGCTGAAGATGTCGGACATCAGGATGCGTTCATCGGTCCGGGCGATCGCGGTGTGCTGGATGGTCATGGCGAGTTCCTGTGTTGCTCATATTTTGGACGTAAAGACCATTTAACTTCAACAACAACCCGATATCCCCCACTAGGGTTCTCACTAGTGGCGATTTGTTGGCTCGATAATCATATTTTTGGTCTCTACGTTCATTTTAATGATTGGAACTCCGATGTTGCGCAGAACCTTGCTGGCCGCATTCGCCCTGGCGGCCTCGGCCGTGAGCGCCCAAACCGCCGCCCCCTTTCCCAACAAAGCCGTGACCGTGGTCGTGCCCAACGCGCCCGGCGGTGCGGTCGACATCCTGGCCCGCCTGCTGGAGAAGCAGTTGAGCGAGATCTGGAAGCAGCCTGTGCTGGTGGTGTACAAGGCCGGTGCCGGCACCGTCATCGGCACTGACTTCGTGGCCAAGGCCCCACCGGATGGCCTGACCGTGGGACTGGTCGTCACCTCGCACATGATCAACCCCAGCCTGCGCAAGAACATGCCGTTCGACACGCTGAAAGACCTCGCGGGCGTGAGCCTGCTGGCGACTTCGCCCGTGCTGATCTCGGCAGCCCCCAATCTGCCTGCCAACAACCTGAAGGAAGTGATCGCGCTCGCCAAGAAAGACCCGGGCAAGCTCACTTATGCGTCGCCCGGCAGCGGCAGTTCCATGCACCTTGGCGGCGAGTTGCTCAAGACGCTGACCGGCATCGACATGCTCCACGCGCCCTACAAAGGCAGCGGCGGCGCGTTTCCCGATGTGTTCACCGGCCGCGTGGACCTGATCATCGATCCGCTGTTCTCCTCCCTTCCCCACATCAAGGCAGGCAAGATGAAAGCGATTGCGGTGCTCAGCCCCACGCGTTCGCCCATCGCGCCCGACATCGCCACGGGCCTGGAGACGGTGCCGAATCTGGTGGTGCAAAGCGTGTTCGGCCTGGTGGTGGCGAGCGGCACCCCGCAAGCGCACGTGAAGAAGCTCAGCGATGACTTCAACGAAGCGATGCGCTCACCGGAGGTGCGCGCCCGCATGGGAGAAATCGGCCTCACCCCGATGGGCACCACGCCGCAGGCCTTCGATGCCTTCATCCGCACCGAGATCGACAAGTGGGCAGCCGTCGTCAAGAGTTCCGGGGCCACGGCCGACTGAGCAGCCCGACGCCACTTCTCGCCTTCTCTGCGGCAGCCCGGGGGTCGCCCCGAGTTGCCGTCATACTTGCGGCCACCCCTGTCCAGGCTTCAAGAAGGAGAAGAGTTCGATGAGCAACATCCACTTCATCGGTGGTGAGAAAGGCGGCGTCGGCAAATCGCTGGTGGCGCGCGTTCTGGCGCAGTACATGATCGACAAGCAGTTGCCCTTCATCGGCTTCGACACCGATCGCTCCCACGGCGCGCTGATGCGCTTCTACTCGGGCTACGCCTCGCCGGTGATCGTGGACCGCTACGAAGCGCTCGACGCGATCATCGAGGCCACCGTCGATCAGCCTCAGCGCCGCGTGCTGGTGGACCTTGCAGCGCAAACGCACGACCCGCTGGTGCGCTGGATGGACGACTCGGGCGTTCTCAATCTCGTCGATGAAATGGGCTCATCCATCCACTACTGGCACGTGATGGACACCGGCAAGGATTCGGTGGACCTGCTCAAGCGCCTGCTCGATCGCTTCGGCCCGGCGCTGAAGTACGTGCTGGTGCGCAACCACGTGCGAGGCAGCGACTTCAGCGTGCTGGAGCAATCGGGTGAGCAGTCGCGCGCCATTTCGCTGGGCGCGCAAGTGGTGTCCGTGCGCAAGCTGCACGAGTCCGTCATCAACAAGATCGACGCCGCCAGCAGCAGCTTCTGGCGTGCCAAGACACCGCAGGACATGCAGGACGGCCCGCCCAGCCTGGGCCTGATGGACCGCCAGCGACTGAAGATGTGGCTGCGCGAGGTCTACCGGGAGATCGACGAAATCGACGTCTGATTCGACTCGCGGTGTCACCCAACTGACACCGTGGACCCTGGTCACGGTATTGACCGTTCTCATGTCCTGTCAGTTGAACGGTTCACCCTAGGCTGCTCCGGTTCGGGCTGGCGCTTTTCGCCCGCCTCATGCTCCGGAGATCTCCATGCGCCATCGCCCCCGGGTGCGCCCCCCTCTTGTCTGGTGCTTCGCATTCGCCGCGACGCTGAGCGCCGGCCCGGCGGCAACCGCGAGCGAGGCCGTGATCGGGCGAGAGGGCCGGTTGCTGCGCTGATCCCCAGCGCGGCAACGGCGCTCGCCGATCCGTTCACCCAGGCATCACGGCGCCCAGCGCAGCCGCACTCCAGCCCAGATGGCCAGCAGCACGGCAGCGCCGAATACCCAGCCCGACACCGCGCCGGCCATCGTTCCAGACAACAGATTGCCCACGGTGCAGCCCAGGCCCGTCATCGCGCCCCAGCCCAGCAGCACGCCACCACCCAGGCCACGCGTGACGTGCGACAAGCGCGGCCACACCGGCTTGAATTGGCCCGACAGCAAGGCCGCGGCGAACGAACCGCCGACCAAGCCGGTGATCAGCAAGGCATTCGGCGTCTCCCACAACGGGCCGGCGATCAACGTGGCGCAGCCGCCCAGTTCATCCAGCCCGTTCAGGCGCTCCGGCAGCCAACCCCACAGGTTGCCCAGGTCGCGCGAGCCGCTGCCCAGTGCCGCCGTCACGCCCAAGGGCCGCAGGCGCATCAGCACCAGCGTGGACAGCCAACCCACCGCCAGCCCGCCCACCCAATAGGGCCAGCGCGCCGGGCTGAACAGCTTATCCATCAGGTGACTGGAGGGCGGTACGTCCTCAGGGGCCGGCGCACTGCGGCCACGACGGGTCCACCACAGCGCCAGCGCGCCCAGCGCCAGAAGCGTCACCGCCATCGACCCCGCATACCCCAAGGTGTGCGGCAGCCACAGCGGCTTGGCGGTGGCGATGGTGGCGCTGTAGAGGCTGTTCCAGGTGATGAAGCCCAGGATGAATCCGAACACGCTGCCGATCAGCGCAAACGGCGAGGTGGGCGACCCTTCGCCGAGGCGGTACCAATGGGCGCTGATGCAGGAGCCCGAAATCACCATGCCCAGGCCGAAGGCGAGGCCGGCCAGCACCAGCGCCCAGCTCACGGGGCCGATGTGCGCATCCGGCGGCAAGCGCTCAGGCACCGGGACGGGCAGCCAGCTGCCGATCATGAGGTGCATGCCCACGGTGCCGACCGCCAGCGCCAGCAAGATCGCCAGAAGGCCCCGCGCGTCACCGCGTTCGAAGTAATCGCGCGCGTGGCAGAAAAAGCAAAAGCGCGTGCGCTGGAGCACGATGCCCAGCGCCGTGCCCACCCCGAGGGCGAACACCAGCGAGCGCCCACCGGGCCAGGCCGCCGCCGCCTGGGACAAGACGAACACGGCGGCCAGCACCACCGCGGCGGCCATCAGGCGGGGCAGGAACTGCCGCAGGTTGAAAGGTTCCGCAGGGGGGACAACAGAAGACATGGCAAGACCGGATACGGGAAAAGCCCGCAGGGCGGGCTTGTTGAAATGCTCAGGCGAGAAAAGAGCCCGCTCGGCGGGCTCCAATGCAGAACCCGCCGAGGCGGATTCTGCTTCGGCCAGCGGGCCGCAGTGTCAGCCGTTTACTTGGCGGCCCACACCGTGCCGGACGGGTTGGACACCGGCACGCCGATCGCGTTGCCGTACTCGGTCCAGGAACCGTCGTAGTTCTTCACGTCATAGCCAAGGATCTTGCTGAGCGCGAACCAGGTGTGGCTGGAACGCTCGCCGATGCGGCAGTAGGTGATGATCGGCAGGCTGCCATCGATGCCCACGCCAGCGTAGATCGCCTTCAGCTCGGCAGCGCTCTTGAACGTGCCGTCCTCGTTGACGGCGCGGCCCCAGGGCACGTTGGCCGCACCCGGGATGTGGCCGGCGCGAATCGCCAGCTCGGAGAAGCCTTGCGGGGCGAAGATCTTGCCGCTGTATTCGTCGGCGGAACGGATGTCGATCAGCTTGGCCTTGCTGCGGCCTTCGGCCGATGCCACGGCGTCCGTCAAGCGGGCGCGCAGGTCGTTGTTGACTTTGGTGACCTTGTAGTTGGTGGCCGCCACTTGCGGCGCACGGTTGTCGAGCACCCGGTTCTCGGCTTCCCACTTCTTGCGCCCGCCATCGAGCAGCTTCACGTTGGGCACGCTGTAGATGTCGAACACCCAGGCGCCCCAGGCAGCGAACCAGTTGTTCGTATCACCGTAGATCACCACGGTGGTATCGGGCGCGATGCCTGCGCTGGAAAGCAGCTTCTCGAAGTTTTCGCGACTCACGATGTCGCGGCGAATGCGGTCGTTCAAGTCGGTGTGCCACGAGAAATTGACGGCGCCGGGAATGTGACCCTTCTCGTACAGCCCCGGGTTCACGCTCACCTCGATCACGCGGACCTTCGGGTTGCGAAGGTTCTTCTCCAGCCAGTCGGTCGAGACGATCGGGCCGCTGCCGTCGGCGGCAGGCTGGGCCATCACACCAAAGGCCAAGGCCAAGCCTGCGAAAGCGGTCGCGGCGCGCCGCAGTCCCAACGAAGCAAACAGTTTCATCGTGTAACTCCAGTGAAAAACAGTCCGAACCATACGCGCAAACCAGATGGCACCCAACGAACCTTCCTTCATTTCCTTAGAAGGGAAATGCATGAAGACAGGGAAAACCCGTCAAGAACCGACGAACGCTGAGGGGGTGTGACGTCCGTGTGACTGGGCGCCATACCCGATCAGCCCGCTTGCATGTCACCGCTGCGTCATTCGCGAATTCGACCATGCGCCCGTCGTTCACGCAGCCCGATTGCCGGCGGACGACGCACAACCCACAAAGGAAACGCGATGAGTTTTACCGACCCCGATGACCAGCCGACCAACCTCTGCGCCACCGCGCATTTCAACGACGTCGTCGACACCGTGCGCGCACGGCGCGGCTTTCTGAAAGCCGGCTTGGCCGTGGGTGCCGTCGGTTTTCTCGGCGGCAGCCTGGCCGCGTGCGGCGGCAGCGACGACCCCGCACCGGTCGCACCACCGCCCCCGGCCCCGCCCGTGATGCTGGGCTTCGCCGCCGTGGCGGCGAACTCGCTCGATGCGATCACCGTGCCCACCGGCTACAGCTCGGCGGTGTTTTGTCGCTGGGGCGACCCTCTGTTCCCGAACTCACCCGCCTGGCGCGGCGACGCCGCCGAAGACGCCGAAGCCCAGCGCTTGCAATTCGGTGACAACCACGACGGGATGCATTTCTTCCCGATCGACGGCAGCAGCACCGAAGGCCTGCTCGTGATGAACCACGAGTACTTCAACGGCGAATACTTCTTCACCCCCGACGTCAACGACGGCACCACGCCCTGGTCGCTCGACCATGTGCGCAAAGGCCAGCACGCGCACGGCGTGTCGGTCGCGCATGTGCGCCTCACCAGCGGCACCTGGAACGTGGTCATCCCCTCGAGCTACAACCGCCGCATCCACCTCAACACCCCGATGCAGATCACCGGGCCGGCCCAAGGCCACGCCCAGATGCGCACCCGTGCCGACCCGGCGGGCGAAATCTCGCTGGGCACGGTGAACAACTGCGGCAATGGCTTCACGATGTGGGGCACCTACCTCACCTGCGAGGAAAACTTCAACGGCTACTTCGGCACCACCGCGGGCGCCGACACCCGCGATGCCAGCCAGCGCCGCTACGGCCTGTCGGGCCGCGGCTCCGGCTACCGCTGGGAAGAACACGACGACCGCTTCGACTACGTGAAGGAGCCGAACGAAAGCAACCGCATGGGCTGGATGGTGGAGATCGATCCCTTCGATCCGTCCTCCGTGCCGAAGAAGCGCACCGCGCTGGGCCGCATCAAGCACGAGAACGCCGCGCAGACTCTCGCGCGCGACAACCGCGTCGTGGTCTACATGGGCGACGACCAGGCGGACGACTACGTCTACAAGTTCGTCTCCGACGGCCGCTATGACGCCGCCACGCCCTCGCTGAACCGCAACCTGCTGGAAACCGGCACGCTGTACGTCGCCAAGTTCGAAGCCGGCGCAACGGCAGGCGACATGATGGGCACGGGGGTGTGGGTGCCCCTGCGCCTGGACACCCCCGCCACCGCAGGCGGCACGCTGGGCGACCAGTTCCCCGACCTGG
>CAZBOF010000034.1:3027-7670 GCA_964493285.1 uncultured Rhizobacter sp. | reverse complement strand
GGCGCGCTGATGATCCACACCCGCCTGGCCGCCGACGCGGTGGGCGCCACCAAGATGGACCGCCCGGAGTGGGTCACGGTGCACCCCTCCACCGGCGAGGTCTACATCACCATGACGAACAACAGCGGCCGCGCCGCGACCGATGAAGCGAACCCGCGCACCTCGAACATCTATGGCCAGATCGTGCGCTGGCGCGAAACGGGCAACGATGCTGCCGCGCTCACTTTCGAATGGGACCTGTTCGTGCTGGCCGGCAACCCTGCGCACCCCGCGGGTGGCCTGCAAGCGGGTTCATCCAACGTCAACGCCGACAACCTGTTCAACAGCCCCGACGGGCTGGCGTTCGACGCGGACGGGCGGCTGTGGATCCAGACCGACGGCAACTTCTCGAACGCCGGCAACTACGCCGGCATGGGCAACAACCAGATGCTGATCGCCGACCCGCAGACGAAGGAGATCCGCCGCTTCCTCGTGGGCCCGTCGGGCTGCGAGATCACCGGCATCACCTGGACGCCCGACCAGAAGTACGTGTTCGTGAACGTTCAGCACCCGGGCGAATACGGCAGCCACCCCAACGCGCCCGCCGTGGCGCCGGGGGTGGATCCGCTGGCGTTCTCGCGCTGGCCGGAGGCCGCGGGGGGACGCCCGCGCTCAGCAACAGTGGTTGTGTGGAAGAACGACGGCGGCGTGGTCGGTACCTGACCTTCGCGACGACCCGTCTTGAAGCCACCGTGCGGCAACGCACGGTGGCTTTTTTTCTTCGCAGCGGCACCCTCTGCTGCGACGCGAGTTCCCCGCACCACGCAAACGCGGCCCCGTCCGACACGCGCGGTCCACACGCCCTCGTCAAGACGGCTTAAGCTTGATGGCACCTCGATTGCCGCCGAAGCCATGCCGCCCGCCAACCCGCCGCAGGATCCACCACGCTCCCCTGCACCGCAGGCTTCGGCACAAGCGAGCGAGGCGGTGCGTGCCCCCGCAGCCGGTCCGGGCGTGACGCGAGCGGATGCACGTGCCCAAGGCCGGCCCGTCCTAGCGCAGGGGCCGAACAGTCTGTCCATCTGCCTCGGGCTGGTGAGCGCCGCCGTCATCATCACGGCGTTGTATTTCGGGCGTGACATCCTGATGCCCTTGGCACTTGCTGCATTGCTCGGGTTCATGCTCGACCCCGCAGTCAACCGGCTGAAGCGTTGGGGCCTGCCGCGCACCGTGTCGGTGGTGGCCGTGATGCTGGTCACCGTGGGAGCGCTGATCTTCGCCGGCTTTCTGCTCGGCCAGCAAGTACGCACGTTGAGCGAGCAGCTGCCCACCTACCAGACCAGCATCCGCGACAAGCTGACCCAGATCCGGCAATCGATGCGAGGGCCCGGCATGTTCGACGGCGCGCTTGAGACCTTCAAGTCGGTTCAGCGTGAAGTCGACAGGCCCGTGACGGGCGCCACCGGGAATGGCGCCGGGCAAGATGCCGCCCGCGCCCCCGCGAAAGTGCAGGTCGTCGAACCCCCGATGTCCCCCCTTGACCAGGCACTCACGGGGTTCAGCCTGGCAGGCGGCCCGCTGGCGATGGCCGGCATCGTGTTCGTTTTCATGTTCCTGGTGCTTTTCGACCGTGCCGATCTGCGTGACCGGCTGCTGCGGCTGATGGGCGGCAACCTGCACCGAGGCACCGATGCACTCGACGAAGCCAGCGAACGCATCGGCAAATACCTTCGCATGCAGGTGATCGTGAACGTGAGCTACGGGGTGCCGATGGCGCTGGGGCTGTGGGCCATCGGCGTGCCAGGCGCCATTCTCTGGGGTGCCTTGGCGGCCTTGATGCGCTTCGTGCCCTTCATCGGCCCGATGATTTCCGCGGTCTTCCCGCTCGCCTTGGCGTTCGCGGTCGATCCGGGCTGGAACATGGTGCTGTGGACGCTGGCGCTGATCGCCGTGCTGGAACTGCTGAGCAACAACATCGTGGAGCCGCTGCTGTATGGGCCGAGCACCGGGCTGTCGGCACTGTCGTTGATCGCCGCGGCCACATTCTGGACCGCGCTCTGGGGCCCGATCGGGCTGGTCATGTCCACCCCGTTGACGGTCTGCCTGCTGGTGATCGGCCGCTACATCCCGCAGCTGCAGTTCCTGGAAGTTCTGCTCGGCACGCAGCCCGCGCTCGATCCACCCACCCGCTTCTATCAGCGCTTGCTCGCCGGCGATGACGACGAGACGCTGACGTTGGCCATCGAGTCGGTCGAAGAGAATTCTCTGGTCGAGTTCTACGATGAAGTGGGCATTCCAGTCTTGCAGATGGCGTCCGCCGACCACGCGCACAACGCCACCGCCGAGCATCGCCTGCGGGTGCTCGACGGCATGGAGTCCGTGATCGAGGAGCTGTGCGACAACGGCGATCCGGACGAGAGCAACCGATCCAGCCACCCACGCGTCCTGTGCCTCGGCGGGAAATGGGAGATCGATACCTTGTCGGCCATGATGCTCTCGCACGCGTTGCGCCGCGGCGGCATCGCAGCGTCGCACAGCCCCGGCCACGACTATCACGGTCGCGCGATCGCGCGACTGCCCCTGGAGAACGTCCAGGTGGTCTGCCTGTGCTACTTCAGCCGGGATCCGCAAACGGCCATCAGGCAGGCAGCGCGCCGGCTGCGCCGGCACTGGCCGCATCTGCGCATCGTCGCGGTGCTCTGGAACGCACCGTCCGAACTGCTCGCGCAAGACGACCCGGCTCAGCTGGTGGGCACCGATGCCGTGGCGACCCGCATCGCCGAAGCCGCGCCCCGCGCCGAACAGTTGCTCGACCACCGGAGCACCATCGACTATGTGCCGGCGCCACGCCTGGACGACGAGTCCGAACGCCTCGCCGCCGTGCTCGCCAGCCGGCTGCTCGATCCCCAATGGCGCGGAGAACTCGACGCCGCCTCCCAGCGGGCGGCCGACATCTTCGATGCGCCGTTCGCCACCATCAGTGTCATCACGGCCGATGACGAGGTGATCTGCGGACGCAACGCCACACAACGTTCAGAACACGCTTCGCCCGAACCCGGCGACAACCTGGCGTCGCCAGCGCGAATCGCGCGCGCCATTTCGTTGAGCGCTCATCTGGTGGCCCAGGGCGAGACGCTGATCGTTCCCGACCTCCACCGCGACCCGCGCTTCGCAGACAACCCCCAGGTGCTGGCCAACGACTGGCGCATGTTCGCGGCGGCGGCCCTACGCGATGAGAAGGGACAGATCCTGGGCGCTCTCAGCCTCTATGACACGCAAGTCCGCCATATCACCGAGCGGGAAGCAGCCCTGCTCGAAGCCATGTCTCGCGACGTGCTGGCGGGCCTGCAAGGCCGCGGCAAAGAAGCGGCGTCGCGCGCCCTCCCGGACAACGAAGCGCCCTCGGGTGGCCAGCCCCTGGCTGGAGGAGGCGCGACGGTCGGACAGGTGGTGCCCTGAGCGCGGCGAGCCCCGCGCCCAGCTCACTCGATCGGCGTGAGCTTGGCCACGCTGAGGTCAAGCCACTTCATGCCGTGGCGGCCGAAGTTGATTTGCGCCCGTCCATTGGGCCCCACCCCTTCGACGGTGACGATCACGCCTTCGCCGAACTTGTTGTGAAACACCGATTGCCCCACGCGCAAGGCCACGCCATCGGCAGTCTGCACCTTCGATGACATCGAGGCCGGCACCTGTGCGCCCGCGCCGGTGATCGACTTCAACCCCGATCCCTTCGCCCATGCAGCCTGGTACTCGCGCGCAAAGCCCGAACCAAAGCCCTGGTTGCGCGGCGTGATCCACTTCAGCGTGTTCTCGGGCAGCTCGTCGAAGAAGCGGCTCTTGATGTGATACCGCGTCTGGCCGTGTAGCATGCGCGTCTGGCTGAAGCTGAGGTACAGCCGCTGGCGCGCCCGCGTGATGGCCACGTACATCAGGCGCCGCTCCTCCTCCAGGCCGTCGGTGTCGGACAAACTGTTCTCGTGCGGGAACAGGCCTTCTTCCAGGCCGGTGATGAACACCGCATCGAACTCCAGCCCCTTGGCCGAATGCACGGTCATCAGTTGGATGGCGTCCTGCCCCGCCTGCGCCTGGTTGTCGCCGGCTTCCAGCGACGCGTGGGTCAGGAAGGCCGCCAGCGGCGACATGATCTCGCCGGTTTCCGCATCGGGTGTGAGGTCCACGGAGGCCACCGCGGCCGGCAAACCGTCGCTCAAGCGGCCGGCGATCTCGTCCACCGGCAAGGCGACCGCATCCTTCCCGAAGCCTTCCTGTGTGACGAAGGCCTCTGCGGCATTCACCAGTTCGTCCAGGTTCTCCAGCCGGTCCTGGCCTTCCTTGTCGGTGCGGTAGAACTCGGTGAGCCGCGAGGCCTGCAGCACGTGCTCGATGATTTCGCGCAGCGTGAGCCCGCGCGTCGCTTCGCGCATCTGGTCGATCAGCGCCACGAACGCCTGCAGGTTGACCCCGCCTTTGCCCGGCACCGCACCGACGCTCTGCGACAGGCTGCGCCCGCTCTGGCGCGCGGCATCTTGCAACTGCTCCAGCGTGCGTGCGCCGATGCCGCGGGTGGGGAAGTTCACCACGCGCAGGAAGCTGGTGTCGTCGTTGGCGTTCTCGAGCAAGCGCAGGTAGCTCAACGCGTGCTTGACCTCGGCGCGCTCGAAGAA
>CAZBOF010000034.1:0-3017 GCA_964493285.1 uncultured Rhizobacter sp. | reverse complement strand
CGAAGAAACGCAAGCCCCCGTAGACCTTGTACGGCATGCCGGCGTTGAACAGCGCGCTTTCGATCACACGGCTCTGGGCATTGCTGCGGTAGAGCAAAGCGATGTCGCTGCGGGCCATGCCGTCGCGGTGCAACTGCCGCGCTTCGTCCACGAACCACTGCGCTTCGGAAAAATCGCTGGTGGCTTCGAACACGCGCACCGGCTCGCCCGGCCCGGCCTCGGTGTGCAGGTTCTTGCCCAGCCGCCGCGCATTGTGCGAAATGAGATGGTTGGCGGTGTCGAGGATGTTGCCGAACGAGCGGTAATTGCGCTCCAGCTTGATCACCTGCTCGACCTGGAACTCGCGCTCGAACGCGCTCATGTTGCCCACCTGCGCACCGCGGAAGGCGTAGATGCTCTGGTCGTCGTCGCCCACTGCGAACACCGCGGTGTCGGGCCCCGCGAACATCTTGAGCCAGGCGTACTGCAGGCGGTTGGTATCTTGAAACTCATCGACCAGCACGTGGCGAAAACGCCGCTGGTAGTGCTCTCGCAGTGCCTGGTTGTCTCGCATCAGCTCGTAGGTGCGCAGCATCAGTTCGGCGAAGTCGACCACGCCTTCGCGCTGGCACTGGTCTTCATACGCCTGGTAGATCTGCACCATCACGCGAGACTGTTCGTCACGCACCTCCACCGCGCCAGGGCGCAAGCCCTCTTCCTTGCTGCCGGCAATGAACCACGTCACCTGCTTGGGCACGAAGCGCTCATCGTCGAGGTTCATGCCCTTGATCACGCGCTTGACCGCGGAAAGCTGGTCGGAGGAATCGAGGATCTGGAAGCCTTGCGGCAGGTTGGCGAGCTTCCAGTGCGCGCGCAGGAAGCGGTTGCACAGGCCGTGGAAGGTGCCCACCCACATGCCGCGCACGGGCACCGGCAGCATCGCGCCCAGCCGCGTGAGCATCTCCTTGGCCGCCTTGTTCGTGAAGGTCACGGCCATCACGCCGCCCGGCGTGAGCTGCCCGTTCTGGATCAGCCAGGCGATGCGCGTGGTCAGCACGCGGGTCTTGCCGGAACCCGCCCCCGCCAGGATCAATGCCGGACGCGCCGGCAAGGTGACCGCCGCAAGCTGCTCGGGATTCAGGTTGTCCAGCAGCCGGGACGGCGGCGTCGCACCACGCGATTCATCGGTGCGCTCGGTCGGGGAGGAGAAAGTCATCTGCGCATTCTAGGGAGCGCCCCGGCAAACCCCCTCGATCGCAGCGGCTTGCATGCCAGGGCAATCAGCCCTCGTCCACCACCGTCGGCTCGGCCGTGGGTGCTTCGCGCGGCCCCAACTGATAGAAGATCAGCGAGGCCAGCATCGACAGCGTGCCGACACACGCGAACGTCGCCTGGAAGCTGGAAATCACCGCGGTGTCATCGGCATGGAACTTGACACCGCTGAATGCCGCGAGCAGCACGCCGGCCACGGCCACGCCCAGGCTCATCGACAACTGAACCGTCACCGACAGCAGGCTGTTACCGCTGCTGGCGGTGACGTCATCCAGATCACCGAGCGTCAGTGTGTTCATCGCCGTGAATTGCAGCGAATTGACCACGCCGAACACAGCCAGCATCGCCAGGATGGCCAGATGCGGCGTGTCGCGCCCGACCAAGCCGAAGCTGGCCAGGATGATGCCCAGGATCAAGGTATTGGCGACCAGCACCTGCCGGTAGCCGAATCGGTGGATCAGCGGTTCGGCGAACGTCTTGCACAGCATCGCGCCAAGTGCGGTGGGAATCATGCTCATGCCGGCCGCCGCCGGCGAGTAGCCGAGCCCCACCTGCAAGAACAGCGGAATGAGGAACGGCATGGCGCCGCTGCCCAGGCGCGAGAACAGGTTGCCCGCCAGCCCGATGGAAAAGGTGGGAATGCGCATCAGCGCCGGGCTGAACAAGGGCTGCGGCGCGCGCGTGGCATGCAGCCAATACCCCACCATCGCCGCCAGGCCGCCCACCAGCAGCAGCAGCGAGGCGGCCACGCTGATGGCGTGCTCGCCGAGGCCTTGCAAGGCCAGCGACACCATCACCAGGCCCGACGAGAACATCGCAAAACCGCGCACGTCGAAGCGCTGGCCCACGGCGCCGCGCAAGTCGGGCATGAAACGGCGCGCGGCCCACACCCCCACCACGCCCACCGGCAGATTCACGAGGAACACCCAGTGCCAACTCGCCACCTGCACCAGCCAGCCGCCGAGCGTGGGGCCGATCAACGGGCCGACCAGGCCGGGCAGCGCCACGAACGTGAGCACCTTCAGCAGCTCGCTGCGCGGAAACCCGCGCAGCACCGCCAAGCGCCCCACCGGCAGGAGCAGCGCACCACCCACGCCTTGCACCACGCGCGAGGCCACCAACATGGCCAGCGACGAAGACAGCGCGCACAGCAGCGACCCCAGGCTGAACAGAACAATCGCCAGAATGAACACGCGGCGCGTGCCGTAGCGGTCGGCCAGCCAGCCCGAGGCCGGGATCAGCAACGCCACTGTGAGCATGTACGAGACGATCACCGATTGCATGCGCAGCGGGCTCTCGCCGAGGCTGGCCGCCATGTTGGGCAACGCCGTGTTGAGAATGGTGCTGTCCAGCGCCTGCATGAAGAACGCAATCGCCACGAGCCAAGGGAGCCAGCGCTTGGTGGATGGGTCCAGACTCATAGATTCGTCATGCACAGATGCCGTGGCCGAGAAAGCACGCAGTGTAGAAGCGTCACGCACGGTGCGTACAATGGACCACCGGGCCCAAATTTTGGCGTCCCGGCCATAGCGCCCCGCCGCAGCACGCGGCTTCCACGGGCCACCCGGGTTCCAAGTCAAGCGCTCGCAGCCTTCGTTCGCACACTGCTTCAACGTGCGGGCACTCTTCAAGGAGCGAGATCATGGAAATCTTCGACTACGACAACATCCTGCTGCTGCCGCGCAAATGCCGCGTGGAAAGCCGCAGCGAGTGCGATGCCTCGGCCGAACTCGGCGGGCGCCACTTCAAGCTGCCGGTGGTGCCGG
>CAZBOF010000033.1:13006-32325 GCA_964493285.1 uncultured Rhizobacter sp. | reverse complement strand
CTCGATCCTCATCAAGATCAACCAGATCGGCACGCTGACCGAAACCTTCGCCGCGATCGAGATGGCCAAGCGCGCCGGCTGGACGGCCGTCATCAGCCACCGCTCGGGCGAGACCGAGGACTCGACGATCGCCGACATCGCCGTCGGCAGCAACGCCGGGCAGATCAAGACCGGCTCGATGAGCCGCAGCGACCGCATCGCCAAGTACAACCAGTTGCTTCGCATCGAAGAAGACCTCGGCGACGTGGCCGTGTATCCCGGCCGCTCGGCGTTCTACAACTTGCGTTGACGGCAACTTCGGCGTCGCCGTCAGACTGAGGATTTCGCGGTGCGCGTCGTCACCTTGGCATTGATCGCCCTGCTCGCCTTCGTGCACCTGGAACTCTGGTCTGGTGACGGCGGCGTGCGGCGCGTGCTCGAACTGAGCGCAAAGCTCGATGCCCAGAAGTCGGAGAACGCCGCCGCACTGGCCCGCAACGAACAGCTCGACGCCGAAGTCCGCGACCTCAAGGAAGGCCTGGAGATGGTCGAAGAAAAAGCCCGCTTCGACCTCGGCATGATCAAGCCGGACGAAATCTACGTCCAGGTCACCACCGTCAAACGCTGAGGCCGCCTCGCCTATGGATGCGTTGCTGCAAGGGATGCAGCCCGCGCTCGCCCCTGCTTTCACGCTCTGGGGCTCGCCTGTCACCTGGCTGGAGATGGTGGCATTCGTGCTGGCCATCCAGATGGTGCTGCTCAACATGCGCGTGAATCCCTGGGCCTGGCCCCTGGCCATCATCAGCTCGCTGATGTACCTCGCGCTCTTCTGGAACAGCAAGCTGTATGGCGACGCAAGCCTCCAGATCTCATTCGCCGCGGTGGCGAGCTGGGGCTGGTGGCAGTGGCTGCGCGGCAAGCAGTCGGACGGCACTGCACTGCGCGTGCGCTGGCTGCCCAAGCGGCAACGCATCGTGCTGCTCGCAGTCCTTGCCCTCGCTTGGCCCGGCATTGGCTTGTTTCTGATCCGGTACACCGACACCGACGTGCCCTGGTGGGATGCCTTTCCCACCGCCGCCAGCTTGGTGGGCCAATGGCTGCTCGGACGCAAGTACGTCGAAAACTGGATCGTCTGGCTGGGGGTGAATACCGTCTGCGTGACGCTGTTCGCGTACAAAGGCCTGTGGCTCACCACCTTGCTCTACACGCTTTTCGTCGGCATGTCGGTGGCCGGCCTGCGCGCATGGATGCGCCTCGCCGTGAAACCATGAAGCCGGTGATTGCGATCCTCGGCGCCGAGAGCACCGGCAAGACCACTCTCGCGGGCGAACTGGTACGCGCCCTGTGCGAGCAAGGCCATGATGCGGTGCTGGTGACGGAGTACCTGCGCGAATTCTGCGACGCCCACGGCCGCCCACCGCGCCAGCATGAACAAGACGAGATCGCACGCGAGCAGACGCGACGCATTGCCCAGGCACGCGCCGCGCACGGCATCGTGGTCGCCGACACCACGGCCTTGATGATCGCGGTCTACAGCGACTTCGTCTTCGGCGACATCCATCTGTACCCCCTGGCCGAGGCGGAGCAAGCACGCTACACCGTGACCTTGCTCAGCGCACTCGACCTGCCCTGGACGCCGGATGGCCTGCAACGCGACGGACCCCAGGTGCGCGAGCCGGTCACACAGCGCGTTCGCGCCAGCCTTGACCGCGCGGGCGTCGACTACGCAGTGATCGGCGGCCAAGGCCCTGACCGGCTCGCGTCTGCGCTGCGCGCCGTGCAACTCGGGCTGCGGCCACCCGGCGATCGCCAGGCGCCCCGCTGGCATTGGTTCTGCGAGCATTGCGGTGACGGCGACTGTGAGCGCCATCTGCTGCCGCGCGAGCGCTGACCGTCCGCATCCATGCGGGCTCAGCCCGCCGTTCCCAAGGTCACGGCCGCCAGGATCAAGGCGCCGAGCACCAGGTTCAGCGTCACCCATCGCCTGATGGATGCAAGCTGCGCGCCACCGGCCGGCCAGTCTTGCGCGGCCACCGCGGCCCGCAAGCGCGGATAGGCACCCAGGCGAACATGCGCGAAGACCGCCAGCATGGCCAAGCCGAGCGAGGCCATCACCCACCAATCCAGCGGCACGTTCAGCCGGACACCGGCATCGCGCGAAACATGCACCGTCATCATCACCATTGCGAAGCCCGAGCCGACGGCGAGCAACGACGCCCACGTGACCACCGTGAAGAATCGCCCGAGTGCCTCCGCCATGAGCGGCACCCGCACCGGGGGCGACAGCGACATCGCAGCTGGACGCAAGCAGTACAGCGCGAAGAACATGCCGCCGACCCAGACCACGATGGCCAACAGGTGCAACAGCTTCAGCAACGCATAGGTCGTCAGCATGATGGGCGTGCTCAGTTCAGAGATGATGAACCCGGCGCCTGCCGGCCCGGCGGTGTGAACAGCTCGCCCACGTCCACCGGATCGAAGTGATAGCGCGCGCCGCAGAACTCGCAGTCGATCTCCACCCGGCCTTGTTCGGCCACGATGCCGTTGACCTCGGGCGCACCGAGGCCCTTGAGCATGCTGCCGACCCGCCCACGCGAGCAGGTGCACGCAAATCGCGGAGCGCGAGGCTCGTAATGCGTGAGCGCCTCGTCCCAGAACAAGCGCCGCAGCACCGTCTGCGCATCGAGCGCCAACAGCTCTTCACGTGTCAGCGTGGCCGCCAGGTGGGCAATGCGGTTGTAGGCTTCGCTCATGCCGATGTCGTCTTCGGCACGCCGCCCGAGATTGCCCTCGCCTTCCAGCGGCAAGCGCTGAATCAGCAAGCCCGCGGCCACCTCGTCATTGGCGGCCAGCACCAGCTTGGTGTCGAGCTGCTCCGACTGCAACATGTAGTGTTCCAGTACCTGGCTCAGTGCATCGAGGGGCTCGCCGTGGTCATTGTTCAGCCCGACCACGCCCTGATAGGGCTGGGCGCCGGGCGCACGCGTTTTCGGGTCGAGTGTGATCGCGCAGCGTCCT
The DNA here is from genome assembly GCA_964493285.1 of uncultured Rhizobacter sp. GTDB lineage: Bacteria > Pseudomonadota > Gammaproteobacteria > Burkholderiales > Burkholderiaceae_C > Rhizobacter. The sequence continues at coordinate 29,328 of CAZBOF010000033.1, read as the reverse complement.
TGTCCACCCGCATTCACCAGCGGTGCAAGCGTGGCGTCTTCAGGCGTTTCGCCAACGACCTTCGCCGTGACGCGGAACGTCAGGTCGGATTGCACTTCCGCCACCGCGAGCTTCACGGGGCCATCGCCTTGCACCTGAAGGACCAGCGTGCCTTCGAACTTGATGTTCGACTGCATCAGCACCCCGGCCGCGGCCAGCTCGCCCATCAATGCCCGCACGGGAGCCGGCCACGCCGGATGCGCCGCGCCCCGGCGCTTGAGCACGTCTTGCCAGTCGTGCGTCAAGCGCACCAACAGGCCACGGACCGGAAGCCCATCGAACAGGAACTTGTGCAGCTCACTCATCGCTGATGCGGCTCAGGCTCTCGGCAAATCGCTTCGCGTTCGCCACGTAGTGCATGGCGCTGCGCTCCAGGCCGGCAATCTCCTCGGGCGTGAGCATGCGGTGAAGCTTCGCCGGGGCGCCGAGAATCATGGCGCCGTCGGGGAACTGCTTGCCTTCGGTCACCAGTGCTCCAGCGCCCACGATGCAGTTTTTTCCGATGCGCGCGCCATTCAGCACCACGGCACGAATCCCGATCAGCGAGCCGTCTTCCACCGTGCAACCGTGCAACGTCACCTGATGGCCGACGGTCACGTTCCGGCCCAGCGTCGTTGGGTAGCCATGGTCGGCATGGACGACGCTGCCATCCTGCACATTGGAGTTGGCACCGATCGTGATGCGCTCGGTGTCGCCGCGAAGCACGGCGCCGAACCACACGCTGGCGTTGTCTTCCAGCCTGACATGGCCAATCACCTGTGCGCTGTCGGCCACCCACGCCGTCTCCGCGATGGTGGGCTCTTCGTCCCCGAGTTGATAGATGGCCATGGCGTCGTCTCCGAGTGCGAAGGCCATAATTCTAGGGATGAACCCGAGACGGCGCGCCCTGCATGCCTTGTGCCTGACTGATCCGCAAGCCAAGGCCGAGGAAACGCGGGCCTTGTTTGCCACCTTGGACATCGCTCGCATCGAACCGGCCGAAGACATCACAGCGCCGCCCGCCGTTCCCGGGCGTCCGGCGCGCCCCCGCCTCGTTCCTCCCAAAGCCGTCCCATCGCGCTCACCGTTCACGCCCGAGGGGCGCGCAGCGTTGCTGCATGCCATTGCGCACATCGAGTTCAACGCCATCAATCTGGCACTCGATGCCGTATTCCGCTTCGCGGGCATGCCGATCCAGTTCTATGCGGACTGGCTGCGCGTCGCGAGCGAGGAAGCACTGCACTTTTCCCTCTTGCGCGAACACCTGCAAAGCTTCGGTTTCGATTACGGAGACTTCGATGCCCACGACGGGTTGTGGCTGATGACCCAGCGCACCGCCGGTGACGTCATTGCCCGGATGGCGCTCGTTCCGCGAACGCTGGAGGCACGCGGGCTCGACGCCACGCCCCCCCTGCAAGCCAAGCTGGGGAAGGCGGGCGACGCGCGCGCGGTCCAGATCCTCGAGGTCATCCTCCGCGACGAGATCGGCCATGTGGCCATCGGCAACCGCTGGTATGCCTGGCTGTGCGAGCGCGATGGCTTGAACCCGGTCACCCACTACGCCAAACTCACCCGCCGGCACGAAGCGCCCCGCCTGCGCCCACCGTTCAATTGGCCGGCGCGCGAAGCCGCCGGCTTCAGCGCCGACGAGCTTGCGCGGCTGGCCGCCGATGGCGCCGATGCGCCGTCCTAGCAGCTTGCCGAATCGCACGCCGCCGCTACACTGATCTGTGCAGTGCAGCTCGGCTGCAGCCTCCGACCCCTTTGACGAGGATGCTCATGGACACCACCGACACCCGGCGCCTTCTGCACATCGTCCTGCTCGCCTGCGCGAGCCTCGGGCTCACAGCCTGCGACAAGAATGAACCGCTGCCTGGGGCTGCGCCCGCGCCCCCCGCCAGGGTCTACGTGGTGGGCACCGATGCCGCCTACGCACCGTTTGAATCACAGAACGAGAAAGGCGAGATCGTCGGCTTCGACATCGACATCGTCTCGGCCGTCGCCCAACAGGCGGGCATCGAGGTGAAGTTCGTGAACACGCCATGGGAAGGCATCTTCAACACGCTGCAGCAAGGCGACCGCGATCTGCTGGTGTCGGCCGTCACCATCACCGAAGAGCGCAAGCAGAGCATGGATTTTTCCAACCCCTACTTCGACGCGCAACAGCTGATCGCCGTCAAGGCCGACGCCAAGATCACCCAGTTTGCCGACCTCGCCCGGCTGAAGGTCGGGGTCCAGACCGGGACCACGGGCGATGAAGTCGTCACCAGGCTCCAAGGCAAGAACAGCACGAACATCAAACGCTTCGAGTCCACGCCTTTGGCACTGAAGGAGCTGGAAGCCGGCGGCGTCGATGCCGTCGTCGCGGACAACGGTGTCGTGACCAACTACGTGACCCACAACACCGCCAGCCGGTTCAAGACCGTCGCCGACGCCAGTTTCCAGCCCGAGCAGTACGGCCTCGTCGTGAGAAAAGGCAACACCGATCTGCTCGGACGACTCAACAAAGGGCTGGCCGACATCCGGACCAATGGCACGTACGACCGCATCTACGCGAAGTACTTCGGCTCGGCTGCCGTGCCGGCTGCCGCGTCCGCCGCATCCCGCTAGCCGCCAAGCCACCGCCTCATGGACCTGCGCTGGGAGATCCTCTCAGGCTACGGGCCCTTGTTCGCAGCCGCCCTGCTGACCACGATTCAACTCACCGCCCTGGCCATCGTCGCGGGAATGGCCCTCGGCGTGTTGCTGGGCTTGATCAGCTCGTCCCGCGATGCACCCGAACCATCGTCTCGCCCCCTCTCGTGGACATTGAAAGCTCTCCGTGCGGCGACGCTAGCCTACGTGACCTTCTTCCGCGGCACACCTCTTTTCGTACAAATCCTGCTAGTGCATTTCGCGCTGATGCCGACCCTCGTCCACCCAGACCATGGATGGCTGCTCTCGGGTGAAGCAGCACGAACATTCCGCCAATCGCACGGGGCGTTCTTCTCGGGCGCGCTGGCGCTGACCCTGAACGCCGGCGCCTACATCTCCGAAATCTTCCGCGCCGGCATCCAGAGCATCCACGCCGGCCAAACGCAGGCGAGCTACAGCCTTGGCCTCACGCATGCACAGACCATGCGTGCCGTGGTCTTGCCGCAAGCGCTGCGGCGCATGCTGCCGGCGCTGGTGAACGAAGGCGTCACCCTCATCAAGGACTCGTCGCTCGTCTCGGCCATCGGCCTGGCCGAACTCGCCCTCGCGGCCCGCACCGTGGCCGGTGCGTACGCCCGCTACTGGGAGCCCTACCTGGCCATCTCGGCGATCTACCTGATCCTGACGCTGCTCCTCTCCCTGCTCGCCAAAAGGCTGGAATTGCCCGCCCATCAGCGAGGCCGTTGAGCCGGCTCGGCGTCCAGAGGCATCACACAAATATCGCTGTGGCACAAGAGCAACGAGTCGGGGTTTTCCAGGAAACCGAGGCATAAACTCACGATCCAGTTGCGGTCTCGGACACACGCAACGACCACACACCCCGCGGGAAACAACCGCATCCACCTCACAAGGACTGCCCATGAAGCGCTCTTTCTTCCTCGCTGCCATCGCGACCCTGGCTGCCGGCTCGGCACTCGCCCAAAGCAGCGTGACCGTTTACGGTCGCGTCAACCAATCGATTGAGCGGCAAAAGGCCGGCAGCGTCTCGGAAACCGTGCTGCAGGACAACGCCTCCCGCCTGGGATTCCGCGGCGTCGAAGACCTCGGCGGCGGCTTGAAGGCCATGTTCGTTCTGGAGCATGGCTTCAACGCCGACACCGGCACGGCTGCCGGCGCCCGCATGTGGAATCGCGAATCGACCGTCGGCCTGTCGTCCGCAACCTTGGGCACGCTGCGCCTGGGCAACATGACGGCGTCGGAAGCGTACTTCGCGACCGCCGACTACGTGTCGATGCACAACCACGACACCGGCACTTCCTCGGATGCGCTGTACGGGTTCGTGGCCACGGGCCGCCTGCAAAACGCCATCGCCTACACCACGCCGACGTTCGGTGGCTTCCGCGGCGACATCCAATACTCGCTGGCCGAAGGGGGTACCGCCAAGCCCCGTGCCTTCGCGCTGAATTTCGACCAAGGCCCCCTGCACCTGGGCCTGGGCTACGAAGCCGAAAGCAGCAACAACCTGAAGAGCCTGGCGCTGCGTGGTTTGTATGAACTCGGCGCGTTCACGCTCGGCGGCTACATCGAGCGCAACTCGGGTACCGATCCGCTCACGCTGATCGACAGCAAGCGTACCAATGTGCGCCTGGCAGGCATGTACACGATGGGCGCCTCCGAGTTCCACGCCAATGTGGGCATCGCCGGCAAGCGTGGCGGCGTGGCCGACACCGAAGCCAAGCAGTTCACCTTGGCCTACAACTACAACCTGAGCAAGCGCACCAAGCTGTACACCTTCTACACGAAGGTGGACAACAAGGCCGCCGCCGCATACGCCACCGGCGTCGCCGGCGACGACTTCCAGTCGCTCGCTCTGGGCGTGCGCCACAACTTCTGATCCCAGGCGTTCTGGCAACGAAAAGGCCGGTCGACAGACCGGCCTTTTTCATGTCAGAGCGGCGGCCGCCGCACGCCCTTGCCGTTCAACGACCGCGCCAGAACAACGCATCCAGCTCCTTCATCGTGATCTGCCGCCACGTCGGACGGCCATGATTGCATTGATCCGAACGTTCGGTGCGCTCCATGTCGCGCAGCAATGCATTCATCTCCTCGATCGTGAGCTGGCGGTTGGCACGCACGGCGCCATGACAGGCCATCGTCGACAGCAATTCATCCTGCGCTCGCTGGATCACCCGGCTGGCGTCGTACTGGCCCAATTCGGCAAGGACGCTTCGCGCCAACTCCACCACATCGGCCCCCGCCAGCACGGCCGGATGCGAGCGCACCGCCAGCGTCGTCGCTGACAGCACGGACACGTCCAATCCCAGCGCCAGCAGCGTATCCGACTGCGCTTGAACCGTGGCGATCTCTTGCGCCGTTGCGGCGAAAGTCGCGGGAATCAGCAAGGGCTGCGATTCCATCGCAGCGCCGTCGAGGCTGGCTTTCAGGCGCTCGTACACGATGCGCTCGTGCGCCGCATGCATGTCCACGATCACCAATCCGTGCGCATTCTCGGCCAGCACGAAAACACCGCCCACCTGTGCGATGGCCTTCCCCAATGGCCACTCACCTGCGGGCAGGGCCGGGGGGGGTGCCGGCTCGAGCGTGGAAGGCCGCGGGGTCCACGCGGCAGGGGCTTCCTGCGCATACAGCACCGCCGTTTGCTGCAATCCGAGAGAGGCTTGGCTCTCCGGGAATCGCGGAATCGCACCCTCGCCGCTCGAAGCGAACGGTCTCGAGACATCAGGCACCGGCGCAGGTGAAACGCCGACGAGCGGCTCGCCCGTCCGAGGAGGCGCCAAACCCGCCTCGACGGCGCGGCGGACCAGCTGATGCACTTCGCGGGAATCCCGGAAGCGCACCTCGATCTTGGTCGGGTGGACGTTCACGTCGACGCGGTCCGGCGCAATCTCGATGAACAGCACATACGCGGGTTGGCGTCCGCCATGCAACACGTCCTCATACGCAGAACGTGCCGCATGGGCCAGCAGCTTGTCGCGCACGTAGCGCCCGTTGACATACACGTACTGCTGGTCAGCGCGGGATCTCGCCGAGGCCGGCGTGCCCGCACGGCCACTGATGCGCAGCGGTCCCATCTCGAGGGCCAGTTCCCGGCTCTCGACTGTGAAGTCGGCGCCCATGACATCCCGCACACGCGCCTCCAGCGAGGCGGCACGGCGCCATTGCTGAACGAGCTTGCCCTCGTGCCAGACGGCAAAAGCGACATCCGGCCGCGCCAATGCATGCCGACGCACCGCCTCGATGCAATGCGCCAACTCGGTGGCATCCGTCTTGAGGAACTTGCGGCGCGCGGGGGTGCTGAAGAACAGTTCGCGCACCTCGACGCTGGTCCCCACGTGGCGGGCGGCCGGCGCCAGCTCGCCGGAGCGTGCATCGACGCGCAGGGCATGCGGTGCACCTTCGGTGCGGCTGGCAATCGAGAGTTCCGACACCGAAGCGATGGCGGCCAGCGCCTCGCCACGAAACCCCATCGTGGTGACATTCTCCAACTCGGTGAGCGACGCAATCTTGCTCGTCGCGTGGCGACGCAAAGCCATGGGCAACTCGGCCGAAGCGATCCCGTGCCCATCGTCCTCGACCACGATGCTGCGCACGCCGCCCGCCAGGAGTTTCACGGCCACTTCACCCGCGCCGGCATCGAGCGCGTTGTCCACCAGCTCGCGCACCACCGATGCAGGCCGCTCGACCACCTCGCCCGCGGCGATCTGGCTGATCAGCTCATCAGGCAACTCGCGGATGGGACGGCGGGCAGGATGTTCGAGGGGCGCGTTCATAGGGCATTGTAAGAACCCGGGCCATTCGGACTGTAGATAATCCACCCATGGAAATCATCACCTTTCTGGTCGACTTCATCCTCCATGTCGACGTTCACCTCACCGCATTCGTGCAGGCCTATGGTGCATGGGTGTACGCGTTGCTGTTCGCAATCATCTTTGTCGAGACCGGCGTGGTGGTCATGCCGTTCTTGCCGGGGGACTCGCTGCTGTTCGTGGTCGGCGCGATGTGCGGGCTGGGGCTGATGAGCCTGCCTCTGTCGATCGGCTTGCTCATCGTCGCCGCCATCCTCGGCAACCAATGCAACTACACGGTGGGGCGCTACTTCGGACCCAAAGTGTTCCAGTGGGAAAACTCGCGGCTGTTCAACAAGCGGGCGTTCGAGCAGGCCCACGCGTTTTATGAGCGCTACGGCGGCGTCACGCTGATCGCCGCACGCTTCATGCCGTTTCTGCGCACCTTCGCACCTTTCGTGGCAGGCGTCGCGCAGATGACGCGCAGCAAATTCACGTTCTTCGACGTGACCGGCGCTGTCTTGTGGATCGGCAGCATCACGCTTGCCGGTTACCTGTTCGGCAACATCCCGTGGGTCAAGGAGCATCTCGACAAGATCATCTGGGCGGCCATTCTGCTGCCAGGCCTGGCGGTGATCCTCGGCGCCTGGAAAGCCCGGAGAAAAGCAGCCGCGGCCCTCACCACCTGAGGCTGCGGCCGGCGCGGATTACAGCGCCCGTTGCCGCGCAAGCGGCGGGTTTTTCGCGAAGTAGGCTTTGATGCCCGTCGTCAAGGCCTCCACCAGGCGGTCCCGATAGGCGTTGGTGCGCAGCTTGGCTTCTTCTTCAGGGTTCGAGATGAACGCGGTCTCGACGAGGATCGAAGGCACGTCGGGCGCCTTCAACACCGCAAACCCCGCCTGCTCGACGTCGCGCTTGTGCAGGCGGCCGACCTTTCCGATCTGCCCGAGCACTTCTTTGCCGATGCGCATGCTGTCCTTGATCTGGGCCGTGGTGCTCATGTCGAGCAAGGCCCGCATCACGGTTGCATCCTTGGCTTTGATGTTGACGCCCCCCACCAGGTCGGCAGCATTCTCCCGTGCCGCCATCCACCGCGCCGCCGTGCTGGTGGCGCCCGTCTGGGACAGCGCATACACCGACGCGCCGCGCGCCTGGGGACGCATGAACGCGTCCGCGTGGATCGACACGAACAGATCGGCCTGCACCCGCCTCGCCTTGCGAACGCGCTCGTGAAGCGGCACGAAGAAGTCGGCGTCCCGCGTCATCATCGCCCGCATGCCCGGCACGGCGTTGATGCTGTCCCGCAGCTTCAGCCCGACTGCCAGCACCACATCTTTCTCTCGCAGACCCGTGGGGCCGATGGCGCCCGGGTCTTCGCCACCATGGCCGGGATCGATGGCGACGATGATCAACCGGTCGATCTTGGCCTGCGTCATCGGCTTCGCCGCCTCGGCCACGGGGGGGCTGGACGGTGCTGCCGGCGGCGCGCCCGGGCGCGTTGCAGGCGGCTTGTCCATCTTGCCGATGAACTCGCCTAGCGCATCCTGCACCGCCTGGGCGGCCTTCTGCTCCGCCTGCTCTTTTTCCTGAATCAGGGCGAGCAAGGGGTCGCGTTCATGCACCGGGTACAAGTCGAACACCAGCCGGTGCTGATAGGCCGCCACCGGGTCGAGGGTGAACAACTGCGGCGCCGTCGCCTGCTTCAAGTCGATCACCAGCCGCACCATCCGCGGCTGGTTCTGCCCCACGCGAACCCCGCCGATGAACGGGTCGTTCGAGCTGACCTTGCCCACCAGCTCGCGCAGTGCCGGGCTGAGTTCGAGGCCATCGATGTCGATCACCAGCCGCGGGGGGTCGGAGATCATGAAATGCTTGACCGCCAGCGTGGTGTCCGACTCCAGGGTGATGCGCGTGTACTCGTCCGCCGGCCAGACCCGCACCGCAAGGATGCTGGCGCCAAACGCCAGCTCGTTCGCTCCCAGCAGCAGCACGAGGCTGCCAACCCCCTGCAACGCGGCGCGGCGCCTCAACGCGCCGGCTCCGCGCAAGGAGGCCCGGCGAGCGCCATCATCAACTCCGAACCGCGGGGAGAACACGCTTGAAGATTCACCCGGCGTTCGTCTCCCGTCAATGCAATGAGTTCCATGCGCAGGTCCGGGACCGGCAACAGGCCGGCGGCTTGCTCGGGCCATTCCGCGAGCTTGAGGCCGGCCTGGGCGAAGACATCGCGAAAACCGGCATCCTCGAACTCCTGCGGGTCATTGAAACGGTAGAAATCGAAATGGGAGATGGGCAGCCCACCGACGTCGTAGGACTCCATCACGGCATAGGTCGGACTCTTGACTCGGCCCTGGACACCCAGCGCATGCAGCAGATGCCGCGCGAAGGTGGTTTTTCCGGCACCGAGCGTGCCGCGCAACTCGATGAATGCATCGCGAAGCACCGGCTGCCGTGCCAGGCGCTGCGCCATGTCTGCGCAGGCCTGTTCAGTGGGCCAATGGAAGGTGCGGATATCGGTGCTCGTCAATGATCGATGCTCGCTGAGGGGGCAGAAGCGCCTGCGCGTCGTCCGGGGGCAACCGGACAACCTCGCACAGGCGAGCCGGATTTTCCCAGATCGGCACGAACTGCGTCAGCCCCCTGGGGCCAGGCTTGCCAGAACGGCGAGCCACAGCGGCACGCTGAGCATGCCCAGCAGCGTCGAGGCGGTGACCAATCCCGCGACGTAGGGCCCATCGCCACCCATGCGGGTCGCCAGCACGTAGGCACTCGAGGCGGTGGGCAGCGCCGCGAAAAGGACCACCAGGTCGCGCTGCGCCGCAGGCAGCGAGATACCCAGCGCGAGGCCGATGCCGAGCGCGGGCAAGACCGCGTGGCGCAACGCCAGCACCGCCGACGTGAAGGCGGGATTGCGCCGCAGGCTGCCCAGGCGCAACCCGGCCCCGACCGCCATCAATCCGAGCGGCAACGCAGCCACGCCGATGCGCTGCAATGTCATCGCGACAGGTTCCGCGAACCGCACGCCCGCCGCATTCACCACCAGGCCCGCCACGGTGGCCAAGATGAGCGGATTGCGGATGATTGCTTGAACATATCCTTGCCCGCCATCCCGCGCCAGCGGCCACACTGCGGCAACGTTGACCAAGGGCACGCACACGCCCAGCAGCAACGCCATCCACACCAGCCCGGGGGCTCCGCCCAAGCGTTCAGCCAGCGCCAGCGCCACATACGAGTTGAAACGGAAGGCGACTTGCGCACCTGAAGCGTGCATGCGGGCATCCACGCCCGGCATTCGTCTCAAGGCATAGGCCATCGCGATACCCGCCAGCGTGACCCCCACGCCGACGCTCACCATGGCGGCATCCTGTGCCGGCTGCAGCGGGCTGCGAACGATGGAATTGAACAGCAGGATCGGGAACAGCAGGTAATACACCAGCCGTTCGACATGCTCCCATGTCGTCCGGTCGAACGCGGTGTACCGGCACAGCAGGAAGCCCGCCCCGATCAACAGGAAATCCGGCAACAGCAGAAGGCTATTGGGCATCGCCCGAGTGTGCCAGAGTGGTTTGCTGCGTAGTATCCACAGTCGCCAAGCTGGCGGACTGCGGGCAGCATCTACGCTCGCGGCTCCGCCGTGATTCCGTGCCCACACCAGGAGATAGCATGCATCGCAGATACGTACTTGCCAGCGCCCTCGCCTTGGCCGCCGCCGTCCCTTCCGCTTGGGCGCAGTCGGCCTATCCGAACAAGCCCGTGCGCCTGATCGTGCCGTTCGCTCCGGGCGGAACCACCGACATCATTGCGCGCGTGCTGTCAGAAAAGATCCCTGCCAATCTCGGCCAGAACATGATCGTCGACAACAAGGGCGGCGGTGGCGGCTCGATCGGTGCCACCGAGCTGGCCAAGTCGGCTCCTGACGGCTACACGATCGGCATGGCCACCGTGTCCACCACCGCAGCCAACCCGGCGATCAACCCGAAGATCGCCTACGACCCGATCAAGGACTTCACCGCCATCATCAACGTGGCCGCCACGCCCAACGTGATCGCGGTTCATCCGAGTTTTCCCGCGCGTGACTACGCCGGGTTCCTGGCCGAGGTGAAGAAGAATCCGGGCAAGTATTCGTTCGCCAGTTCCGGTGCAGGGGGCATCGGCCACTTGCAGATGGAATTGTTCAAGAGCCTGTCGAACACCTTCATCACGCACATCCCCTACCGCGGCGCAGGCCCGGCGCTGAACGACACCATCGCCGGCCAGGTGCCGATGATCTTCGACAACCTGCCCTCCGCCCTACCGTTCATCCGCGACGGCAGGCTGATCGCGATCGTGGTCGCCGCGCCCACGCGCCTGGCCGCCCTGCCCAACGTGCCGACGTTCAAGGAAGTGGGGCTGGAGCCGGTGAACCGCATGGCCTACTACGGCATCCATGCACCCAAGGGGCTGTCGAAGGAAGTCGTCGACAAGGTGCACTCGGCCATGAAGAAGACCCTGGAAGACCCGGGCGTGCGCAAGCGCATCGAAGACACCGGTTCGCTGATCGTTGGCAACACACCCGAAGAATTCACCGAGCAGATCAAGGCCGAGTACGAGGTCTACAAGAAGGTGGTGGTGCAACAGAAGCTGAAACTCGATTGACCCACCGTCGAGCCAAGGGGAGCGCCACGTGAGGCGCCCCTTATCTCCCCGCGCCGCCATGCCTGCCGCACACCCGCAGACTGGCGGCGCACTGCATTTGAGCGCCAAGGCCATCGACCGTTTTGTCGATGCACTCTGGATCGAGGACGGCTTGTCGAACAACACGCTCGCGGCCTATCGGCGCGACCTGACCCTCTATGCCGAATGGCTGGCCGGCAGCGCAGGGAAGCCGCTCGACCAGACTCTGGAGCAAGACCTGCGTGCCTACGCCGTCGCGCGGCACGCGGGAACCAAGGCCACCAGCGCCAACCGGCGTCTCACCGTGTTCAAGCGCTACTTTCGCTGGGCCTTGCGGGAAGGGCTGCTGGAGGCCGACCCGACCCTTAAGCTGCTCAGCGCGAAACAGGCCCCGCGTGCGCTCAAGACCTTGAGCGAAACCCAGGTCGGCGAACTGCTCGAGGCCCCTGACACCGACACGCCGCTGGGCCTGCGGGACCGCACCATGCTGGAAGTGATCTACGCCAGCGGCCTGCGCGTCAGTGAGTTGGTGACGCTGAAGTCAGTGCACCTCAGCCTGGCGGATGGCGTGCTGCGCGTGACAGGAAAAGGCGCAAAGGAACGGCTGGTGCCGTTTGGCGAAGAGGCCCACGCCTGGTTGACGCGCTACATCGCGCAGTCCCGCCCTGCCATCCTTCAAGGCCAGGTGAGCGACGCGCTGTTCGTCACCGCCCGCGGCGGCCCGATGACGCGCCAGATGTTCTGGCAACTGATCAAGAAGTACGCAGCGCAAGCGAACATCCACGTGCCGCTGTCGCCCCACACGCTGCGGCACGCATTCGCCACGCACCTGCTCAACCACGGCGCCGACCTGCGCGCCGTGCAAATGCTGCTCGGCCATGCCGACATCTCCACCACCACGATCTACACCCACGTCGCACGAGAACGCCTCAAGACCTTGCACGCGACCCACCACCCGCGTGGATGACCGCTGGCAGGGCCGTGTTCCAATCGGCAGCGCAACCGAGTGATTTCCATGGCCACGCTGAAGATCAAGAAGCCCGCGGGTGACAAGCCCGCCTCTGCGAAGCCTGCTCGCCCGCCGGTGCGAGGCACCGGCTCGGGCGTGCGCAAGCGCCCAACGCTGGCCGAAGCACAAGCACAACGCGCGCAGCGCGAAGCCGAGTTTCAAGAGCAGAACCAGCGCAAGCGCAGCGAAACACCGCCTCCTCGGCGCGACCCGCAGCATCGCGAGGACACCCGTTCTCGCGGCGCGCCATCGGCCGGGCCGTTCAAGCCACCTCGGCACGATGCAAGCCGGCCATCGCCACCTGGTGCCGTTGCACCCGGCCGCCAACGGCCACCGGCCGCACCCGCCGGCCGCAACACCGCGTTTTCCCCCCGAGGGCCCGGGCACAACGCAACGCCACCCGCCTTCGAACACCGCCCGCGCCCTGCTGCTGCGGCTGTCCACGACAGCACCTCGGCAGGCATGCGCCTGTCCAAGCGCATGAGCGAACTCGGGATCGCCTCGCGCCGCGAAGCCGACGAATGGATTCCCAAGGGATGGGTGCGGGTCGACGGCCGGGTCGTTTCCGAACTCGGTTCGCGCGTGCTGCCCGGCCAGCACATCAGCATCGACGCCCAGGCGCGCAACGCCCAGGCCCTGAAGGTCACGGTGCTGATCCATAAACCCGTGGGCTACGTCAGTGGCCAGGCCGAGGACGGCTACGAGCCCGCCTCGGTACTGGTCACGGCGCGCAACCAGTGGCGTGAAGACCGCTCGGGCATCCGCTTTCTTCCCGCGCACCTGCGCGGCCTTGCACCCGCCGGACGCCTGGACATCGATTCCGTGGGACTGCTCGTGCTCACACAGGACGGCCGCATCGCCAAACAACTGATCGGCGACGACAGCGAGATCGAGAAGGAATACCTCGTGCGCGTGGCATCCGTCGATGGCCAGCCGCTGCCGCCGGACAAGCTGGCGCTGCTCAACCATGGCCTGTCGCTGGATGGCTCTGCCTTGCGGGCCGCCCAGGTGACCTGGCTCAACGAGGATCAATTGCGCTTCGTGCTTCACGAAGGCAAGAAGCGGCAGATCCGCCGCATGTGCGAAGCCGTGGGATTGAAGGTGCTCGGACTCAAGCGCGTTCGCATCGGCAACGTGACGCTGGGCGACCTGCCGCCCGGCCAGTGGCGCTACCTCCGTGGAGACGAACGCTTCGGGTGAGCCTACGGGCGCACGCCGGCTTGCGCCGCGGTGGCTTCGTCCAGCGCACGCTGCGCCGGCTCCGCCCAGGCCGGATCGGCCATGGCCCGCAGCGCGGCAGCCTGGGCCGCACGCGGGTCACCCAGCGCCAGCGACACGCGTGCCAGATTGATCCACGCCGCGGCGTGCCCATGCCGTTGCGCCACCTCCTGGAAAACCTGCCTCGCCCGGGTGATGTCCCCGGTCGCGTATGCCGCATTGCCCACGCCCATCGCCAGCGTCAGGTTCTGTGGCCATCGCAGCAGCGCCTGCTCATACGCCACAAGAGACTGTGCAGGCGGCGCGATGCGTTCGTACCCCACGGCAGCCTCCACGACCGCGGACTCTTCAGCCGCCATCGGCCAATCTGCCGGGGCGTGCACCACGAACGCCCAATGCCCGGAGCGCGCCCAGGTGTGCTCGAAGGTGCGCATGGCCATGACCTCGCGCTCGACCGTGCCGGAACGCATCAGGACGTCCCCCGCCGCCACCTCGTATCCCACCACCACGGCGTAATGCCATGCCGGCGCGATCTTCAGTCCGAGGTTCTGCATCACCACCACCGGGCGGCCCCTTGCCACCTCTTCGAGCACCGCTTGCAGCGTGCCCGGAAGGCGCGTGGCGACCGCCCCGTGGCGCCTCGCCCCGGCGATCATCTCGGCCTGCAAGGTGCCGCTTCGGGCCGGGAGAAATACGTCGTCGGCCAGACGCTCTGGCGCGGCCCGAATGCCCATGGCGCCGAGAACCGTGGCCAGCGCCGCAGGCCCGCACTGGAGTTCGGTTTGCGGAAAGAATGGCGTGGCCGCCAGTTCGGCGCGGGGCGGCAGGCCGGCCGGCGGCGACGCACGCAGCGCGGATGTCTGCACCGCGCACCCCGACAGCCAAGCCGCGGCCAGCACGGCAACCAGACGCCGCGCGGCCCGCGCCATCCCGGCAGGCGCCGGGATGACAAGTTTCATCGGCACCCGCTCAGCGGACCGACCGGGTGAACGGGAAGATCTTGGTGAAACCAAGGATGTCGGTGATGAGCAGCAGCACGAAGATGAACACGATGGTGCCCAGCAGATCGCCGGCCCCGGCCGGCGCGCGGTCGAGTTCGGCGGCCACATGCGCCACTTCGGCATCGGTGAGCGCCGCCACCCGGGCACGCGCCTGATCCAGATGAACACCCCGCTCCACCAAGGCCGCCGACACGTCAGCACGCTCCAGCGTGGCCAGCACATGCGCACGTTGATCAGCCGCGGTGCGCAAGCCCTGGCTGGCCGCCACCTGCTCGGTTGAAATCAGGCCTCCCGGCGCCGCATGAACCAAGCCGGCAAAGCTGATGCTGCTGGCCACCAATGTGGCGAGAATGCGCTGCGTTTTCTTCATGAACCGCTCCTGCGAGTGAATGGGACGTTCATCCTAACAATCGCCACGCTTCTCCAACCTGCTAGTCTTGTAGGATGACCACGCATTCGGCCCCTGAGGCTGCCACCCGAGCGGCCATGGGCCCTGTACGGGTGGTCATCATCCTGACCCTGCTCCTGGGCATCCAGCCCATCACGACCGACCTCTACCTGCCTGCGCTGCCGTCGCTGACACGCGACCTGGCCACCACCGCCGCAGCGGTGCAGCTCACGCTGTCGGTGCTCATCATCGCCTTCGGTCTGGGCCAGCTCGTGTGCGGCCCCTTGGCCGACCGCTTCGGGCGTCGCCCGGTGCTCTTGAGCGGCCTCGCCCTCTACACCGCGGCCAGCATCTTCAGCACCTTGGCCCCCAGCGTCGAATGGCTGATCTTCTGGCGCGCGCTGCAAGGCGCGGCGATGGCCGCCGCCGTGACATGCGGCCGTTCCATCGTGCGCGACCTGTTTGCCCCCCACGAAGGCACGCGCGTGATGTCGCGCGCGCTCACGGGCCTCGGCGTCATCGCCATGCTCAGCCCGCTGGTGGGCGGAGTGCTCGTCCAATGGCTCGGCTGGCGGGCTGCGCTGAGTGCGCCGTCGGTCTTCGGGGCGCTGACGTTGATGTACGTCGCGTGGCGCTTCCAGGAAACGCTGCCGCAGACCAATCCCCATGCCATTCGCCTCGGGCCGATGCTGCGCAACTGGGTGCAGGTGTCCCGGCATCCCACCTTTCAGGCGTGGACGATCCTGTCTGCGCTGTCGTACGGCGGCCTGTTCAT
This sequence comes from uncultured Rhizobacter sp., assembly GCA_964493285.1. Taxonomy (GTDB): domain Bacteria; phylum Pseudomonadota; class Gammaproteobacteria; order Burkholderiales; family Burkholderiaceae_C; genus Rhizobacter. The sequence continues at coordinate 13,826 of CAZBOF010000033.1, read as the reverse complement.
CATGCTGGCGGGATCGTCATTCGTCTACATCGACGTACTCGGTACCTCGCGCGTGGAGTTCGGTGCGATTCTGCTGACCAGTTCGCTCGCATACACCGGCGGAACCTTCCTGTGCAGACACCTGCTCGCCACACGCGGGCTGCGCCGCGCCGCAGCCATTGGCGGCGGCCTGACGCTTGCCGGCGGGCTCTCGATGGTCGGCCTGAGTCTCGGGGGGGTGCACGCGCCGTGGGCGATCATGGTGCCGCAGCTCCTCTATGCGGCAGGGCACGGCATCAGCCAGCCCTGCGGGCAAGCCGGCGCCATCGGGCCGTTCCCTGACAAGGCCGGCACGGCCGCATCGTTGTCCGGCTTCGCCATGAGCGCCACAGCGCTCGGGGCGGGGCTGTGGATCGGCCATCGCATCGACGGCACGGTGTACCCGCTCACGTTCGGCGTGGCGGCGTTCAGCGTCGGCGTGGCGTTGGTGTGCTGGACGATGGTGCAACGCCATGGCGACCCACGCGGCGCTTCGGCAGCGTCGTCACCATGACGGCGGCCATCGACTGCCTGTGCCTCGCGGGGCCCACCGCGGCCGGCAAGACGGCGGTGTCGCTTGCGATGGCGCAGGCGCTGGCAGGCATCCGGCCGGTCGAGATCATCAGCGTCGACTCGGCACTGGTGTACCGCGGCATGGACATCGGCACCGCGAAGCCCAGCGCACAGGAGCGCGCCCAGGTTCCGCACCATCTCATCGACCTCATCGATCCGGCCGAGAGCTATTCGGCGGCACGCTTCGTGGCCGAGGCCACGCGCTGCATCGCCGAGATCCAGGCCCGCG
>CAZBOF010000033.1:0-12996 GCA_964493285.1 uncultured Rhizobacter sp. | reverse complement strand
TGGATCTCGGCGATGCAGCGCGTGGCCTCGGCCACGAAGCGTGCCGCCGAGATCCAGGCCCGCGGACACTGGCCCTTGCTGGTGGGCGGGACGATGCTGTATTTCAAGGCATTGACCGAAGGCATCGATGCCATGCCGGCTTCGAATGCGCAGGTTCGCGCGGCGCTCGCCGCTCAAATGGCACGCGACGGCCTGCCCTCCCTGTATCGCGAACTCCAAGCGGTCGACCCGCCGACCGCAGCGCGCCTGAAGCCCGGTGACACGCAACGCATCCTGCGCGCCCTGGAGGTCCACCGCATCAGCGGCCAGCCGCTGTCGGCCTTTCACCGGGGCAGGCCGGCCATTGCGATGCCGCCGCTCATCTCGCTCGAGCCGAGCGAGCGCAACTGGCTGCATCGGCGCATTGCCAGCCGTTTCACGGAAATGCTCGCCAACGGCCTGCTCGACGAAGTCGCCGGTCTTCGCGCGCGCGGCGATCTGCACCCCGATCTCCCTTCCATGCGCTGCGTCGGCTACCGGCAAGCCTGGGAAGCGCTGGAGATGGGGGATCACAGTGCGCTGGCCGAGCGAGGCATCGCCGCCACCCGCCAGCTCGCCAAGCGCCAAATGACCTGGCTGCGCGGCATGTCGCATCGCCACGTTGTGGCAAGCGACGCCCCGGATGCGCTCACGCAAGCCGTTCGGCTGGCGCAGCAATTCGCCAGCACCCAACCTCCCCACCACTGACGATGCCACTCACTGCCTCGCAAGTCACCGACGCCACGCGCACCTGGGTCGAACACGGGGTCATCGGCTTGAACCTGTGCCCCTACGCCAAGGGCGTGCAGGCGCGAGGACTGGTCCGCTACGTCGTCAGCCCCGCCACCGTGCCCCAGGCCCTGTTGGATGACCTGCGCCAAGAGATGGTCACACTGGCGCAAAGCGACCCGGCACGCCTGGACACCACCTTGCTGATCCACCCGCACGTGCTGCAGGACTTCCTCGATTTCAACGATTTCCTCGACGAGGCCGACCTCGCGCTGAAGCAACTCGGCCTCGACGGCATCCTGCAAGTGGCGAGCTTCCATCCGCACTATCAGTTCGCGGGAACCGACCCCGATGACCTGACGAACGCCACCAACCGCGCGCCCTTCCCCACGTTGCACCTGCTGCGGGAAGCGAGCGTCGAACGCGCGGTGGCCACACTGCCGGCGCCGCAAAGCATCTACGAAGCCAACTTGCTGACGCTTGAAACCCTGGGCGCTGACGGCTGGGCGCAGTTGCAAGCGCTGTGGGACACCCCGGCCCCGCGCGGCTGAAACGCGTCACGTCATCCCGAACGACCCCGGCACCGGCGCGCCGGCAACGTCTTCCGCATCCAGCACGGCAAGAACGAAGCGGTTGGCCGGCTCCAGCAAGCCCGGCAATTGCGATGCGCCACTCTTTTGAAGGCAGTCGCGTACCAACTCATCCACCCCGCCAATCAACGCCAGCCAGCGCGACGGATCGGAGACCTTCGAAGAAGTGCCCCGGCGCAAGGTGTCGAGTGCGCGCCATTGCGCAACCCAGCGATCGACCACCCAGGTGCGCAGCGCAAGCGCCCGCCGCCCGGCACCAAACGCCTCCACCGTGTACGCCCGTGCGGCATCGGGCAGACGCGCCAACTCGCGCAGGTACGCTTCCAGCGTGGCATGGGCTCGCGCGCGCCAGTCGTCGCGCGCGCAACGGGCCACCGCATCATCGATCGCGCGAAACAATGCCCGCATGTCCTGCTCGTAAGCCGCCAGAAAACAGTCTTCGATGCTCGGATAGAACTCGTAGAAGGTGCGCCGCGAGACACCGGCCAACGCGATGACATCGGCCACCGTGGCGCCTGCGAACCCTTTGCCGGCCACCACCTGCGCCACGGCCGCCAGCAGGCGCGCGCGCTGCGACTCGGCCACGGCTTGCTGCGTCAATGGATGCCGCCCACGCGACAACTTGACGTGGGAAGGGCCGGTGTCCTCTTTGCGGCCAGAGGGTGTGGGGGTTGCACGCATGAATAAGAAACATTAGCATACCAAACAGGAACACGAGTGTTTCTTGACTCATCCATCACCGAGGAAGACTGTCATGATGATCGCGACCCTCCTGGTCGGCCTGGTGGCCGTGATCCATCTCTACATCCTCGTTCTAGAGATGTTCCTCTGGACGCGGCCGGCCGGCCGCAAAGTCTTCCGAACGACGCCCGAGTTCGCGCAGGCCACGAAAGTGCTTGCCGCCAATCAGGGCCTGTACAACGGGTTTCTCGCCGCGGGACTCATCTGGAGCCTCCTGCTGGGCATCTCGGGGCCCCTCGGCCGCTCGGTGGCGCTGTTCTTCCTGGCATGCGTCGTCGTCGCCGGCCTGTACGGCGGATTCACGGCCAGCCGGCGCATCCTCTACGTCCAGGCGCTGCCCGCTGCACTGGCCGCAGCGGCCCTGCTGGCACCCGCTTGACGCGTAATTCGCACGCGTGAACGACTTCTCGGTTGACCGAGCGCACCACAGGCTTGTGCCAACGCGGGTACATTGCTCGCCAATGGCCGCCGCCAACAACTCCGTCACTGAAGCAGATGTCGATCAAGACATCCGCTCGCGCGTGCGCGTTGCCCAGATGGGCATGGTGTTCGAGCAAACCTCGATCGCCGTGTTCGCAGCCACCGCGTTCGCGTTCGCGCTCGCGATGCACCTGCGCGGCGACATCTCCGACCAAGTCCTGGCCTGGTGGGTCGGTATCAAGGTGGCGATCGTCATCCCCCGCATCATCCACGGGCACATGTTCCTGCGCCGCAGGTCCAACACCCTGAAGTGGCTGACTTGGGGCCAGGCCATGCTGTTCCTCGATGGCCTGGTGTGGGGCCTGGCCGGTGTGTTCCTGATGCCGGCCAACGACATCGCCACGATGACTGCGGTGATTGCCACGCTCGCGGGCGTCAGTGCCATCGCGGCATTCGTGCTGCATGCCGACTGGCGCAGCTGCATCGCCTACACCGCACCGATGCAGGTGCCCGGCGTGATCGTCATGCTCTCGCGCGGCGACGGCTTCGGCCTGTACGGTGCCTTCTCGATCCTGATCTTCTACACGCTGCTGCTGCTCGCCACGCGCCGTCTCGAACGGCATATCGTCGAGATGCTCACGCTGCGCTATCAGAACGAAGAACTCACCGCCAAGCTTTCATCCGCACTCGATCTGGCCAATACCGAGAACCGTGCGAAGAACGAGTTCGTCGCCAACATGAGCCACGAACTGCGCACCCCGCTGCATGGCATCCTGGGCGTGTCGAGCATGATGACGAGCGATGTACCGAGCACCAATGCGCGCGAAGGCATTTCAGTGATCCAGCGTTGCGGCGAGCATCTGCTGGGCCTGATCAACAACATCCTCGAGTATTCGCGCTTCGGCGCGCATGGCATCGACCTGCATCCGCAAGCGGTCGACATGACGCAGCTGATCGACGACACCGTGGAGATGTGCGCCCCCAGCGCCGCAGAAAAGGGCCTCACGCTGACCAGCGTGCTGGACCTGCCTCGCCCGTTCATCGTGAACCTCGATCCGTTCCGCACGCGGCAGGTGCTGCTGAACCTCGTCGGCAACGCCGTGAAATTCACCGAGAAAGGCTCGGTCCGGGTGCGCGTCGCGGCCAGCAACAACGGAGGCAGTGTGTTGATCCGTGTGGAGGACACCGGCGTGGGCATCGCGCCCACCGCGCTCAACCGCATATTCGAGCCGTTCGTGCAGGTCGACAGCTCCAATACCCGCAAGTTCGGCGGCACCGGGCTGGGCCTCAGCATCACCCGCGCCATCTGCGAAGCGATGCACGGCAGCATCACCTACCGCAGCGTGCTGGGGCAAGGCTCCACGTTCGAAGTGAACCTCCCGGTGGTCAAGCCCAGCGAATCGATGTCAGCCGCCGGCGACACCGCCCACCTGCCGGCCGCAGGCATCCCGTTGCGTGGCACCGTCCTGCTGGCCGAAGACAACGACGTCAATGCCCTGGTGGCAGATGCGGCTCTGAAGCAAATCGGCATGACCGTGGAGCGGGCCTCCACCGGCCGCGAGGTGGTGCGCCGCATCTGCCAGACCGAGACACCCCGCCCCGACCTGGTGTTGCTGGATTGCCAGATGCCGGAGATGGACGGCTTCGAGGCCGCCCGGCGCGTGCGGGAATTCGAAGCCGAACACGGCTTGCCCCGCATGCTGCTGATCGCCTTGACGGCGAATGTGTTTCCGGAAGACCGGGCGCAATGTCACGCCGCGGGAATGGACGACTTCCTGGCCAAGCCGTTCAGCTATGCCCAATTGCGCGACATGATAGCCACGCACTTGGGCGCGACGCACTAAGCACTGCCGAGCGAGGTCCCGATTCAGGCCGCCCGTGCCCAGGCCGCTTGGCGGCGGGGCCGCAAGCCGCGTGAAACCGCGGTCGCCACAGCCCCGAAGATGTCGATGTCGGGGTGATAGTGGCGGAACACGAAATCGTAGTCGGGGTGATTGGCCTCGCGCGTGAGTGCCTCGGAAAGCACCGCGTCCCGGTACAGCACCCGATGCGGCAATCCGCCCGCGTGGTGCAGCGGGCACAGGCGATTGTCGCCATAGAGGTCGACAAAGCCCAGGTTCTCGTAGGTCCGAAGCATCGAGCGGCGCGAGCCGGCGACCACGCCGCTGAGCTGCATCGCAATGCAGAACAGGTGGCTCGCCTTCATCAAGGCGAGGCGCACGGGCGGCACATAACCCGGCTGCACGCACAAACGGGTGATCTCGGCCAGCAACTGGCCACGGCGACTGGGCGGCAACTCGATGCTGCGCTCGATCTGAAGCGGCACGCGGCGATTGCTTTGCACCCGGGCGGAGCCGACGGTCTCCCCGGTCTCCTTGTCTTCCACCAAGAAGATCGTGGTGTCGTCCATGCGATCCAACGGGTCGGCGTGTCCGAACGAGGCCGCCTGGGCGGGCAGGTGGCGCCCATAGGCCAGTTGCCGCAAGGCCTGAACCCGGAGGAGTTGTGCGTCGGTCGTGACCACCGAGACGCGAAAGGGCAAATCGTGCTCGACGACACGAGGCGCCTCGATGGCGAGTTCGTCCAGCGGCGCGGGACCGGTCAGGTCGCCGAACACCGAATCGTTGCTGCGCTGGCCATGGTCCAGCGTCTGCATCTCTGCCTGCTCGGGCAGCAGGCCTCGCGAGGCCCATGACGAATCGTTTGCGTACATGCGTCTTCCTGTATTCGAGAGATCAGCCCTCAAACATGCTTGTCAGGGAAAGTGAAGAAAACGTCGAGCCTTCCCCTGCAGAAAACTGTTTCGACTTCTTTGTGTGCGCTCCCAGGACGTTGCATCGCACGAACCCCCTCTGATCCATGACCCACGAGGAAGGCGACGGCCGCCAAAGCTCGCCTTCCACGCGTAGGAATCATTCACCTGAGGAAACATTTAGTAACAAATCTCCTCGTCTGCACCGAGTTGATGTTGCAAATTCCACAATGTACATGTTTGTTACGAGATTTGTGCGAGATCCCTCTCGAATTTGCGTTTCCCCGGGTGGCCCTGTTGCAAAAGCGGCGCCGATGGCCTTCACAAGCCTGACAAACGCGTCCGTTGCCGAACCGCCGGTGCCATTCCCGGCAGGCGCCTGACACGCGGGCACCACCTGCAAGAAGCGCCCCGCCAGCAGGGGTTGCGCAGTGTTCCCGCCCTCGCCCCTCCCGCCGCGTTGGCGGTTTTCCAACGCGCTCCCTGCAACCCGAGGGAGCCAGCCTGGCAACCCGTTTGCCCTCGCCGTGTGGCGGCCGCGAGAGCTACGACTTGCAACAGACGAAGCATGTGCCGCCGGCGGATCACCGCCCCACCCACGCGCACAATCTGCGCCAGGCCCATCGACACCGACCTATCCTGGAGATCACTTTCTTGAAGCCATTCACCCTCCTTGCGGCGCTTGCCTGTGCCTGCACCGCGGTTCAGGCACAGACACCCGGCCCCAGCGTCGAACCCGGATTGTGGGAAGTCCATCTGTCCTTGAAGAGCCAGAGCGGCCAAGCCGAAGCTGCCGTGAAGAAAGCACAGGCCTACATCGCCAGCCTGCCACCGGAGCAGCGCAAGAACATCGAGGACATGATGGCGGCGCAAGGCATCCGGCTCGGGGATCAAACCACCTCGCTCAAGGCCTGCATCAGCAAGGAAGCCGCCGAGCGGGGGGAAATCCCGCAACAGGCCGGCGACTGCACGCAGCAGGTGCTCGAGCGCGGGCCGCAATCGATGCGGGTGAAGTTCAGTTGCGCCACCACGCCGCCGGCCAACGGCGAGGCGGTGGTCGACTTCCAGAGCCGGACGGCGTACACCAGCCGCGCCGTGGTCGACACCGAGGCCGCCGGCCAGCCCGAGCGCATCAACGTGGATCAAACCGGCCGCTGGATCGCGGCCGACTGCGGCGACATCCAGCCCTTCGGCCGCTGAGCGGGCGCGCGCGGCTCAATCGTTCAACGACTGGAACAGGTCGTCGAAGTCTTGGGCCGTGAGGCCGGCGTCGCCGGCGACCCCGGACAGGAGTGAATCGGCCAGGCCGGCCTTGCGGGCCTGGAGTTCGAGCATCTTGTCTTCCACCGTGCCGCTGGCGAGCAGCTTGTAGACGAACACCGGTTTGTCCTGCCCGATCCGGTAGGCGCGGTCGATCGCCTGCTGCTCCACGGCGGGGTTCCACCAGGGGTCGTACAGGATGACCGTGTCGGCGGCGGTGAGGTTGAGACCCACGCCGCCCGCCTTGAGGCTGATCAGGAACAGCGGCACCTCGCCCTGCTGGAAACGGTCGACCAGCGGGGTGCGATCGGCCGTCTCGCCGGTGAGTTTCAGGTATGGCAGCTTGAGGCGGGCCAGTTCGCGTTCGATCAGCGCCAGCATTTCGGTGAACTGCGAGAACAGCAGAATGCGGCGCCCGTCTTCGACCAGCGTGGGCAGCAGGTCGAGCAGCAGCTCCATCTTGGCGGACGGATAGCTCGCCTTCGGCGCCATGCCCTCGGCATCCGGCGCGCTCTTGAGCAGCCGTGGATCGCAACACACCTGGCGCAGCTTGAGCAGCGCATCGAGCACCATGATCTGGCTGCGCGCCAGCCCCTGCTGGGCAATCACGTCGCGCAGCTTCTTGTCCATCGTGGCCCGCACGGTTTCGTACAGGTCGCGCTGCAACCCATTCAATTCCACCCGCAGCAGGCTTTCCGTCTTCTCGGGGAGTTCACGGGCCACCTGCTGCTTGGTGCGGCGCAGGATGAAAGGACGCACCCGTTTTGCGAGCTGATCGGCAATGAAGGTGTCGTGGCGCCGCTCGATCGGGTTGCGGTAGTGCTCGCGGAATTGCGCTTCACTGCCCAGCAGCCCGGGACAAACGAAGTCCATCAGACTCCATAGCTCGCCAAGGTGGTTTTCGAGTGGCGTGCCGCTCAGGCACAGCCGGTGGCGGGCGCTCAGGCCCTTGACCGACATCGCCGCCTGGCTGCGGCTGTTCTTGATGCGCTGGGCCTCGTCCAGCATGACGTAGTGCCATGACTGCCCACCCAGCGTCGCCATGTCTCGCATCGCCAGGGGGTAGCTGGTGATGACCACATGGGCCTGCGCGATGTGCTTGAACTGCTTGGCCCGCTGGGCACCGTGCAGCACGACGATCTTCAACTGCGGCGTGAAACGGCGCGCCTCGGCTTCCCAGTTGCCGATGAGGCTGGTCGGCACGACGACGAGACTGGGGCGGTCCGCGCGGCCGGCGTCGAGTTCGCCTTGCAGCAACGCCAGCGCCTGCAAGGTCTTGCCCAGGCCCATGTCGTCGGCCAGGATGCCGCCCAAACGAGCGCGCCGCAGGAAATCCATCCACGCCAGGCCATCGAGCTGGTAATGACGCAGCGTCGCCTGCACATGGGGCGAAACAGCCACGGCCGGCAGGGTCTGGCCGCTGGCAAGCAAACGAACCTGCGCCACCAGTTCGGTGAAGCTCGGCGGTGCTTTCACCCGCAGGCCGTCGGAGACGGCGTCGAGCGTATTGAGATCGAAACGCGACAGCCGCAGCGGCTCCGACGTGTCGCCGACCCGGAACACCGTTCGCAGCCACGCCATCAGCGGCGCAATGCGCTTGACCGGCAAGCGCAGCAGGCGCTGGCGCGGTGCAGGGTCGCCACCCGTGCTCAACGTCGTGACCCAAGGGACCAGCACATCTGCATCGGCCTGCTGGCGTCGGCCGTCGAACTGCAGCCAGCCCGTCTGCACCAAGCTCACGAGCAATGGCACCAGGTCGACCGGCTGGCCTTCGACGCTGACTTTCAACCCCACGCTGAACCAGTTGCCGCCCGGCTCCTCGCCGATGTCGACCAGCCAGTCGTCGGGCGTGTGCGTCTCGAATGGGAAGTCATCGGCAACCTCGACCGTCCACCCCTGTGCCTCCAGGTCGGGGATGTGCTCGGAGAGCAACTCCGGCCAGCGCCCGCGTTGCTGGGGGACGAAGATGAGCGGCGCGTTCTCCATGGGGATGTCCGCAGCGGGCGAACGGAGGGCCCCCGGGCGCGTGAGGCGGTCGAGCGCCATGCCGGCGGACAGGCTCCAGCCACGCAATCCCAGTTCGTTGGAGAGTGTGCGCAACACCGCGCCCTCGGCCTTGGCCTGGCGCTGGAAGTGGCACATCACGGCATGTCCGGGGCGCGCGGGGTCGTTGATCTGCGCCAGCGTGGTCGTCGCGGTGCCAGCCAGCGCGTGGAAGTCGAATGCCTTCCCCGTCGGGGGCTGATAGCGGAAGATGACTTGTGCCGCGCCCTGGCGCAGCGTGGTGCTGCGCGAGGCCGAAGAGCCGTATCGGCTGTGCAGCAACGCCTCGGAAGCGACGTCAAGGCAGGAGGTCAGCCGCAGCACCGGCACCAGCGCCAGCGTCCCCAGTTCCTGGACCGGGTTCGGCGAGGCCTCGGCGCTGACGCGCGGCAGCGGCGAAGCCACCCCCGGTGTCTCGGGCAGCCCCTTCTTGATGCGGATCTGCTGCGCTTCGAAGGCCATCAGCGCCGCCGCCATGTGGGGACACAGGCTGCCCGCCGGGCAGGAGCACTTCCCCTCCAGCCGGGGGCCGAGATGGCGATCGTGGACCCAGCGGATACGCTGTTGGTACGCGGTGGGGCTCGGCCCTTGCACACGCGTCAGCAGGTGCGGGCCGTCGATCTGCATGGCCAGCACGGCGCGCTGCGGCTTCAGCTCGATCGCGCGCGTCAGCGTGCGGTGATCAAAGTGATCGGCAAGATCAAAGTCTTCGGGCAGGGAAAAAGTGCTCATTCAGGACGCAGGCAAGGCAACCGCATATTGTCGTCTGCCTGAGCGGCGCCATCCATCGGGAACGCCCACAGGGCCTGTGGCCTCTTGCGAGCACGCTTGCCCGACCCGCCCATCCAAGGAACAAGAGGCTTTGGCGCATGCTTTTCGACACCATGGCCTGCACAGGCAATGCGCACAATCACCTGTCCGCGCACGTCGCCCCAGCCGTTCCTGGCGCGCGCCGACCGGCCTTCGAGATGGACCACGCGACCCCTCCTGACAGTTCCTGGGCCTGGCACCCTGCCCTGCCGCCGCTGGTGCTTGCCTGGGTGGCGCTGCTGGCGCAATCGTCCCAGGCCGCACAGGTTTGGGCGGTCTGCATGGCCGCCCTGGCGGCCAGCCGCTGGTTCGCCGCAGCACCACGAACTTCTGCGCGGCCTCCACCCCCCCAGCCCGGAACCATGCCGGCACGCCGCCGCGCCGACCCGCGCCCATCGGCGCAGATTCCGCCGCCCGCCCTGCCGACGCACTGGCCCACGCTGCAGGCCCACTGCGATCCGCTGACCGGCCTGCCCAATCCGGCCTACCTGAGCGACATCTTCACCGAGACATTGCCCGGCCTGCGCGATCAAGGCCTGTCGCTGTGCGTGCTTCAGGTGACCGTGGAAGGCCTGCAGGACGCCGCAGCGCGCTACGGCCGCGACGCCTACGTGCATGCGCTGACGCATGTGGCGAAGCGGCTGCGCCGGCTGGTCCGGGGGTCGGACGTCGTCGTGGCAGCCGGCGAAGAGCGATTCATGCTGCTCGTCAGCTGCCCCGCCTCGGCCGGCGCCACGGTGGCCGGCGCCATGGCCGTGCGCGTGCTGGGTGAATTGCGCCGGCCCCTCGCCTACCGGACGGTGAGCAACCTGAACCTCGGCGGCTGTGTGGGCACCGCCGTGTGGCCTGACGCCGCAGACACGCTCCTCGCCACGGCCGCCCGCGCCGAAGAGGCCTTGCGCGCAGCGCAGCACAGTGGACGCGGCTCCATGCGCCACGCCACCGCAGGCCACCTCGCCGATACCGACATTCCGGGGTAAGCGCGAAAACATCCACAACTGCGCCCGGGCGTTTATCGGCAAACTGCTTCGAGACCATTTCGTCGCGGACTGCAGAAAACCGCGCCCATGCCGAGCCACTTCTCCACCACCCAGACCCCGCCATTGGCAGTGCAGGAAAGCGGGCTTCGACACTTCGCTGCGGTAACGCATCGGCTGATCTTCAGTGACGACCGGACGCGCCATCTGCGCATACGCTCCACCCTGCTCGCCTGCGCCGCGTATGCGGCCTGCGTGCTGGCGGTGGCAATCGGCTGCTGGCTCGGCCAGTTGGAACGGGAAGCCCTGATCGCGGTCAGCATCTATGACAGCGGCATCATCGCCTTCCTGATCGCAGTGCGCCTCGGCTGGGATGACAAGCTCGGCATGCCCGGGCTGCTGGTGGCGCAAATGACCTACGCCTTCGTCTCGCTGGGGCTGGCCTACGTCGTGCTGCCGCCGGTCCAGGCCATGATGACGCTCGTGGTGTCGCTGGTCTTGATGTTCGGCGCGTTCTCGGCCACGCCAAGGCAGTGCCGCATGCTGGGTGTGCTCGCGGTGGTGATCTTCGGCATCGCGATGGCCTGCGACGTGTACCTCGACCCCAACGCCAACCCACGCCTGGCGTTCATCCACTTCCTCTTCCTGGCCATCGTCTACCCGGTCATGGGCATGGTGGCCAGCGTGAACAGCGCCATCCGCTACAAGAGCAGGAAGCAGCAGACCGAGTTGAGAGAAGCGCTGAGCCGCATTCAGCACCTGGCCACCTGCGACGAACTCACCGGGCTGCCGAACCGGCGGCACGCCGTCGAAACCATCGGGCTGGCGGTGGCACGCGCACAGCGCTACCAGACACCGCTGTGCCTGGGCGTGATCGACCTCGACCACTTCAAGCGCGTCAACGACACGTACGGCCACGCCGCCGGCGACCGGGTGCTGCGGCATGTGGCCCAGCTGACTCAGCCGTTGCTGCGCAGCTCGGACATGCTGGCCCGCTGGGGCGGCGAGGAATTCATCCTGCTGCTGCCCGAGACCGAGCTGAAAGCCGCCATCAAGGTGATGAAGCGCCTGCAGGCCGACATGGCAAAGCAGCGGCCCGATGCGGCGCTGCCCGATCTCGCGGTCACGTTCTCGGCCGGCCTCGTCTCGCTGGCGCACGGCGAAACGGTGGGGCGCGCCATCGAGCGCGCCGACCAGCTGCTCTACAAGGCCAAGGCCTGCGGCCGCAACCGCGTGATGATCGAGTAGGCGCCCATGAGCCGCATTCCGGCCATGAATCACCTCCTGGAACTCAACAGCTAGTGCGCCGCGCCGGCCTCCGCACCGGTACCGTGCATGTCGGGCTTCGTGATCCACACCAGGCCGATCAGCAGCACGAACAGCACCGCCGACAGCCAGAAGAGATCATTCGCGGCCAGCGTGAACGCCTGCTGGTCGATCATGCGGTTGACCATCGCCAGCGCCTGCTCCCGGCTATAGCCGGCCGCATTGAATTGCTCGAGGGTCTGCATCGCGGCGCTGTTGCCGTGGTGGATGCTCTCCGTGAGCTGCGCGTGGTGAAGCACGGCGCGGCTCTCCCAGGCCGTGGTGAAGAGCGAGGTCCCCATCGCGCCTGCCGTGATGCGCACGAAATTGCTCAGGCCAGCCGCTGCCGGCATCTCGTGCGGCGCGAGCCCGGAGAAGATGATGGCCTGAAGCGGGATGAAGAAGAACGCCGTCGCAGCCCCCTGGATCACGGTCGGGACCAGGATGGTCGAGAGATCGGCCTGGGTATTGAATTGCGAGCGCATCCACAGCACCAATCCAAAACCGAGGAAGGCCACGGTGGCGAGGCTGCGCGGGTCGATACGCCGCACGTTCTTGCCCACCCATGGCGACAGCACGATGGCCAGCAGCCCCACCGGAGCCAGTGCGATGCCGGCCCAGGTGGCGGTGTAGCCCATGTACTGCTGCAGCCACAGCGGCAACAGCACCACATTGCCGAAGAACAGCCCGTAGGCAATCGACAGCGACACCGTGCCCAGCCAGAAGTTGCGCCGGGCGAACAGGCGCAGGTCGACGATGGGGTGTTTCTCGGTCAGCTCCCAGGCGAGGAAGAACAGGAAGGCGATGAGCGACACCACGGTCAGCGTGACGATCTCGGTCGATTCGAACCAGTCGAGTTCCTTGCCCTTGTCGATCATCACCTGCATGGTGCCGACAAACAGCACCAGCAACGCGAGGCCGACGTAGTCGAGCGGTACCCGGCGCGGCCCCGGGTCGCGCGAGCGGTAGATCGACCACGTGGCCGCGGCCGCCACCAACCCGACGGGGATGTTGATGTAGAAGATCCAGGGCCACGAGATCGTGTCGGTGATCCAGCCGCCCAGCAGCGGCCCGGCCACCGGCGCCACCAGCACCGTGATCGCCCACATGGCCATGGCGATCCCGGCCTTGGCCGGGGGATAGCTCGCGAGCAGCAGCGTCTGGGACAGCGGGATCATCGGCCCCGCGACCAGCCCCTGCAGCACGCGAAACGCGATCAACGACTCGATGTTGGGGGCCAGCCCGCACAGCCAGGAGGCCAGCACGAAGAGCAGGATGCTGGCAGTGAAAAGGCGCACCTGGCCGAAGCGCTGCGTGAGCCAGCCGGTGAGCGGCACGGCGATGGCGTTAG
>CAZBOF010000032.1:0-32427 GCA_964493285.1 uncultured Rhizobacter sp. | reverse complement strand
CTCGTGCCCGAGCTGGATGAATTCGTCGATGTAGAACTGGTAGTTGGTGAACAGGATGAAGTTCTGGAAGTGCTCGGGCGCGGTGCCGGTGTAGTGGCGCAGACGGTGCAGCGAGTAGTCGACGCGCGGGGCGGTGAACAGCGACAGGGGGTGGCGCAGATCGCCGTCGGGGCCGGGGCTCGGCTCATAGGTGCCGTTGGCGATGCCGTCGTCCATCGAGGCGAGGTCGGGCAGGTCGAATTGGTCGCGCAGCAGCAGGCGCCGGGCCGGCGTCATGCTGCCTTCGAGGTGATCGTTCTCGGCGAGCGAGAAGTGCACCGGGATGGGCTGGGTGCTCACGCCCACTTCCATCGAGATGCCATGGTTCTTGAGCAGCAGGTTGATTTGCTCGGTGTAGTAGTTGCCGAACAGGTCGGGCCGCGTGAGCGTGGTCTCGTAGGTGCCTGGCCCCGCGACGAAGCCATAGGCCAGCCGGGAGTCGGCGCGGGCCACGGTGTCCGTGTGCACCCGCAGGTAGGGGTAGCAGGCGCGCACGTGGTGCGCGATGTCTTCGCCGGCAACGAAGCGCTGCAGGCTGTCCCGCAGGTACGAGATGCCGCTTTCGTAGAGGGTGGCGATGTACTTCAGCGCGGATGGGGCGTCGCTGAACGTCTGGGGAGGAAAGTCGGGATGGGCGGCCATGGCGCATTGTGCGTCCATGGCGGCGCCTTGTGCCGGCAGCACCCTTCGGGCGCCGCCGGGACTCAGATCATGAAGCCCAGGTTGTTGCTTGCGAAGCGGCCGAGGTTGGGCAGCACGGTCGAGAGGTTGGCCGGGCTCACGCCGAACCAGGTGGCCAGGGTGGCCGCGTACTGGTCGACCGACGTGGTGGGGATGAGCCGGCCGTTGCCGCAGTCGTCACGGCTGTTCAGCGCCATCGTGGGCCAGGTGCCATAGACGCGGTTGCCCCGCACGGCGCCGCCGATGACGAACTGATGCCCGCCCCAGCCGTGGTCTGAGCCGTCGCCGTTGAATTGCAATGCACGCCCGAAGTCGGAGATGGTGAAGGCGGTCACGCTGTCGGCCACGCCCAGGGTCACGGTGGTCTGGTAGAACTGGGCCAGCGCCGCGTCGAGTTCGCCCAGGCGCAGGTCGTGGTCGCGCAGCAGGTTGGCGTGGAAATCGTAGCCGCCGTGCTTCACGAAGTAGATCTGCCGCGTATGGCCCAGCGCGGAGCGCGCGGCGATCATGCGCGCGACCATGCGCAATTGCTGTCCGATGTTGCCCCCGGGGAACGCGGCCATGCCGGCGGTGGGCGCGATGGCCGAGGTGACCACGCTTTCAGCATCGATCGAGCGTCGCGCGATGCGGGCCAGCTCGCGTTCCATCAGGTTGGTGCGTTCTTCGGTGATCAGCGTGCGAAGTGCGCTGGTCGGCCGGTTGTAGAGCGAATCGAGCGAGCGGATGCGCACCGCGCCGTTCACCGTGAGCTGGTACTGCACCAGCGAGTCGCCGACCTGGATGGCGTTGCTGCCGGCAATCGACATGGCGGTTGGGATGCGGTTGTCGGATGACATGAACAGATCGCCCATGCGGCCCATCCAGCCGGTGCGCGATGGCGCATCGGGAATGCCGGCCTGCCATTGGCCGGCCTGGTCCGAGTGAGAGAAGAGCTGATAGGGAATGGCCAGCGTGGGGGCTCCCCGGTTCCAGTCGTCGCGCCCGCGCGGCATGGGCACCGCCAGGGTGCCGACGTTGGCCACCACCGCGCATCGGCCTTGGTCGATGAGGGCGCGCGTTTGCGCCAGGGCCGGATGAAGCCCGAGAGACGGGCCGCTGTATGCCGCGGGCGCGATGGGCAGCAGGTTGGCCCGCGGCAGCGCCAGCGTACCGCGTGCACTGGCATATGGCGTGTACTCCGCGTTGTCGCGCGGCACGATGGTGTTGGCGTTGTCGTTGCCGCCATCGAGGAACACGCACACCAGTGCGCGAAAGCCTGAGGTGCTTTGCGCCGCGGCGGCGCCCATGGCGGCCAGGTTCACGGCGAAGGGGGTGCCGGCGAGGGCGCCGAGTGCGGCGCTGCGCCGAAGGAACTCGCGACGACTCGCGTGGTGGTGAATGTGGGTCATGGTCGTTCCTTACTTCTGCACGATGTACTCGGGTGTGGCCATCAGGAGCCGGATGGCAGTGGCCACGCGCGTATTCGGGTCGTTGGCCGGCACGGCGTTGATGGCGCTTCGGACCGTCGCGCGCGTCGAGCTGCTGAGTTGGCCGGCCATCAGCAGGATGTTCAGGCGGTCCAGCAAGGCGTCGGGTTGGCCGGCCAGCGCGACCTCGGCCGCGAAGTTGCCGGCCAGGAAGGTGGACGAGCCGTTGGACCACGAAGGGTGGCTTCGCTGGGCCATGTCATCGAGAAAGTTGTTGTAGCCCGTCAGCGTGGTTTCGTGGGTGATCTGGAATTCGGGCGCGGTGATGCCGGCCGAGAGGATGAGCCCCGGGGGGGCGTAGTCGGGACGGAACCAGTTGAATACCGAGGGCGCGCGCAGGGGGTTCTGGCCCAGGCTGGATACCGGGTCTTCCAGGTTCCAGATCTGATACACCCCGCTCGTGGATTGCAGATTGAACGCGCGCATGAAGTTGCCGTAGCGCACGATGGGTTCGCGCAGCTTGCCCCACTGGGGATGGGTGATGCGCGAGGCATCGCGCGCTTCCGGGTCCATCAGCACGGCGCGGATGGTGGCCTGCATGTCGCCGCGCTGACGTCCGGCGCCGCCGTTGAACGCCGTTGCAACCCGTTGCACGTAGGCCGGGCTGGGGTTGCTGGTCACCAGGCGCTTGATCAATTGCGAGCCGATGAACGGGCCGACGTTGGGGTGGTTGAACAGCGTATCCAGCGCAATGCCCAGGTCGCGGTCGCCGTTCGGCGTGCCGCTGGCGGGGATCGTCACGCCGAGGAAGCGCTTCTCCGAGGTGGAATGGAACTCGGGATAGAACTGCATCGGCAGGTTCCATGTGAAGGGCTGGAACCAGCCTGCCCAGCGGCTGTGGTTGCGGTCGGGGCCGCCCCAGCTCAGGCCGGTCATCACTTTGGCCAGGCCCATCACGTCGTTCATCCCGTAGGTGGGGATGTCGCGGCCTTGCCCATCGCGGCGCCGCGAGCCATCGAGGTTCAGCTCCCACAAACCGATGGAGAACAGCTGCATGATCTCGCGCGCGAAGTTCTCATCGGGGTTGCGCCCCGTCACGGCGTCTTCCTTCTCGTTGCGGATCGATGAGAGGTAGTGCCCCATCGTCGGATGGCGCGCCACGTCTTCCAGCAGCGTGCGGAAATTGCCGAAGGCGTTGCGAGAGAGCATGTCGAGATAGCTGGCGTGCGCTTCGGGCTGGATGTCGACCGCACTGTTGACGGTGCTCACCACGAAGATCTCCGACAGCGCCAGCACGGTGCGCTGGCGCAGCTGGCTGCGGCCCTGGACCGCCTGCTTCCAGAACGATTCCATCGTGGCGTTGATGTACCGCGAGACGCACGGCGCGCAGCCAAGCGGCCCCTGGCGGGCGACGTAGTCCCAGTGCGTGTCAAGTTCCGGCGCGCTGAACTGCTCGTTCAGCCACGCGCTGTAGCCCAGGCTGCGCAGCCGGGCAATCTCGCTCATCGTGGGCCCGTACGTGGCTTGTACCAGGAAGCGTGCGGCTTCGGCATCGCTGCCGATGGCATCGGGAACCGGCGCAGGCGCAGGAGCTGGTGCTGGAGCTGGAGCTGGCGCAGGAGCTGGAGCTGGAGCTGGCGCAGGAGCTGGTGCTGGTGCTGGTGCGGGTGCGGGTGCGGGTGCAGGAGCAGGAGCAGGTGCAGGTGCAGGTGCAGGTGCCGGTGCCGGTGCCGGTGCCGGTGCCGGTGCCGGTGCCGGTGCATTGGCGTGCGTGATCGGTGTTTCGGACTGCTTGTCGTCGCCGCCCCCGCAAGCGGTCAGGCTGGTTGCCACGAACAAGGCGGCCAGCGCCGATGAAATTGGCGAGGCTTTTGAAGGGGGCGCGGGGAAATGCATGCTGGGTCCTTGTCTGACGAACATCGGGGGCAGCTCGCAGGGTGAAGCGTCACCGGCGAATGCATCGCACTCGATCGTGCGATCTGCCTCTGCGGATTTGAGATGTCGGAATGCCCGCGCGCTTGCACCCGGATGGCTTTGCGGGGTGGAACCCGCACATGCTTCCGGTCAGCCGCATCGTGAATGTAGGACCCCGGCCGCGATCCTGCTGCAACAGTTTGCGTCGCGTGGGAGTAAAAGGATGTGTTCTTTCTCCTCGCGAGGCGGGTTGGGTTCTACGATCACTGCGTGAAGAAATGGCCGCGCATCTACCTTGGAACCTTGATGGTGGCTGTGGTCATCTGGAGCTTTCTCGCACGCGGCGGCAGTGCTGAGGAACCGGCCGCATCGCAACGTTGGCGCGAAGAGCTTGCGCGCGTGGAAGCCGCCTGCATCGAGGCCATGCTCAGGAGCACCTGCAGCGTGATGTCGGGGCCCCAGGCCAGTGAGGCGGCCGAAGTGGTTTTCGTGGCCGGCGTCGGCGCGGTCGATGCCACGGCGTACCGGGCGCTGCGCGCCAGCGGCGAGGCCATGTGCAGCCTGGTGCGCCAATCGTGCGAGACGGCGTGGGGCGGCGGCCCGTGCCGCACCGCACGCAGTCTGTGGCCCCAGGCAAGCCGGAACGTCTCCGGCGGGCCGTGAGCCGATCGGGCCCCGGCGGACGGCCATCCGTCGCCGAGGCCTTGCCGCTGCGGTTCAGAAGGCGTGACGCAATCCGACTTCGTAGCCCGTCGAGTGGCTTCCGCCTGCCATGCCCGGTGCGCCTCCGGAGACGGCGAAAGTGGCCGCTCCCTTGTTGTCGATCCGAGCCACGGTTCCATACAGGGCCGTGCGTTTGGACAGGTCATGCACATAGCCCAGGCCGATCTGGTTGGCACCGTTGGCATCGATGCTCACCCCGCCGACCTGGCCGGACAGGTCGACGTGGCCGTAGGACACTCGCACGTTTCCTGAACCGGCCGGGATCACCGCGCCAAGCAACAGATTGGTCTGCCGAGACGTGGCGTGCTTGAACTGGCGCCAGCTTCCCGACAGGCGAACGGTTCCGAGCTGGTAGAAGCCGGAGATGTTCTGATCCTTGAAGCTGCCGCCCACGGCGACGCGGGTGGTTGCTGCCGCGGCGGCGAGGCCGAACTGCTTGTTGGCGTAGCCAAGGCGCAGGCCGCCCAGGCGGTAGTTGCCGCTGGCCGGTGCCGCGCCTTCGCTCGCTGCGGCCATGATGGACCCCTCCAACCCACCCAGCCCGCCGGGCAGGTGGAACTGCACGAGGTTGTTCGAGCGCACCGTGGTGTTGGGATTGGTCGAGAACGCCGAGCGGATCGGTCCGAGGGCGGCCGACGAAATGAGGTTGGCCGAAGCGGCAACCCCCACGTACAGGAACGGGTCGTAGCGGCCCCAGTTTGAGTAGGTCGGTACGTACTCCCGGCCTGCGCGAATTTCGCCCAGCGATTTTCTGATGAGGCTGACCGTGGCGCGGCGATCCCAGAACATCGTGGCCGATGCGGGCGAGCCCGTGTCCGCGGCGAATCCGTGTTCGAGGTAGAAGCCCGCGCCGAGTCCGCCGCCCAGATCTTCGGTGCCGCGAATGATCAGCTTGCTGGTGGAGTTGGCCCCGCTGACCACGGATCGAACCGACCCGCGGCCCTCGTTGTCGACCGAACGCACGCCCAGGTCAACCACCCCGGACACCGAGACGCCGGATTGCGACCAGGCGGCCAAGGGCAGCAAACTGGTCAGCACAAGAACATTTCGAACGCGTTTCATCGCATGTCTCCTCTTTCGTTGGTGAAAAAAAGTCCGTGGAAACGACCGCCACGGGCGTGGCAGGCCCTCGCCTGTCGCGGCGAAGCTCAAAAATGGGGGGGCTGAGGCGGGTGTCGGAGGCGGTGGTCAGAGACCGCCTGACGCGCTCGCTCGCGCCGAACCGCTGCTTGAAGGGCGCCAGCCGAGGAACCGCCGCTCACAGGCGCTGACGATCAGATTCACCGCCAGCACCAGCAGCGTCACCAGAATCAGGCCGGCGAAAAATCCGGTCGCGTCGTAGTTGCTTCCGGCCATCGCGAGCATGTAGCCCAAGCCGCGGTTCGAGGAAATCATCTCGGTGATCACGGCGGCACCCACGGAGTACGGTGCCGAGATGCGGATGCCCGAGAAGATGTGCGGCAATGCAGCCGGCAGCACGACGCTTTGCAGCACGCGGCGCTCGCTGGCGCCCGCCACCTGGGCCATGTGGACCAAGCCCGAGTCCAGCGAGCGCACGCCCGCCTGCGCGGTGAAGAAGAGGATGAAGAAAGCCGCGATGGCCACGACGGCGACCTTCGATTCGATGCCGATGCCGAACCAGAGGATGAACAGGGGCGCCAGGCTCACCTTCGGGATGCCGTAGCCCGCCACCATGAACGGATCGAGCACCGCATTGATGAAGGGCTTGCGGCGAAGAAGGAAGGGCAGCAGCACGGCAGGCACGCCGCCAATCAGGAAGCCGAGCAAGGCCGAGCGGGTGGTCGTCCAGAGGTGGATGAAGGTCATCTCTGCGCCGAGGTCGGCGCCAAAGCGCTGCAGCGTGGACCATGGCCCGCTGATCCAGTAGGCGCCGAAATGCCAACTCGCTGCCTGCCAGGCCGCGATCAGTGCAACGCCGACGAGGATGCGATCCCATATCGTGATGGTTCGGGTGGACAGTCTGGCTAGCATCTTGGGTTCCTTGAATGCATGGGAATGAGAGGCGGAGGTTCAGTCGACCCAGCGGGCGCTCTCGCGCGCGGCGCGGTCCAGCAGCGGCGCAGGTTCCAAGCGAGCGTCGTTCTGTTGCGCCGCGAACTCGCGCAACCGCTCGGCAACGAGTGCGAGCCCCACGGTTTCGGCGTGGTACATCGGCCCGCCGAGCCGGGCAGGCCATCCGAACCCGTGACGCCAGACCAGGTCGATGTCACCGGGGGCCGACACGATGCGTTCCTCGAGAATGCGGGCGCCTTCGTTGATCAGCGGGAACAGCAACCGCTGCACGACGTCTTCTTCGGCGATGTCGCGTTGAGCTACGCCGAGCGTGCGGGCGGTTTGTGCAATCAATGCCTCGACCGCGGGGTCGTTCAAGGGTTCGCGGCTCCCGGCTTCGTAGCGGTAGTAGCCCGCCCCGCTTTTCTGCCCGAAGCGCCCGGCCTCGCACAGCGCGTCTTCGATGGGCGCGCGCTCTCCACCGCTTTTGCGGCGGCGCCAACCGACGTCCAGGCCGGCCATGTCGCGCGTCGCAAGCGGCCCCATCGCGAATCCGAAGGCCCGCATGGCGTGATCCAGTTGCGATGGCCGGACGCCCTCGAGGAGCAGGCGTTCCAGTTGGGCGTCACGCTGCCACTTCATCCGGTTGCCCACGAAGCCCGGGCAGGAGCGCATCGGAACGGCCACCTTGCCCATCGTGCGCAGCAGCGACGTTGCACGCGCCGTCGCCAACGCAGAGGTGCTCTCGCCGATCACGACCTCGACCAGCCGCATCACCTGCGCGGGGCTGAAGAAATGCAGGCCGATCAGCTGCCCGGGGCGACCTGCGGCGTGCGCCAGGGTGTCGATGTCGAGCCCGGATGTGTTGGTTGCCAGCAAGGCATCGGCCTGCACGTGGCGCCCCACCTCTGCCAGCACATGCTGCTTCGTCGCCAGGTCTTCGAAGACCGATTCGATCACCAGGTCGGCGCGATCCAAGCTCGCCATCTGGTTCGAGGCACTCACCCGGGCCAGCCGCTGAGCGGCTGAGGCCCCGTCCAGGGCCTGGCGCTCGACCTGGCGTGCGTAGTGGCGCTCGAGCATCGCCATGCCCCGCTCGAGCGCGGCGGGGTCGATGTCGATCAGCGTCGTCTGCAAGCCCGCATCGGCCAGGCACACGGCGATGCCACTGCCCATCGTTCCGGCCCCCACCACGGCGGCGCGCAGAAGAGGGGGCAGTCCGCCGTCCGGCGAGCGGGCTTGCGCAAGCAGGCGCGACTCCTCCCGTGCCAGATAGGCCGCGCCGGGCTCGGCGGCCGGGCGCGTGATCATGGCGAGTCCTCCCCGGTCGCCTGGGGGCGGAACATGGGGATCGGTTGTCCGTTCTCGCTGGGTTCGAACACCACGCGGACGGCCTGGCCGATGTACAGCCCGGCGGGGTCGGCGCCCACGATGTTGCTCATCATGCAGGGGCCCTCTTCCAGCGTGATGTAGGCGGGCACGTAGGGTGTCGCGGCCTTGCGTGCAATGCTGTAGCTGTAGATGACGCCGCGGCCGCTGGCTTGCTCCCAGGCCGTGTCGGCGCTGAAGCAGAAGGGGCAGTAGACGCGGGGATAGAAATGCGCGTCGCCGCAGGCGCGACAGCGCTTGACGAGCAGCCGCCCTTCCTGGGCCGCCTGCCAGTAGGGCAGGGTGTCGGGGCTGGGGCGGGGCGAGGCGGGGATGCGTCGGTCGGTCGTCATGTCATTCCCTCTCCAGCACCAGGGTGGCCGCCGCGTGGCGCGTCCCGAGCGAGCCGCCAGTCCCGTGGGCCAGCGCCAGGTCGCAATTGGGGACTTGAACGGCGGGATGCGCCTCGCCCCGCAGCTGACGCACGGCTTCGATCACTTTGGTCATGCCGCCGCGATTCCCCGGGTGGTTGTTGCACAGGCCCCCGCCGTCGGTGTTGAAGGGCAGGCGTCCGATGCCCGAGATCAGGTTGCCGTCCGCGACGAACCGGCCGCCTTGTCCTTTCTCGCAGAAGCCCAAGTCTTCGAGGCTGATGAGGACGGTGATCGTGAAGCTGTCGTAGACCGAGGCGTACTTGATGTCCGCCGGCGTGACGCCAGCCTGGCGGAATGCGTCGGCCCCGGATTGAATGGCTGCCGAGCGCACGAGGTCAATGCGCCCGCCCGCCTGGTGCTTGATGGATTCGCCCGCGCCCTTGACGCCGATGCGAGGCCGGCTCAGCGAGCGGGCGACTTCGGGGCTCACGACCACCAAGGCGCCGCCACCGTCGCTGATGACGCAGCAGTCCATCCGGTGCAGGGGGTCGGCGACCAGGGGCGAGCGCAACACGTCGGCCACGCTCACGACCTCGCGTTGCATGGCATTGGGGTTGTGCTGCGCATGGTGCGATGCGGCCACGCGGATCCATGCCAGCTGTTCGGCCGTCGTGCCGAACTCGTGCATGTGCCGCTTCGCGCACATCGCATACGCAGTGAGGATGCCGGGCTCGTAGGGGGTCTCGAACTGTGCCTCCGGGGGATCCTCCTGTGACTGCCAGGGGCGCGCGCCACGCCGGCTGGCCAGCGGGCGCCCTGCCAGCGTGATCAGTGCGACATGGCAGCGTCCTGCGGCGATGGCCTGCATCGCATGGTTCACGTGCGTGAGATAGGAGGCGCCGCCGGTTTCCGTGGCGTCCAGATGCTTGACGCGCAGGCCGAGATAGTCGGCCATCGAGATGGGGCCGCGGCCGGGCGAATCGCCGGCACAGAAGAAGGCATCCACGTCCGACATGCGCAAGCCGGCGTCGTCGAGTGCACCCCGGGCGGCATCGGCATGGATCTGCGCCAGCGACAACCCGTCGGCCCGGCGGGTGGGGTGCTCATAGGCGCCCGCAATGTAGGCGGTGTTGCGTGCGCTCATGTTGCGGTCTCCAGAGCTTGGGATTCGCGCGACAGTTCGGAAAAACGGATCAGATGCTGCTCGATGCTTCCGAACAGGATTTCGATTTCGACCAGGCGGCGGAAGAAGTGGCCCACGCTGCATTCCAGGGTCATGCCCATGCCGCCGTGGAGCTGGATGGCGCCGCGTCCCACGCAGCGGGCAGCCTCGCCCACGCGCACCTTCGCGGCGGAGGCCATGCATGCACTGTGATGCCGGTCGCCACTGTCGATCGCCTGCACCGCGAGGAGGCTGACCGAACGCGCCAGCTCACAGGCCATCGCCATGTCGGCCATGCGGTGCTGCAGGACCTGGAAGGCGCCGATCGCGCGGCCGAACTGGCGCCGCGTCTTGAGATGCGCCAGCGTCAATTCGTTCAGCGCGTCCATGATGCCGATGGCTTCACAGCACAGCGCCACGACGGCGCGATCCAGGGCGTGATCGACGCGTGGCCCGGCTCGGCCTTCGGCGCCGATGAGCGCGGACTCCGACACCTGCACCCTGTCAAGGGTGAGATCGGCCGCGTCCACGCCGCCGAGGGTTGCGTAGCCCAGCACGCGCAGCCCGGGCGCATGGCGTTCGACGAGGAACAGAGAGATGCCATCGAGGTCTTGATCTCCTCCGGACGTTCGCGCGGAGACAAGGACATGGTCGGCCACACTGCCGCCGACCACGACGGCCTTGTTCCCCTTGAGCACGAAGCCCGTTCCGCTGCGAACGGCCGTCGTTCGCACGCTATGGGGTGCGTATCGCGGACCGCTCTCGTCATGCGCAAGGGCGAGCTTCAAGGTGCCCGCCGCCACTTTCGGAAGCAGTGCTTGCCGGATGTCGTCTGACGCCATCGCGCTCAACAGGTGTGCGGCCAGGACGACCGTGGGCACCAGCGGCTCGGCCACCCATCCGCGACCCAGTGATTCCAGGATCACCGCCAAGTCGGCGAAGCTGCCCGCGCTGCCGCCGTGGCGTTCATCGAGTTCGATGGACAGCAAGCCTGAATCGGCCAAGAGTTGCCACATGCGCGGGGAATGGCCGATGCCGGAGGAGCCGACTGCTTCCCGCTTCGCAAGCGGGCCCTCCCGTTTCACCAGACGGTCGGTGGCATCGCGCAGCATGGTCTGCGTTTCGGTCGGGGTCAGGGTGAAGCTCACTCTGCCTCCTTCAATCCGAGCGCGGCGCGCGCCACGATGTTGCGCTGGATCTCGTTGGAGCCGCCATAGATCGTGACCACACGCCGGCGCAGGAATGCCTGCGCGCGACCGCGCGCTTCCGCGTAGCGCCTGTGTCCCTCGTCGGCATCGGGATGCGCGAAGGTGGACGGCAGGCCCTGGACTCCGGTGACTTCGAGCAGCATCTCGGTCAGGCGCTGGGTCAGCTCGGACCCCGCGATCTTCAGCAGGTTCGCGCCCAGCGTGGGGCCGCCGGGCGCGCCAGCCAGCACGCGCAAGCTCGTGACTTCCAGGGCCGTCAGGTCGATCTCGATGGATGCCACCCGGGCGCGCAGCGAGACCGCCTCGTGCCGAAGCGCGCCCGTCTTTTCCCAGGCATCGACCGCGGACTTCAGCCGTTGCAGGTCGCGCCGGGCGGCGCCGACCCGCGCGATGCCGCTGCGCTCGTGCGTCAGCAGCAGCTTGGCATGGGCCCACCCCTGGCCGGGCTCACCGACGGTGTCTGCGACCGGCACCCGCACCCCATCGAGGAACACGTCGTTCACCGTGTGCGCGCCGTCCAGCGTGAGAATCGGGCGCACCGTGACACCCGGCGACTTCATGGAGACCAGCAGCATCGTGATGCCCGCTTGCCTTCGCGCCGCAGGATCGGTTCGCACGAGGCAGAACATGCGGTCGGCCAGGTGCGCGAATGAGATCCAGGTCTTCTGGCCGGTGACGACCCAGTGCTCACCGTCGCGCTCGGCGCGCGTGCTCAGCGCAGCGAGGTCGGAGCCCGCACCCGGTTCGGAGAACCCCTGGCACCACCAATCCTCGAGCGTGAGGATGCGGGGCAGCAACTCGCGCTTCTGGGCGTCGGTGCCGACCGCCATCAGAACGGGGGCGAGCATGTTCTGCCCGAAGGCCAGGTATTCGGGCGCGCCCTCTTCGGTCAGGACTTGCCCGAACACATGGCGTTGGAGGGCGTCCCAGCCCGTGCCGCCGTGCTCGACCGGCCACGCCGGAGCGCCCCATCCTCTGTCGACCAGTTGGCGTTGCCACGCTGTCTGTTCTGCGCGTGACAGCGCTTCGTGCCGGAGGACCTTCTCGCGCACCGGTTGCGGCAGCCGCGTCCGCACGAAGGCCCTGACCTCGGCGGAGAAGTCCGCGAGGTGGGGGGCCAGCAGTTCGGTCGCGTTCACGCGCGCTTCTTCCTGGCGGGCCGGGCGGGGGACAGCGGGGCCACGCGCTTGTTCACGAAATCGGCCACGCGCTTGTCGGACTCTTCGCTCGACGTGAAGGCCGCGACAAGCGTTTCGAAGAACAGGCCGTCGTCGTGCGACAGGTCCTGGATGCGCGGCAGGCTGTTGGTGATCGCGAAGTTCGACAGCGGCGCGTTCTCTGCAATCCGCTGCGCCACTTCGATGGCGCGTGGGAGGGCTTCCCCGGCCGGGACGACGTACTGCGTCAGGTTGAACATCTCGCCCTGGTGCGCCGTGAGCAGCCGGCCGGTGAGCATCATGTCGCACATGCGGGCCACGCCGAGCAGCCGGCCGATCCGCACCGAGCCGCCGCCGCCCACGAAGATGCCGCGCTGGGCTTCGGGCAGGCCGAAGAACGTCGTCTCATCGGCCACGCGGACGTGCGCTGCTGCGGCCAGTTCCAAACCACCGCCGACCACGGCACCTTGCAGTGCGGCGACGAAGGGAATGGCGCCGCGTGCAATGTGATCGAACGCGGTATGCCACGCGCGGATGTGCGGCGGGCGCCGGATGCCGGCGGCCTTGCGCTGCGCCCGCTCGGCCAGGTCGAGCCCGGCCGAGAAGTGGTCGCCGTGACCGAAGATCACGCCCGCCTTCGCTTCGTCGCCCGCCCGCAGCACCGCAACGCGGATCTGCTCGATCACCTGGGTGCTGAGCGCATTGCGCTTGGCCGTTCGGTTGAGGCCGATCAAGGCGATCGAGTCCTTGAGTTCGTAGGTCACCAGTGCTTCTGTCATGGTTGTCGTCGTCAGGTTCATGAGGGTCGGTGAGCGGGGCGTCTGGCGCTGACCACGAGCGCGTCGAGCGCTACCACGCCGTGCCCGTCGGGCAATACGCGCAGTGGATTGATCTCGATTTCTTGCAGGCTGGGCGTGCCGAGCATGACGGCGCCGATGCGCGCCGCGGCGCTGGCCAGCGCGGGGAGGTCGGCCACGCGGCTGCCGCGTGCGCCTTGAAGCAATGCGGCGCCACGCAGTTGAAGGATCTCTTCCAGGATGGCGGCTTCGGCGAGGTCTGCCGGCATCAGGCGCACGTCGCCCAGGGTTTCGATCCAGATGCCGCCCAGGCCGACCATCAGCACGGGGCCCCAGTGCGCATCGCGCCGCGCGCCCACCACCATCTCCACGCCGGGAGGCGCCATGCGCTCGATCAGCATGCCGTCCAGCACGAGGCCGGGCTGGGCCCGCTGAACTTGCGAGGCCACCCGCTCCCAGGCGGCAGACAGCTGCTCGGCATGGCGGATGTCCAGTGCCACGCCGCCCGCATCGCTCTTGTGCAGCAACGCGCGCGACTGCGCCTTGAGCGCCAGTGGATAGCCGATGCGTTCGGCCAATGCGCGGGCCTGCAAGAGGTCTGCGGCCAAGCCGCCTTGCGGCATGGCGATGCCGGCTTGCGCGAGCCACGCCTTGGCCTCGGCCTCGTTGAGCGTGCCGTCGCGCGGCAGGGTCGGCACGGGCGCGTGGGAGCGGGTTCTCTGCGTCGCGCGCAAACGTGCGCGACCATGCGCCGTGATGCGTGCGATGGTGGCGAGCGCCGCCTCGGGTGAACGGAAGTAGGGCACGCCCGCCTCTTGAAGCGTGGGGCGCAGCTGCGGGTGCAGCACGTCCAGGTCCGTCATGGCGGCGTACAGCACCGGCTTGGTGGATTCGCGCAGAACCGGTACGGCCAGTTGCGCGTTCACCAGCGAGCCCTCGCCCGGCGCAGCGGTCAGGGCGATGACGATGCTGCCGATGCCGTCATCCTGGAGCAACGGCGCGGCGGCGGCACCCAGCAGGTCGCGCTGCCAGATGAGCTGCGTGGTCAGGTCGACGGGATTCGCGGCGTCGGTGAAGCCTGGCAGAACTTCGCGCAAGGCCCGCAGGGTGGAGGGTGCGAGGGCGGGAATGTCGAGGCCGAGCTGCTCGCACAGATCGAAGGTCAGGCCGCGAAACGCGCCGGAAGTGGTGAGCACGCCGACACCCGCAGTGGGGGCCTTCGGGTAGCGTGCCATGACGCTGGCGACGTCGACCCATTCCTGAAAGCTGTCGACGAGGATCACCGCTTCGTGGGACACCAGCGCGCGCATCAAGGCATGGTCGCCGGCGAGTGCGCCGGTGTGCGACAGCGCCGACTCGCGTGCGTTCTGGCTGCGCCCGGGATGCAGCAGCACGATGGCCTTTCCTGCCGCACGCGCCCGTGCCGCGGCCGACAGCAGAAGCTGGGGCTGGCGCAGATGCTCGGCGAGCACCGCGATCACGCGGGTTTCGGCGTCATCGACGAAATCCGCGATGAAATCTTCCACCGAGAGGGTGGCTTCATTGCCGGTCGCCACCATGTAGGTTGCGCCCACGCCTTGCACTTGCAGGTTGCGGCTCATCGCCGCGCCCATGCCGCCGCTTTGCGAGACGATGGCCACGGTGCGGGCCAGCGCGGTCTTCGGCGGGGCGATCCTCGAAAAGCTGATCGGAAGCGCGTGCGCGTGGCTGTGATAGCCGTAGCAGTTCGGGCCCAGCAGCGCGACCTGGTTTTCGGTGGCGATGCGTGCGAGTTCGTCCTGCTCGGCGCGGCCTTCGTCGTCTCGCTCCGCGAAGCCCGACGCGAAGACAACGACGGCGCCCACCCGGCGCTGTGCGCAATCGAGTAGCGCCTGCTTGACGGCGTTTTGGGGCAGGCACAGCACGGCGAGATCCACGTGCTCGGGCAGCTCGCCGATGGACGAGACGCAAGGACGCCCGGCGACCTCGCTTCGTCCGCGGCTCACCCGATGCAGCGTGCCGGAGAAACCGGCCGCTTCCAGGTTCGACAGCACGGTCAGGCCGGGTGTTCCGGGTTGCGCGGAGATGCCCACGACCGCCACGCTTGTGGGGCGCAGCAGCCGGTCCAGGGGGCGAGCGAGGGCGCCCGGGTTGCAGCGTGCGGTTTGTTGGCTCATGTGTCCGTTGAAAAAGATGGAGGCGCGCACGGGCATGGGCCCGCTCCGGTGGTCTCAGGGTTTGACGAACTCGTTGGTGAAGGGAATCTTGGCGCCCACATCCACCATGCCGGGCTGCATGGTCCCGGACTCGATCTCGAACTTGATGGCGTTGGCCATGGCGGCCGGCTCGAACACCGGGGGGTTCAGGGTCGCGGGCTTGAGCAGGTCGTAGGACGCGCGCAGCGAGGCTTCGTTGATCGCCGGGAAACGGGCTTTCAGGATCTCCAGCGTGCCGGCAGGGTTGTCGTGGATGTACTTCGCGGCGAGGGCCAGCCCTTTGGCCATCTTGGTGCAGATGTCGCGCTGGGTCTTGCAGTGGTCGGGCCGTGAGATCAGCAGCGTGTAGCCGTAGGGTGCGAACTCCGTGACGTCCTTGGGGCCGATCAGCGGCACGGCAAACCCGGCGCTCACGGCTTCCTGGGGCCATGGCGGCGACTGCACCATCGCATGGATGCGCTTCGTCTCCAGGCTCACGATCGAGTTCTGGCCGGCATTGCTCGAGACCGCCAGTTGCATGTCGCGGTCGATGTCGAGCCCGCCTTTCTTGGCCACCACCTTCAGGTAGTTGTGGATCACGGTGTTCACCGCAGACACCGACACGGTCTTGCCGCTCAGCGCCTTCACCCGATCGTTGAAGCTGCTTTGCGGCGTCAGGCCGGCGGCTTCGGCGACGTCCTTGCGCAGGACGATCTCGATGATCAGCGAGCCCACCATGTTGCCGAGGATCTCGACGTTCTGGCCGCGCGAAGCCACGCGGGCCACGGAGCCTGCCGAGATGTTCGCGAAGTCCACGCTTTTGGACAGCACGCCGCTGACGGCACCCGTGCCGGGGATGTAGACGATCTTGACATTCAGTCCCAGGTCGCGCCACAGGCCCGCGTCAGCGGCCACGAAAGCGTTCAGGTAGCCCAGCCCTTGCTGCGGCAATGCGAGCGTGGCTTCCTGCTGTGCATGGGCTGCCGTTCCCAGCGACACGGCTGCGGCAACGGCCAAGGAGCGCAGGAAGCCGGCGCGTGGGGAGGTAGCGGTGAGTGGTTGCATCAGTGTCTCCGTTTGATTTGTGGATGGTGGTGAAGCCGGGTCTGTGCGCTAGAGATCCATTTCCCGGTCATGCGCTTGCCAGGACAGGAGGCGTTTCTTCATGGCCTCGAGGAACAGGTTGAGCAGGAGCATGAAAACGATGACGACGAGCACGCCGGTGAAGAGGCCGACGACGTCGCCCGTCTGCAAGGAGCGTTCGATGTAGTAGCCCAGGCCTGAGCCGCCGATGAGGATCTCGGCGACGATGGCGGCGCCAACCGCACGCGGCAAGATGATCTTCAGGCTCGTCAGGAAGAACGGTGCCAGGGAGGGCCAGACCACGTGCCGCGAGATCGTGCGTGCCGATGCGCCCGCCACGCGTGCCATGTCGACCAGCCGGGGGTCCACGGCCCGGATGCCGGCGAATATCTGCGTGAACGCGACGTAGTAGACCGCGAGGGCCACGATCGCGATCTTCGGCATGAAGCCGATGCCGAACCAGAAGATGAGCAGTGGCGCCAGCGTGAACTTGGGCACCCCGATCGAGGCCATGACGTAGGGCTCGACGGCATCCGTCGCTCGTGCGGAGCGGTACAGAAGAAAGGGGAGCAGCGCGCCAATGCCTCCGCCGATGAGCGTCCCCGCGAGGGACGCGTAGATGGTGGACCCGAGGTGGGACCAGAGGTCGCCCGACACGATGATGGTGCCCAGGCGAGCCAGGACGTCCGCTGGAACCGACAGCACGCGTGGACCGACGTGTCGCGCAACCGCCTCCCACAGGAGAAGCAAGGCCAAGGCGAGGACGATCTGCCCGACCCGCACCTTGGCTGTCTTTTGGCGTGCGGGGGTCACAGCACCTGGCTCCGAATGGCTTGGTACAGCTCGGCGAACCCCGGCATGCCATAGATGTCGCGGATGTTGCGCGGGCGGGGCAGGTGGATCGCGTGCTCGCCGGCAATCGTGGCGGGCGCACGCGTCAGGACCAGCGTGCGGTCGCCCAGTGCAATGGCCTCGGCGATGTCGTGCGTGACGAACACGATCGTCTTGCGCCCCACGGCCCACAGCTTGAGAAGGTCGGCTTGCAGATGCGCGCGTGTTTCCGCGTCCAAGGCGCCGAACGGCTCGTCCATGAGAATGATCGGCGGGTCGTAAGCCAGGGTCCGGATGACGGCGGCTCGCTTCTTCATGCCGCCCGACAGCTCGTGCGGGTAGTGGTTCTTG
Source organism: uncultured Rhizobacter sp. (assembly GCA_964493285.1). Taxonomy (GTDB): domain Bacteria; phylum Pseudomonadota; class Gammaproteobacteria; order Burkholderiales; family Burkholderiaceae_C; genus Rhizobacter. Next base: position 15,146 of record CAZBOF010000032.1, on the reverse strand, counting down.
AACTCGCTCAGCCCGACCGCCTCGAACAGCGCATCCACCCGGTCGCGGTCTGCTTGCGTGAGGCGCCCCTGCGCCTCCAGCGGGAACAGCACGTTGTCGATGGTTGTGCGCCAAGGCAGGAGGTTGTGGTCCTGCGTGATGTAGCCGATGCGCCCGCCAAAGCCAGGTTGCAGCTGGCGCGGATCGTTCGGCGACACTTTCTCGCCGTTCAGATAGACGTCACCGGCGGACGCCGGGTCGATCTGCGCCAGGATGTTCAGCAGCGTTGTCTTGCCCGAGCCCGAAGGGCCGACCAATGTGACGAACTCGCCCTCGTTCACCGTGAAAGAAAGGTCGCGGATCACCCACGCTGCGCCGGCCCGGCCATCCCTTGCCGGAAACTGCTTGCCCAGCCCGTCGACACGCAGCAGGGGTGTCGGGCGGGCGGCTGGCCTGGGGCCACCGTGCTGCGCAGGGGCCGCTGCAGGATGGTGCACAGGCATGTTCGTTGAAAGCATGTCGTCTCCATGGTGTCGTCCTCACGGGACGAACTGTTGTTGCTCAGGGGGGCGTTGTGGATGCAGGTGCGCTGCTTGCTGTTGGCATGGCGCCCTTCGAGTTCTCCGGCAACGCCGCAATCGACGAGGGCCGTCGAGCCGGCATAGGTAAATCTCCCTTGCCGATCGCGACGGTAGCGGCGATGCTCTGTCCTTTGCTGTTCAAGGTATTTCCTGTCTGCGGCGCCACGATTTCGACCTCCATGAAACACCGTTCACTGCCGTTGACCGCCTTGCGCAGCTTTGAATCTGCGGCGCGCCATGCCAGCTTCAGCCGGGCTGCCGAGGAGCTGGGTGTCACGCACGGCGCGGTCAGCCGCCAGATTGCGACGCTCGAGTCCCTGCTCGGGGTGCCCTTGTTCTTGCGGAGCCAGCCCATCCGGCTCACGGAGGACGGCCAGTTCTTGTTCGAAGGCATCGCGCCGTCGTTCGAGCGGATTGCTGCGACCGTGAGCTGTTTGCAGCAGGACAGCCGCGGCCGGGCGCTCAGGGTGAATGCCCCGCCCACGTTCACGATGAAGTGGCTGATTCCACGGCTTTCCGGCTTCCAGCGGAGGTTCCGCAATGCCGAAGTCCGCTTGACCACGGGTTCTGCCGAGGTGCAGCTCAGCCATCGCGCGGACTTCGATCTCGTGATCCGGCGACTGCCGGCGGCCCAGCGAGATACGCCGGCGCAGGCGTTTCTCTCTGGATCGCTGGTGCCGGTGTGCTCGCCAGACCTGCTGGAGGCGCACCCTGTCCAGGCCCCCGGGGATGTATTGGCGCATCGCCTCATCGAGGCCTCCACCAACACGACGAACTGGGACGAATGGTTCTCGCGGGCCGCCTTGCCACGGCCCGAGGCGTCGGCATTCCTGCGCTTCGAAGAGATGTTCTTCTCGCTGCAGGCCGCCATGGACGGGCTGGGCATTGCGCTGGTTCCGCTGACGCTGGTGACCGACGACTTGGCCGCCGGCCAGCTCGCGATACCGCTGACGGCGCCCACGGTGCGCGGCCGTGACTACGCCTATGCGATCTCCCCCTCGGCGCGCAGCCAGCCGTTGGCGCTGGCGTTCGGCGAATGGCTGGTGGAGCAGGGAGAGTCGTCGAACCACCTGAGCGAAGAAGTCGTTGCATCGATGGCTCCTCAGCGTTCGGGCGCGACATAAGGCACGGCCGCTTTGCCCGCCTGCCAGATCGCACGGGCGGCCGGACAGCGTTTCTCTTCCAGAAGATGGCCGACCAGGCCCGCCGCGCGTGAGACCACCGAGTAGCCGCGCATCGCGTTCACCGGAACGCCGATCTCCAGCAGGAGTGCGGCGATGGCGCCCGTGGCGTTGATGGTGATGTGCCGTCCGAAGACGCTGTCGACCTCGGCCGACACGCGGCGAAGCAGTGAAACGTACGACGTGGCGAACCCGTGGCGTTCGGCCACCTCCAGCAGCTTGAGGGCGCGTGGATCATCGGGCCTGTGGGCGCCGTGGCCGAAGCCGGGCACCGCCTGCCGCGCCTCGGCGAATCGCGAAACCGCTTTCCGGATGGCCTCGGCGCTGCCCGGATCTTCACGCCGGGCGAGTTCGACGAGCAGTTCCGCGCATTGCTCGGTGGTGCCGGCGAACACGCTGCCGATGGCAAGCAGGCCGCCGGCGATGGCAACCTGCGGTTCCTGTGGCACGCTGTCGATCATGAGCCGCGCGATCAATGCGCTGGGCGTGAGCCCGTGCTCCATCAGCGTCACCAGGCAGGCATCCAGGACGCGCGCTTCACCTGCCGTGGGCATGCGCCCGCAGCTCAGGAAATACAGCATCTCGGTGTAGCTGGCTTCACCGATCAGCGCATTCACCAGATCGAGCCCGCCCACATGCACGGACGTTGCATCCGACGTCGCAATGCGGGTGTGGGCCGTGTCTGCGGGTTGGCGCATGGCGAGTCTTCGCGTTCAGGTCAGCTTGGCCGATCCGACCAGCGTGGTGCCGAACTGAGACGCGCATTGAGCGGTGCCGTCATCGTTCAGCGTCACCACCAGGCGGTCTTCAGGACACACGGGCGCGACGAACTTGACGGTCAACTCGCCCCGGTAGTGCCAGTCGCGGCCGTACTTCTTCGCGGCGAGATTCGCGACATAGCCGGTGTACATCAGGCCGTGGCCCAGCGTGCCCCGGAAGCCTTTTTCGTTCGCGTACGCCTTGTCGTAGTGGAGGATGTCGTTGTCGCCGTTGAGGCGCCCGTAGGCGTCGAACATCTCTTGCGTCTGGGGGATCGTTTTCTCAAGCATGTCAGGCCTCATTCGGCGAAGGCGGAGGTGTGGCGCACGCTGGACAGGTGCTGCCCGTCGGTGCGATGGAAGTCGACCGTGTAGCAGATGTACTTGCGGCCCCGCTTCTCGTACTTCTCGGTCACGCGGCCGCTGCCGACGACCTCCGTGCTTTCGTCCGCCCAGATCGGATGGAAGAAATTGAAGGTGTTGCCGATCATGATTCCGCCTTGTTGCGGCGGGTACTTCCGGTACATCACTGCCATCATGTAGACCGCCACCACGTTGGGGGGCGCCGCCTGGCGGCCGTCCACCGCGTAGTTCTCGGTGTCGCCGTCGACCACGGACAGGTACTCGGACACGATGTCCGGGGTGATCGTGAACTTGAGTTGCGGAAACTCGGCGCCAATCTCCCAGTCCTTGTAGAGCGCGGCGGGTTGTTCGCCCTCGCGCGGCTTGACCTCGCTGGGTCGCGTCATGTGTTTTCTCCTTGTGATGAAACCGGTGTGTGCCCGGCCACGCCGCCAGCTCGAATGGCACGCTTGTCGATCAGCGCGTCGATCCGGGCGTCGTCGTAGCCACAGACTCGTTGAAGCACCTCCCGCGTGTCTGCGCCGAGCGATGGCGGATAGGACAACGGTTGTGCTTGGGTGTACTTGAAAGGGTTGCCCAGAAACTGCATCGGCTGGCCCGTGCGGGGATGGGCCAGCTCCTCGCGCATGCTGCGCAACTGAGCCAGCGGCTGGTTGACGGCCTGCGCCACGTTGTGCACCGGGCCCGCTGGAATCCGTGCGTCGAACAGGGCGCTTTGCCACTGCGCCGACGAACGTTGCCGGAACTCCGTGCTCAGCACCTCCGTCAGCGCCAGCACGTTCTCGATGCGGCTCTTCGGGCTGTTGAATCGCGGGTCATGCAGGAGGTCGTGGCGCTCGATGGCCGCGCAGAACGCTTCCCAGAACTGCTGCCCGGTGGGGGAGATGGCGATGTATTGGTCGTCCAGGCAGCGGTAGATGTCGCTGGGTGCGATCACCGGGTGGCGCGCGCCGCTCGGGCCGGGCACCTCGCCGGAGACGAAGTAGTTCTGTGCCTGCCATGTGAGCAGCGCCAACTGGCAGTCGAGCAGCGAGACCTGCACATGCTCGCCTGCGCCGGTCTTCAGTGACTTGAGCATGCCCCCGACGCAGCCGAGTGCGAGGTACAGCCCGCCTGCCAGGTCCGCGATCTGGTATCCCACACGCACCGGCTCGCCATGGCGATCACCGGTGATGCTCATGACGCCGGCCAGTGCCTGAATGATCAGGTCGAATGCGGGGGCCTCGGCATAAGGGGGCTCGTCGTGCAAGCCGATCAACTGCGCAACGGTCAGGCGGGGGTTGATGGCCAGCAGGCTGTCGCGATCCAGGCCGAGCCGCTTGGGCACGTTGGGTGCGAACCCGTAGATCACGGCGTCGCTGTGGCGGATCAGGTCATGCAGAACGGCGCGGCCGTCGGGATTCTTCAGGTCGAGCGCCAAGCTGGACTTGCCTCGATTGACGGACAGGAAGAAGGCCGGATCCCCTTCGAACTCGGTGCTGCGGCGCGACAGCTGGCGTGCGAGGTCGCCATCCAGGGGTTCGACCTTGATGACCTCGGCGCCCAGCTGGGCCAGCAACTGGCCGGCAAATGGTCCGCCCAGCACCCACGTCAAATCAAGAATCCGGAATCCCGACAGCATGCTCAGCCTTCTCTTCTGTGGCCCGACACGCAACGTGCGTGTCGGGCTGCAGAAATGATCCGCGGGAGGGGCTGCCAAGCCAAACGACAAATAATCTGCGGTTGTGAGTTGAAGTCACAACCGGGAGCGGGCCTACACTTTCGAGCAGACGCCGTGGCGAACTCGGCGTTTTTTCGGAAGGAACGCCGTGGCCGAGCACCGCTATACCGCCGTCGCGCACTGGTCGCGCGGCAATCAGCCTTTCAGCGACAAGCGCTACAGCCGGCGCCACACGATCGCGTTCGATGGCGGGCACACGATGCCGGGGTCGTCATCGCCCTGGTCGGTGCGCGTGCCGTACTCCGACCCCTCGGCGGTCGATCCCGAAGAAGCCTTCGTGGCTTCGATCTCCAGCTGCCACATGCTGTGGTTCCTGGACATTGCCTGCCGGGCTGGCTGGGTGGTGGACGACTACCGCGACACCGCCGAAGGGGTGATGGCCTTGAACGCCGCCGGCCGCATGGCGATCACCTGCGTCATGCTGCGGCCCGCCGTGCGCTTCAGTGGCCGCCAGCCCAGCGCACAGGAGCTGCGCGCGTTGCACCATCACGCACACGATGAATGTTTCATCGCCAATTCGATCAAGAGCGAGGTGCGCTGCGAGCCGGCGCTCTGAGCCATGTACATCCCCGAAGCATTCCGTGAAGCCCGAACCGCGTGGCTGCACCGCCTGATGCGTGAGCGGCCGCTGGGCTTGCTGGTCACGCAAGACGATGCGGGCCTCCAGGCGAACCCGATTCCGTTTCTGCTGGACGCGCAGGCGGGCCCCCTGGGCGTGCTGCGCGGCCACGTCGCCCGCACCAACCCCGTATGGCGCGAAGCACGGCGGGACACGCCTTCGCTGGTGGTGTTCCAGGGACCCCAGGCGTATGTTTCGCCCAACTGGTATCCGAGCAAAGCCGAATCGGGCGGCAAGGTGGTGCCGACCTGGAACTACGTCGTCGTGCAGGCCCGCGGGCGGCTCGTCGTGCGCGACGAAGCGCCGTGGCTGCGCGACCTCGTGACGCGCCTGACCGCGCAGCACGAAGCCGCCCAGCCGCAGCCCTGGGCCCCGACGGATGCGCCGCCGGCTTACCTCGACGCGATGCTGTCGGCCATCGTCGGCATCGAGATCGCGATCGATTCGCTGGACGGCAAATGGAAGATGAGCCAGAACCAACCGGCTGCCAACAGGGCGGGTGCGGCGCAAGGGCTGAATGCGCAAGGGGGCGATGAGGCGCGCGAAGTGGCGCAGTGGGTGGGCGGTGCGGCCACCCGGTGGCCTCTCGGCTGAATCGAACTCAGGGCAACACGACCGCGAACTGCGGCGCGTCGGCCACACCGTGCGCGTGCAGGCGGCGGGCGGTGGCGGCGTCAAGGGCCTGGGTGTACAGCGTGAGGCGGGCCGTGCCGTGGCCCCGGCGACTCAGTTCGGCACGCGTGTTCGAACGAGAGGTGCCCCAGCTGACGCCTTGCGGGCGCATGAGGTCTGGCTGCCCGTAGGTGCGGGCCAGATCCTGCGCGAGGGTGTGGACGTCGGTGGCGGCGTCGAGGATCACGAGCACCAGCCGGCCCGCCTGGAAGCAGTAGCGCACAGCGTGCAATGCGCTGTCACCGAAGAGCAGGTTCTCTCGCTCGCGCTGGTAGCACCCCACCCCGGCTTCGGCGCCGGACAGTCGGGCCTGGCCGAGAGCCTGCACGCCTTCTCCCCATTCAACGCCGCGGAAACCGCGCAGTTCGAAGGCCGCCGCGCCGGCCGTTCCCCAGCCAAGCGCGAGGAGGACGATGAGGCGTGCAATCGGGCGGCGTGAGGGCATGAGGCAGCTTCCGAGGTGGGGTTCGGGCAGTGTGAGGCCCGCTCTTCGAATGTGTGAATTCGTAAACCCGGTTGCCTGTCTCCCATCTGCCGACTATTTCTCCATCCATGGGAGTAACACGTTTCATGAGTGGTCAATGGGCTGATGTGAAACCGAGTTGTGCGGGCGTATCCGTTCGTGTGCTGGCCTCAAGTCCGTGAAAAAGTGTGCCGATGAGAGGCTTCATTCACGGCGTGCCGTGGGCGGGCGAGGCAGGTTCTTCTCTTCTTGTTGACCGCGTAGATCGGGAGGTGGCAAATGAATCGCAGAAACTGGATCCTGGGGGCATCGGCTTTGTCGCTCACGGCAGGTTGGTGGGGTGGCCCGGTGCGGGCGTCGCAAGGCCCGATGGTCCGCTTCGGGCAGTCGGCTTCTCTGTCGGGCGGCCAGGCGAGCTATGGGCGCGACATCCGCGATGGCATCCGCGCCGCTTTCGCGGCAGCGACCTCGGCGACGGGTGTGCGCTTCGAGCTGGTGACGCTGGACGACGGCGGCGTGAAAGGCAACTGCGTGAAGAACGTGAGCACGTTGATCGAAGGCGGTGTTTCCGGCGTGATCGGACTCACCAGCGACAGCGGCGCCGAAGCCTGCCTGCCGGCCGCGGTGGCCTCGCAGACGGCCATGCTGGGCATTGCCAGCGGCACCATGGGCATCCGCAGCCAGAGCGGCGCGGCGTTCCATGTCCGCGCGGGATACGACCTGGAGTACCTGCGCATGGCCCACTACATCAAAGACTTCGGCATGCGGCGCATCGGCGTGGTCACGCTGAAAGACACCTCACCCGCCAACTTGGCGGCCATGAACCAGGCGCTCTCCATCCTGTCGATCACGCCCGTGGAGGCGATCGCGGTGGACAACAACGCGACCTCGTTCACCGAGGTTGGCAACCGCCTGCTGGCGGCGAAGCTCGATCTGGTGCTGTTCGCCACCAATGCCTCGCCGGTGGCGGCCATCATCGACCAGATGAGCAAAGCCCGCTACGCCGGGCTGTTCTACGCCTCGTCGTTCGCGGGGCAAGACCTGATGAGCACGCTCGCCGAACGCAAGCAGAGTTGCGTGATGAGCATGGTCGTGCCGCGGCCCAACAGCAAGGGCATGGACGTGGTCGACCGCTGCCGGCGCGATCTCGCTGCGCTGGGCTCCGATGTGACCCTCGGCATGACCACGCTGGAGGGCTACATCGCCGGTCGCACGGCGGTGGAGGCCGCGCGTGCCGTGCTGAGGGCCACCGGCGGCGAGCGTGTGAGCCGCGCACGCCTGCGCGATGCGCTGGCCGGCCTGCGCACCGACCTCGGTGGCTACCGCGTCGAGTTCGGGCCGGGTGTGACGCAGGGCTCGCAGTATGTGGACCTGATTGCCATCGATCGCTGGGGTCGCTTCGTGGGGTGATGCCGCGGCCGGCGGCCCCGCTGGCTTGCGCACGCACCGAGGCGGCCTCGACGTCCGCATGCTCATTGAGGGTGAACGGGCGCTAGAACCTGCCTTCTCACTCAATCAAGGCCCGCACCACACCGCTCCCGCAGTTTGTGCACGTTGTGCACAAACGCAGATCTTCGCTTGGCACGACAAGGCTCGCAAGGCATCGTGATGGATGTCGAGAGTTGTCGGAGACAAGATGGAGAAGGTCGATTTGCTGGAGCGCCCGCCGCGGGTTGCGTCCGGCTCGCCCGCGCAAGGCGCAGGGGAGGAACAGTTTGATGTCGTGCTGATCGGCGCGGGCCCCGTGGGGCTGACGCTGGCCAATTTTCTCGGGCAGGCAGGCGTCCGCACCTTGCTCATCGAGCAACGGGAGGAACTCATCGACTACCCGCGTGGCGTGGGACTGGACGACGAATCGCTGCGCACCTTCCAGTCCCTGGGCCTTGTCGAGCAGGTGCGCAGGCACACCGTGCCCGACCATGCGGTGCACTGGACCACCGCCAACGGCGAAGTGCTCGCCACGATGAAGCCATCGGAGCGCATCTACGGCTGGCCTCGGCGCAATGGCTTCATCCAGCCGCTGGCCGACAAAGAGCTGCTGAAGGGCCTCGAACGCTTCCCCACCGTGCAAGTGCGCTTCGGAACGACCGTGGCCGAAGTGCATGAGGACAGCGACTGTGTACACATCCGCCTGGCCTCGCAGAACGGGCCGGAGTCGCAGCTCGGGGCCACGTACCTCGTGGGCTGCGACGGCGGCAAGAGCCTCGTCAGGAAGGCCATGGATGTGGCGTTCCAGGGCAAGACCGAGCCCACGCAATGGATCGTGGTGGACATCGCCGACGACCCGGTGGGCACGCCGAGCGTGTATGCCGTGTGCGACCAGAAATTCCCTTACGTGTCGGCCGGCCTGCCCGGCGGCGTGCGGCGCTTCGAGTTCATGGTGCCGAAAGACGCCACCGAAGAGAGCCTGCATGCGTCGGGCGAGATCGAGCGGAGTATCAAGAAGGTACTTGGCGATGCGCCTGAGTTGAACATCATCCGCTCGCGCGTCTACACGCACAACGCACGCGTCGCCTCTTCGTTCAGGCGGGGTCGCCTGATGATCGCCGGCGACGCCGCGCACCTCATGCCCGTGTGGCAAGGCCAGGGCTACAACACGGGGATCAGGGATGCGGCCAATCTGGGCTGGAAGCTCGCGGCCGTCATCAACGGCCAGTGCCATGCCGACTTGCTCGACTCCTACGACAGGGAGCGCCGCCCGCATGCCGCGGCGATGGTGGAAGTCTCCAACACGGCCGGGCGCATCCTCGTTCCGCGGACCCGCGTGCACGCCTTCGTGCGCAACAAGCTTCTGGCCTGGGCAAACAAGCTGCCGCTGCTCAAGGAGTACATGCTGCAGATGCGCTACAAGCCCATGCCGCATTTCACGTCGGGTGCGGTCATTGCGCCCCTCGACTCGAAGAACTCCCCCGTGGGGCGCCTGATGATCCAGCCGCGCGTGTCCGATGCAGCAGGAACGCCTGGGTTGCTCGATGACGCCATCGGCCCCGGCTTTGCGCTCGTGAGCTGGGGGCCTTCGCATGCGCGTTACCTGACCCCGGAGGCCAGGCAGGTGCTGGACAAGCTCGGCGCCAGGCGCTTCACCGTGATCCCACCGTGCCAGCAATTGCCTGATTCGGCAAACCCGCAGGCCCGCATCCTCTGCGACCACGACGGCAAGCTGCAGGAATGGTTCGACAGCTGGAAGTGCTCGGTGATCCTGATGCGCCCCGACCGTTTCGTCGCCTTCGCCTGCCGCTCGATGGACGTCAGCGAGCAGCTGCGCGCCTTCGTCGATGCGGCCAGCGTGCGTGAGGCGCGCCGGGCCGATTCATTGACAACGCTTTGAACAGACCAACCAAGGAGACCACCATGCGACACATCGCGACCCTGTTTCTGCTCGCCGCTTCGCTGCTCACGGCCCATGCCCAGCAGCCTCAACCGCCGCAGCAGTACCCCAATCAGGTCATCAAGCTGATCGTCTCAGTTCCCGCCGGCGGCCTGCAAGACGCGTTGGCGCGAAGCTTGGCGCGGCACATGGGCCAGGAGCTGGGCCAGCAGGTCATCGTGGACAACAAGCCGGGCGCCAACACCATGATCGCCGCCTCCACGGCGGCCAAGGCGGCGCCAGACGGCTACACGCTGTTGATCGCCACCGACTCGACGATGTCGATCAACCCGCACCTGTATTCCAAACTCGCCTACGACCCGCAACGAGATTTCGCGCCCATCAGCGCCCTGGTCCAGCTCACCGAGGCCTTGTTTGTCAACGCAGACTTGCCCGTGCACACGCTGGCGGACTACGTCGCTTATGTGAAAGCCCATCCAGGAGGGACAAACTACGCGTCCTTCGGCATCGGCAGCACCGCGCATCTGGCTGCCGCGGAGTTTGCGAGACGCATCGGCGCACAGCAAACCCATGTGCCCTACAAAGGGGGTGCCGATGCCATGCCGGCTCTGGCGTCCAACCAGGTGCAATCGCTCATCACGGCCACTGCCGTGGCCATGCCGCTGGTCAAGGCCGGCAAGGTGCGCATGATTGCCGTGGCCGGCCCGAAGCGGCTGGCGGCCTTTCCGGACACGCCCACCTTTGCCGAATCCGGGTATCCCGACTTCAAGTCCTCGGCATGGTTCGGCCTGGTGGCGCCTGCGGGCACGCCCAAGCCCATCGTCGAGCGACTGAGCCGGATCGCCGCGCAGTTCGTCGACTCGCCAGAGTTCAAGAACCAGTTCATGACGCCCTACTCGATCGAACCCGTCGGCAGCACGCCGCAGGAATTCGACGCCTTCATGAATGCGGACCGGGCGCGATATGCGGCCATCGTGCGGGCGGCCAATGCCCGGCTCGACTGAACGAGATTGCCCATGCCAGCCATTGCTCAATGCTTGTCGCATTCGCCGGCCGCAGGTTCACGGCCGCTGGGTGCCAAAAGGGATGAGGCGTTTCGAACGGCCATCGAAGACGGCCGCCGCGCCTTGGCCGAATTCTCGCCCGATGTCGTGGTGGTGTTCGGCCCCGATCATTACAACGGCTTCTTCTACCAGCTCATGCCGCAGTTCTGCCTCGGGATGCGCGCCATCGGGGTTGGCGACTACGGCACGCCGAAGGGAGAACTCGCAGTCGATGCCTTGAATGGCGGCGAGCTGCATGCGTGGCTGCTGGGCGATGGGTTCGATGTGGCCGTCTCGCACGAGATGTACGTCGACCATGGGTTCACCCAGTCCCTCCAGCAGTTGTTCGACAGGCCGCCGGCGTTCATTCCGATCTTCATCAATTGCGTGGCGGAACCGGTGTCGAGCACGGCCCGTTCAATCGCGCTTGGGAGATCGGTGGGGCAGTTCTTTGCAAGGCGCGATCAGAAGGCCGCTTTCATCGGCTCGGGCGGGCTCTCGCACGATGCGCCCTTGCCTCGCCTGAGCGAACTGGATGAAGGGGCGCGGAGCCAGTTCATCCAGTGGCGCCAGCTGGATCCGCAGGCCCGCGCCGCAAGGGAAGAGAGAACCTTGGCCGCAGCCGATGCCTTCGCAAAGGGCGAGTCTGCGCTGCGCAAGCTCAACCCGGAGTGGGACCGGGCCATCATGGACAAGATCGCCTCGGGCCAATGGGATGCGCTCGCGGCCATGAAGGACGGCGACATCACCGAACAGGCTGGCCGCTCCGGTCATGAAGTGAGAACCTGGCTCGCCGCGTTTTCCGCACTCGATGCCTATGAAGGCGGACACGCGGTGGAGCAGTGCATCTATTTCGATGCGCCCGAATGGATCGTCGGTTTTGGCGCGCTGCGTGCCCGACGCGTGTAGCGGCTGATGCACCAGGAAGTCAAAGCGATGCAAACTCACGAGGTCCATACCGACACCGTTCCCTACCGCAGCATCTGGACGCAGATGCTCCAGATTTCCTTCCGCCACGGATGGGTCGATGCGGGAGGAATCCGAACGAGGTTCATCGAAGCGGGCCGAGCGGACCGGCCCGCGGTGCTGTTTCTCCATGGCACGGCAGGCAGCCTCGAAGCCTTCGCCTTCAACATCGCCGCGCATGCGGAGCATTTCCACGTGTTCGCGATCGATCTCGTTGGCGCGGGGTACTCGGACAGGCCGGACATGGACTACGAGATCAGTTCGTATGTCTCCCAGGTTCGGGCCTTCATGCGCGCGATGTCGATCGAGCAAGCATCTCTCACGGGGGTTTCCCTCGGCGCATGGATCGCGGCGCGCTTCGCGCTGGACCATCCGGAGGCCACACGCAGCATCACGCTGCTTTCGGCCTCGGGCCTCGTGGCGAACGAAGCGACGATGAAGGAGATCAAGTCGATCAGGACGAACGCCGTGGAGGATCCGTCCTGGGACAACATCAAGAAGGTGCTCCTGAACCTGCTGCACAAGAAGGAGCTGCTGATCGACGACCTCATCGCCGTGCGGCGCGCCATCTACAGCCAGGAAGGAATGAAGCAGGCGATGGCCCACACGCTGTGTCTGCAGAACCCGGCCATCCGAACCAGGAACCTCTTGACCGAAGCCCAGTGGCGTGCCGTCTCCGTGCCGGCATTGGTCATCGGCTCTTTGCAAGACCACGCGGACTACCTGGGCACGGCGCGGTATGTGGCGGACTTGATGCCCCACTCGGCCTATCGAGAGATTCCCGATGTGGGACACTGGCCGCAGTTCGAGGCGGCCGAAGTCTTCGATAGACTGAGCGTTGAGTTTCTTCGGCAACTGCCGGGATAGGCCCCGGCCTAGCGGACACCCGACTGACGAGGCAATGGCGAGCAAGACAGGCAGCGGCTCATCGGCCAAAGACAAGCCCGGTATGGCCGCGCCCTACCGCAAGGTGCAGGGCCTGCACCGCGGACTCGACATCCTCTCCACATTGAACTTGCATCGCGGCGGCGCGGCCACGATCTCCGAACTCAGCGAAGCCACATCGCTGCATCGCACGACAGTGCGGCGGATTCTCGAAACCTTGGTGCAGGCGGGTTATGTGGCGCCCGTTCCGTCGTCGAACCAATACCGGCTGTCAGTGCGCGTGCGGTCGCTGTCGTCCGGCTTCAGGGACGAAGTGTGGATCACCGACATCGCCAGCAAACCCCTGAGCCGCCTGACCGCCGACATCCTCTGGCCCAGCGACATCGCCACCCTGGAGCGCAGCGAGATGGTCATCCGCGCCTCCACGCATTCGCTGACATCCCTGTCCTTTCACCGCTCGATGGTCGGCCGAAGCCTGCCGATGCTTTCGACCGCGGTCGGCTGCGCGTACCTCGCTTTCTGCTCGCCTGCGGAGTGTGCGGCGATCCTGAACGTCATTGGCAGCCGGCGGGACGAGGAGGGAGAGAAAGCCAGGAACTCGAAAGCCGTCGGCAAGCTGCTCGACCGCATCCGCACGCAGGGACACGCCTTCAATGGCGGCATGTGGATCGACACCGACCGTTTCAACGCAATCGCCGTGCCGGTGATGTCCGGCGAGCGTGTCCTCGCGTGCATCAACGTGGTCTTTTCGATCCGGTCGATCAGCGCGAAGGACGCGGTCGCGCGGTATGTCGAGCCTTTGAGTGCCACAGCCCGGGAGATCGAGAAGATGTTCAGGGAAGAGTCGAGCGAGGTGAATGCGCCCGCGGCGTGAAGGCGCTGCAACTCAGTCGGTATGCGACGGCGCAACTCGCGCGCGGGCCGCGCAAGTTCGCGGCCTCCCATCGCTCATCGACCGAGGGCTGTATCGTCACACGAGGATAGCCCCTCGAGCTGAGGCCAGCCGTTGGTCAAGGCGGTCACGGCCTTCTGCCAGCTGGAGTGCCGGCCTCGGCGTTGACCGACAGTCCGAAGGTGCGGGCGGGTGCGATGTACAGCGTGTCCCGTTCAGACACGAAGTATTTCTTGTCGAGCAGGTTGCCGATGTTCAGCCGCACGATGGTCTTCTTGCCCAACCAGCGATGCCTCGTCGTACACGTTGAAGGAAACCGTGAAACGCCTGGTCGCGCAGAAGAAACCGATTCCGAAGAGAGCGGTTCTGTCGGGATAGATGACACGCTTCTGACTTGTCACCAGCGTCTATTGATGAACGTTGCAAGAAGCGCATGTCGGCGCGAGGTGCGCGGCATGTGGTTGCGCAAGCGGGGGGGCTTCATGGCGCACCATGCGGTCAACCCGGATGGACCGCCGTGTGGCCGCGGGGAGAATCCCCGCCAGCGTGTGCACTTTCGCACCGCGCAACCCGACCGCATCGACAGCCATGAGCATCACCCCCACGCCGATCAAGGCTGCGTTGGCCGGCATCTTCTCCGCTTTGGCGTGGCCATTGCTGTGGTCCTACGCGGGCGACGATGGTTCGGCCGGCAGCGTGGGTCTGATCGTCGGGGCGCTCTTGCTGGTCGCGTTGCCGGCTCACGTGCTGGTGGTGGGGATGGGTCGCGCGAATGCGCAGTCGGCCGGCAGGGTGGACATTGCGCTGCTCAAGCGAATCGGCGCCTGGCTGGGGGCGGCCGCGGTCACCGCTCTGCTCTCTGCGGCCTACCGCGCGTAGCGGCAACGCGCCCGCTCAGCGAGGCCGGCATTGACCTTGTTCTTCAAACCAGTACACCACGTTGCCCACCACCGCGATGCTGCTCGAGATGACGGCGCTGGCCGCGGTCACGGCGCCGGCTGCCACGAGCAGCACCAGACAGCCTTCGTTCGCGCAGCCGGTGAACGCGCCGATCTGCGCGACTTCCAGCAGCATCTGCTTGCGTTGGATCTGGCATTGCGCGTCGTACTGATACGCCGTGCGAGGTACCACCACGCAGGCGCTCAGAGCGGCCGCGGCCGCCAGCGATGCGGCGACGCGGGGCACCGTCCGCAGGCCGGGCCGCGGCGGCATGGGTCAGCCGGGGCGCTTCGGAATCGTCAGGCCCTTGGCGACCGCCGGCCGCGCGACGAAGGCGTCGACCACGCGGCGCACTTCCTCGAACGCTGAAAAGCCCACCAGATCGCCCGCGCCGTAGAAGCCGACAAGGTTGTTCACCCACGGCAGCGTGGCGATGTCGGCGATGGTGTACTCCTGGCCCATGATCCAGTCGCGCCCGCGCAGGCGCTCGTTCAGCACCGACAGCAGGCGCTTCGACTCGGCCACGTAGCGGTCGCGCGGACGCTTGTCTTCGTAGTCCTTGCCGGCGAATTTGTGGAAGAAGCCGAGCTGGCCGAACATCGGGCCGATGCCGCCCATCTGGAACATCAGCCATTGCAGGGTTTCGTAGCGCGCGGCGGGGTCGCTGGGCAGCAGCTGGCCGGTTTTCTCGGCCAGGTAGATCAGGATCGCGCCCGACTCGAACAGCGGCAGCGGTCGGCCGCCCGGCCCGTTGGGG
>CAZBOF010000031.1:11710-32642 GCA_964493285.1 uncultured Rhizobacter sp. | reverse complement strand
CCAACCGAGCCGTCCTCCAGGAATGAATGGTTCGAAAAAGCCGAGCAGGTCAGCGGGACGGGACCGAATTGTCAGTTGGACGCGTAACGCGGTGCAGAGCTTACCGCCGGGGACACGAGCTGAGACGATCGCAGAGGAACGACCACGGAACTGGGTTGTGCAGGTAAGGCGCACCGCCCTTCTGTTGGAAAGGGGAAAGTGACCGATATTAGGGACACACTGGAACGACATCGTGCGGAAGGCTATCTACTAGTGGGCTGTAACGATTGAATCGGGAGTAATGCGCCGTGACAGATCAAAGTACTTCCACTTCACGGGTTTTGGCTGCTCGTTGTACTTGCGGATGTATCGCATGAGTTTCCTCTTCAAGTCGGGCACGGAAGTGAACACGCCGCGGGCGATGACATCGCGCTCGATCTTGGCAAACCACAACTCCACCTGGTTCAGCCATGACGAGTACGTCGGGGTGAAGTGCATATGAACGTTGCCGTGTGCAGCCAGGAACTGATCGACCTGCTTGGTCTTGTGGGCCGAGAGGTTGTCGGCGATGACGTGAATCTCTTTGCCCCTGGGCTGG
The DNA here is from genome assembly GCA_964493285.1 of uncultured Rhizobacter sp. Taxonomy (GTDB): domain Bacteria; phylum Pseudomonadota; class Gammaproteobacteria; order Burkholderiales; family Burkholderiaceae_C; genus Rhizobacter. Next base: position 32,065 of record CAZBOF010000031.1, on the reverse strand, counting down.
TTGGCCACGATGTCGGTGAGAAACGCCACGAACTCGGCCGAGGTGTGGCGCGTGGCCGTCTTGCCCAGCACTTCGCCAGTCTTGGTATTGAAGGCGGCATACAAGGACAGCGTGCCGTGGCGAAAATACTCAAAGCCATGTCGCTCGGCACGCCCCGGCGACAGCGGCAACACCGGGTCCAGCCGATCCAGCGCCTGGATCGCCGTCTTCTCATCCACACTGAAGACCACCGCGTTCTGCGGCGGGTTCAGGTACAGCCCGATGACATCGGCGGCCTTGGTCTCGAAGTCCGGGTCGTTGGAGGTGAGGTAGCCCTCAAGCAAGTGCGGCTTGATACCGTGCTTGGCCCAGATGCGGGCCACCGTCATGTGCGAGATATCGCCCCCCAGTTCGGCCGCCAGCTTGCGCGAGGACCAATGCGTGGAGCCGTCCGCCGGCTGATGCTTCGTGGTGCGTGCCAGCACACGCGCCTCCAGCCGATCCGTCACCTTGTAGCGCTCGCGCCCGGCGTGGCGAGAGAACAAGCCAGCCAGGCGTTCCGTCTCGAACCGCTTGCTCCACCGATCGATGTAGCTGTCGCTGCAGTCCAGCTTGTTGCGAATCTCAGCCCAGGTCAGGCCATCGGCCAGCAGCAGGATCAACCGGGCGTGCCGCGCTGCATCGGCCCGGCCGTTCCTCGCTGCGACTTGCTGCTGAAGTTCCACGCGCTCGCTCTTGGTGAGTTTCATTGCAGCCTCCAATTGGATGGCTGCAATCATACTTCCTGTTTAAAAGTTACAGTCCACTAGTGGTGCATCCAGAGCCCACGAGGCAATTGGTTGATCATCTTGAGGTTCTCGCCAATACCTTGCAGATTGACTGGTGGGACCGCGCGCAGATCGAAGATCGGTTGCGCCCGGCGCCAGATATAGCTGCGAGGTTCTCCGACTTGGTTGTGTTCTCCCAATGAGAGCTGTTCACCCCATGACACGTGATCGAAAACCCCAAGCTGATGGCTCGATGCATTCTCATGCCGCAGTGCCGACGCGCGCGATCAGCGCCCCGACGGCCGCCGGATGACGCAGACCGGCAGCGTCTGTTTTGTGAGCGACGGCAGGTTTCAGCGATACCTTGATTAAGTGGAAACTGACAGCTGAAGAACAAGCTTGATCCACCGCACATCCATGCGCTTCAGGGAGTCCTCGGACTTACGGCTTTGGTACACCGTCTTGAGCCCAACGGACGCAGCCTGAGCGATGAACTCGTCCACATTGATCGGGTACATCGGCCTATTGGGCGGCGCGTCACCGATTCTTAGGGTGAGCGCAATGCTTCCGTGCGTGCCGAGCAGTCGCTTGAGCGTCTGCAGCGAAAGCAGACGATCCCTCGGCTCGATGTGCATCCAGACGGCACTCAGCAAGACGAAGTCATAGGCCTCTCCAAGGGCCTTCACCTTGTCAAGGTTCGGCAAAGCGTCATCGATCCACCGGATGTTGACTTTGCGATGCTTGGCCATGGCGAGGGCTCGAAGGCCACGACTTGGCTCGACCGCGGTAACTTCATAGCCTCGTGCTGCAAGTGCAGACGCGTCCCTACCGGACCCGGCACCAACGTCCAAGCACTTTGCCCCTGGTGCAGGAAGAAACCGCAAGAACGACCGGTGGGTAGACGAGAACCGAAGGCTCTCATAGGTCTGAAAGAAGCTATCGCTGGCTTCATCGTATGCGGACCAGGCTACTTGGCGCATGGCGGTTTGATCGAAGCGGTTGGTTGCCGTTTGACCGGAGGGTTGGCAAGGCAGACAGGAGGCGGCACGGGGTTTGTGACCACCTCAATTTGCGAAACGCAGCACTTTGCTTCCTTGGGAGGCTCCTGCTTCTTTGACAAGTACGACGGATTGCAAGCACCAAGCGTGCTGACGATGGCTGAACCCAAAAGCGCAGTAGTCCAACAGCCAATGACAACATACTTGCTTCGCGGCGCTTTTTCGTTGTCGGGGGAAAATAGATGCTGCCTGTCGATGTGCATTTGAATCAGATGGCGAAGGCGCCAAATGATCACAACGGTCAACACGCTGAAAACAGCAGCAAAAGACAAAACCACAGTGCGAGCCTGGAACTCATCGACCGTGGTGGCTCCGTACCAAAGTCCGCCAGTGATTGCAATCACCATGCTCGGTACCTGCCACATGAGCTGATTCAAAGACCTGAGGTGTTGGCCCGCTTCCAAGTACTGGAGCTCAAGCGTCTTGAACCGCCACTTGCGCTCTTCCAGGTCACTGGAAAGGCGGTGTTTCAGAATCTCTAGCGATTTGGGAGACGTGGTTTTCATGGGCGACAAGAAGCTCCGGGCGTCCGATTAGTCTGCGAGCTTGAACGCACCGGCCATCCGCTGCTGTTCGCGATCAGGAATTTTCAAACTCTGGGCGATCGTTGGCCATTGCCTCACGACTTCCTTGCACCTCACGATGATCTCGTCCGCCTGCTTCGCTGGGACTCGAAAGTAGCCAGCGACCGATCTGGCCAGCTCAAGATCGAGCGCATTGTCAGCTTGACCCACATTGAGCTTCAACCCATGCGAGTCCGGGACAGGATTCATGTCGTAGGCCTCGGACAGGCGCCAGCCCTTGCCGGGAACCAGGATGAAGCCGTGGTTGCGCAGGTGATCGTCGGTGTTGGAAACCAGCATGTTGAACACGATCCTGGTCCACAACTCGCGCAAGTCATCGGCCGCCTGGCAACCGTGCTCGATCAGCACCCGCGCGATCTCCAAATAGCTCACACCTGTCGACGCGTCTTCACCATCGACGTGTCCTGTCAGCGTCATCGCGGAGGCGAAATGCAGCCTCCCCTCCGACGTGCGATCAAAACGCTTCACCAGAAAGGCGTGATGCTCACTCGCAAACCTGCGCCCCAGGCTGGTGGGAACCCGCAGGCCGCAACTCTTCGCCAGGGTCTGAACAACCAATTCCCACGCCCCGACGTCGTGTTCGTCTCGAACGCTGGGGAATTTTGCGATCCAGAGCTGGCCTTGCGGATCGACCACGCTTGCCTTTGGACGAGCGCCACCAAGGGAACCACCAGGCGCGATCAACATGCGCAGCCAATCGTCCGCCGCAACCGATGTGTTGTCCTCGTCACGCTCCAGCGCCAAGCTGGCCGCCTCCAGTTCGCGCAGTTGGACGAATGGTGGTGCGGCTGTTCCGTGCTGGTTGTCAAGAAATTCACCCTGATCGTCCTGCTTGAAACGCAACGCACCTGAGCGGTAGGTGTCATGCACGCCAAGCAGATAGTCCGACTCGTACAAACGGACAGACTTGTCCACAGTACCGGCGCGCTGTGCTCTCTCAAGTCGTCGCCGCATCAGCACCCGCCCCCAACGATCGGGACTCGAATCGGCGAAAACACCAAAAATCTCTTGCCCTTGCGGTGGGTGCTGACGCCCTTCGAAATACCCCAACCGCGGATCCAGGTGCATGCCCCGAAAACCGCTGTTGGCCAATGCGGACGATTCAAAGGCGAACTCGAGCACCTCACGTCCCGCCCCACGTCGGGCATACAGCCATCCAAGCTGCGTCGGCTCTGCGAGTCCCACCCAATCCGCGTAGACGGCAATGTTCGTGCTCATGGGATCAGCGGGCCTTCTTCACAGGGGTGGCTGCCTTGGCGATGAGACTGGACAGCGCATCGGCACTGGCGAAGTCGCCGCTCTTGATCCAGCTCTCCTCTTCTGCACTGACAGCTGGCATGGGCCTAGAAGACAGACCGGGTTCTGTCTGAGCTAAAGGAATCGGCTTACCCAGTTGGGATGCACCCCAATCGCTCGGTGACGAACGTGTCGATCGCCTCGTCGGCGATCCGGCAGTCCGCCGTGTCGAACTTGCTGTTGGGCGTAGCCGCGAGTCCTGCAACTCCCGCCCAACGGGATCGGCCCTCGCCAAGAGATCGAGATCCCCTTCAATCCCAAGCATCTGCATGACCGCGAGGTAGGCACCCATGGTCACGCCAGAGCCTCCGCGCTCAAGGCTGCGCAACGTCATCGGCGACATCCCGGCACGCTCAGCCACTTGCTTTGCAGGAAGGCGCCTTCTCAGCCGCGCAAGACGCAGGCGCTCCCCGAACTGCTGAAGCAGATCGTCAACAGACGGAAGGAGTGGCGCAGTCTTCTTAGCCATAGTGGAGGTATTTTGCCGTAAAGACAAAAAAAACGCCAAAATATTTACACACTAGAGTTAGCGCGTCTGAAAGCAGCTTAAAGCGCAAATGGAACGCCTCTTGATGAGTGAAAGAGAAGAATATTGGCGCGTTTGCAACCTGAGAGCGCTCAGTCAATCCGAGGCTGCCTTCAACTTCGTTGTTTATTCCATTATTTTGGAATTGACAAAATAAATTCCATTGTTGCAGAATGACGACCAAAGAGCACCCATGGCACGCCTCAGCATCAACAGTGAACCTGTTCAGACACTTATCACCGGTAAAGTGATCCCACTGCTGCTGGCGAGTGGAAACGTTGCATCGCTGACAAAGGTGTTGAACAACGCAGCTCAGTCCGCAGGTCTGGGCGGGCGCCTCCACGCCAACCGCATACATGCCCTGCTTTCCATGGACGCGTCCAGAGCCCTCAACGAGGCTTCCGTCGCCTTGATTGACCAAGCCTGCGATGCGATGTTGGCTGCAGATGGCGCCGCAACCAACCGTGCCGCAGCTGCGATGCACGAACTCTCTGCGGAAACTTCAAAGCTGGCAGCGTTCTCGACATTGACAGCAACCGAAATTGCAGAACGTCTAAGCATCCCGCCCGCTCTCGCGCAGCAGCTGGTTCGCGCCAAGGGCACTGGGGAAGCCTCGGCGACCTCCAGCCAAAACCTTGCGCCACAGCACGAAACCGAGGGCGTTGAACCTGACTGGAGCTACCAAGACATTGCGGTCAGTCGCTGCTTGGATGCACTCAACAGGCGGCCAGGTGGGCGCATCGGCCTGATCTTGCCCACCGGCGCCGGCAAGACACGAACGGCACTGCGCATCGTGCTCGCGATGTTGGATCGTGCTGCTGACCACAAAGCACCGGTCTACTGGGTAACTCACCGTCGCAACCTACGCGAGCAAGCACACCGCGAATTGCAGAAGCTGATTGCCTTCGCATCGTCAGACCAAGGCGAAACCCTGTCTGAGCTGGGCAACCGGATCAAGTTTGTGATGGTGGGTGATTTGAGCCCGCTACTCGACGGCGCATCCAACCGCCCTGTCCTGATCGTCGTCGATGAGGCTCATCATGCTGCCGCCCCGTCCTATCAACCGGTCTTTGCCAATCCCTGGATGGCTCCGGTATTGCTGCTCACTGCCACGCCGAATCGTGGCGACCGCCTTCCCATCGGCATCGACGAAATTGCCTTCACGATCACGTACAGGGAGCTGGCTGAACGACGCGCAATCTTCACGCCGAAGTTCGTTGATTTTCCGGTCGACAACTTTGACTGGTCGCCGGATGCGCTCGACGACCTAGTGGACTTCATCATTGACCGCACGGCCGCTGACTTCACCAAGGTCTTGGTGCTGGCGCCACGCGTTGATCGAGTCGAAGAGTTCTACGCGGCCCTGGCCGCAAGACTCCCCAACGACCATCCGCTGACGGCAGAGGATCTCGGTTTTGTCCACGGCAGCGGCAACTCACTCGCCATCGACAACGAAGATTTTCTCGCGCGCTTTGCCAACAAGCCACGTGCTGTGCTGGTGTCGGCCCAGCTCCTGCTGGAGGGGTTTGACGACCCTGCCATCAACGCTGTCGTGCTGACCTACCCATCGAGCAGCGTGATCCGGCTCATGCAAGCTGCCGGACGGTGCGTGCGCTATTCGCCGGAGAAACGAGCCGCCTTTGTGGTCCAGGCACGAAACGATGGGCTGGCGTACCACTTCGATCAACGGTGGCTGTACCAAGAGATTGACGACTTCCTTAGGCCTCAGTTGATCGATATCGACTATGGGAGCCATGCTGAACTGCTCGCAAAAGTCGAAGACATCCTGGGCAAACACCGCGTGGAGACCAAGCAAGCCGACCGCATCAAGTTGAGGCTCAATTCGGTCGTGCCCGGCGAAACCTATCGCCTATTCCTCTATGGGCTCCCGCACTTTGGCGAGATTGATCGTTTTGAGCAGGACGCCAAATGGGGCATCTTGGCAGAGACCCCGGAGACGTCACACACCCTTCGCGGCATCTTCAACGAGTTTTGCGTGCGAGGTGCGGACCTGTCTGACCCGTCGGACTTCCTGATCAGTGAAGGCTCAAAGTTCGGATTGGTCAAGGACCTCACGCCTGGCAGTCGCTGGCTGGAGATGTCTCACCTGCTGACAGCCGCCTACTTTGCAAAGCGCGAGGTTCATGGACCCTCTGCCATTGATGCTGTAGGAAAGCGCCCATACAAGGCCAACGGTGCAACCAGCTGGCTTAAATACATCACCCTGCACTTTCGACCTGCGATTCCCCAAGCCCTGGCTGAATTTCTTAAAGACTGCCACAACGCCCAGGAGATCGAGGCTCTGTACCTTCGCGCGCCTCTGCATACGGCAATGGCAATCAAGGTGCCGCTGCCGCTGGCCGGTTCAGAAGCCCACCTGCTGAATGAGGCTGAGTCAAAAGCGCTGGTGGGGATGCTGGATGCACTTCGATTGGAGCTGACCCAAGTAGAACCTCGAGCCCAGTTCGGCACCCTCGCTTCTTACTTGATGAGCACTGGCACAACGCCCCTCCCCGCCCGCCTGCATCACCGCGTCGAGTTTTTGCTTGACCCAGTTGCGCGGCACGGCCGCATGCTCACCCTCAACCAAGACACGCCCGTTTCAATTATTTAAGGAGTCCCGACATGTCTGACAACGTTACCCCCATCAGCGATCTCCAAGAGTCCAAGCTCGTCCCGTTCGACTCCATCTATCTGGACCCGAACAACCCCCGTATTGCGCCAGAGAACCCGCCCGGCTATCACGACGATGCATCGTTGTTCGACCTGAGCCTGCAGCAGGACCTGGAGCGCCGCGTCTCCGAGGTCTATGAAGTGGCCACACTGCGCGACTCCATCATGGCGCACGGCTGGGTTCCGATTGACTCGATCATCGTGTGGGAGCACCCAAAGCGGCCCGGCCACTACGTTGTCGTCGAAGGCAACACTCGGACCGTTGCACTGCGGACCCTGCGCGGCGAACGCCTGGACGCGGAGGTTAAGAAGCTTGAGCGTCTCAAGAAAAATCCGTCTCGCTTCCAAGAAGAGTTGCGAGTTCAACAGGATACGGTCGATCGACTGGAAACTATTCGCACTCAGACCTCGCAACTGCGCGTTTTTCCCGTGCTGGCGAAAACGGTCGAGCAACTCCAAGCCATCTTGCCCCGCCTCCTCGGCGTTCGTCACATCAGTCACGCGAGGGAGTGGAAGCCGTACGCCACCAACCTGTACATCTTGTCGCTGTACGAGCGGTTGTTCCGAGAGCGGCACGGCACCAAGGGTGCACTGCGCCTGGAAGACGATTTGGTCAACGCGGTGGCGGAGATGGTGTCGCTTGGCGCAACCAAAGCACGCCGCAACATCCAAGCGGCATCTGCATTTACGCACTTCAAGCGAGACTACGAGGATCGTCTACCTGAGGGCGAGAAGCTCTCGGATGAAGATCACTACTTCTTTGAGCTGATCTTGCAAAACCCGTACCCGAAGGAGCAGTTTGGCGTCACCCGTGAAAGCATGAGACTGCCCAAGGAGTCAGAAGAGGCGCTCTTCCAATGGGCGTTTTCAAAACCTCGAGCGGGCAAGGAAGAAGACAACGAGAACGTCTTCTATAAAGCCGAGAGCGTACGCCTCTGGAACCAGATGGCCACCTATGACGGGAAGGCCAGCACGAATTTTTCCAAACAGCTGGACGTCAATGCACCTGAGGAAGCGCGCCCCATTCGCCTCATTGAGGCGGAGTTCCTGCAACACAAGACACAGCGCACCCCGATCGATACATTAACCTCTCTGCTGAAGGCACTTCAAGAACTGAAGGTGGATACGCTGGTGTCCCAGCAGGATCATCTGGAGCCGATGCTCGTCAAAATTGCCCAGCAAGTGTCCCAGTACCAAAAGATGATGAAAGCAATAACGGCCTGAGTTATCAAAAATAGACGGGAGGGGAATCGATGACCATTGTTGAAGCTCTCAAAGAGGTGATGCGCGGTGCAGGCCGGCCTCTCAGTTCGCGCGAGGCATACGACTCGATAATTGCGCAGGGGCTCTACCAATTTCAGGCAAAAGACCCGCACCATGTTGTCTTGATGCAAATCAGGCGGCATTGTGCGGGGATCGACTTTCCGACTGCATCTCCCACCAAGCACTTCAGGCTACACGGAGACAACACATACTATCCGCTAGATCAGCCAGACAAACAGTCTGTAGGCAAATCGCAAAGCAGGAGGCACAACTCTCTAAAAAAAACGCCCTCGCGAAGATCGGTCGAAAAGTCGGATTTCAGCCGCTTGTCATCAATCGAAAAAGATCTATGGAACAACCATAAAAGGTACTTGAGCACCTTTAGGCAAAAAATGCTTCAAGAACTCAAGAAAATGACGCCTGTTGCGTTCGAGGCATTTGGCCGAGAAATACTTGATGGCTACGGCTTCGAGAATACTCAGGTAACCGCTATTTCAAAGGATGGTGGAATTGACGGATTTGGACGACTCAAAGTTGGACTCGCGTTCTTAAATGTGGCATTCCAATGCAAGCGCTGGGAAAACACAACTATACAGCGGCCAGAAATTGATCGATTTCGCGGGGCCGCACAAGGCTCCTATGAACAGGGCATATTCTTCACAACAAGCACCTTTTCAAAAGGGGCAATCGATGCATCCATAAAATCAGGAGCAATTCCGATTGTGCTGCTTGATGGATTGGCCATTGTTGACTTGATGATTCAAAGAAAAATTCGAGTTGAGTCAACGATTATGGAAATACCCACTTTCGCGCTATGAGTATTTTTGCTTTTCGGGCCGCCACCCCGGGGGAACACCTACTTCATCTCCTCAATGAAAAGGTTTTGAGGCTGAGTGAGCTCGCGAATTTTATAGAGCTATCAGGGTCTATTGCAACAATCGGACGGGGGCGCGCAATACATGAGTATGCGATTGCAGTTAATTCCCTAAATTTGACTGCGCGACTTATAAAAAAGGCGGATCGAATTATTGAGATTGATGACGCCGCGCTGCATCAGGGCGAATTCGTAAAATTTCTACAGCAGACCTTAGGCCTCGTCAACCACGAAGATGATGTTCTGGATGAAATCGCTCGCCAAGCGCTGTATGCAGCAAAAATTGCAAAACGCTCCGTAAGCAATGCGACAAAGCGAAAGGTTCGCAACAATAAGGTTGAGGTTGAATGCTACCTCTGCGGAAACATGTGCATTCATAAGTCCGAAGAGCAAGGGACAGCCATACATTACGAGCATATATGGCCCAGAAGTTACGGAGGAGATAGCATAGAGCAAAACTTGCTTCCTTCTTGCTTTGGCTGCAACGACGCAAAGAAAGATATGATATTGTGGCAAACTGGCGCAATATTTTCATTTGTTCTCAAGCCAAATCCCTCCATTGAAGAACGAAAATGCATTGGTCGACGCGAAAAAATTGCTCGCCGCATGCAGGATATTCTGCAGCACGCAAACACTAACAATTGCACTCTCAAGGAAGCAGCAATTGGAATCGGGCCTGCAAAATTTGAGAACCTAAACGCCATCAATAGCGATGATGCAATCGATTATTTTAACCTTCATTTCAATTGACTATGGACTATCCTTGTCTTGTGTTCAAGCAGCGCCCAAATGATGCAGGCGCACCTTCCTTTTGTATATTCCATGCGCCAGCTGCAGAGATCGAGTCCTGGTCTACAGTTCCTCGACTAACGCCTGAAGACACCTTGGGAATCCAGAGAAAGCGCAATGATTTTAAAGTTCGGTCAATTAAGAGCTTTCTTCAGCAGGACCCCAGAAATACGATCCCAACAGCCATCGTTATAACGCTCGAGGCTGGAGCCTATCAGCTTCAGATTGCGAACCAAGAAAGTGGCATAGGCACACTGACATTAACGGAGGCCAGCAAAGATCAGGTTTTCGTCGTTGATGGGCAGCACCGGCTTTACGGAATTAAGCTATTTTCAGATGCGGCAGCAATTCCAGTGGTGGCGATTCTAAACGCCAGCAGCGAGGAAAGAGCATTTCAATTTATTGTCATCAACAATAAAGTATCGAAAGTTGCTACAGATCATATCCGCGCACTTTCAATCAACTTTGGTGATCAGTCTCAGAGTCCCACACTCGAAGATAGACTGAAAACAGCAAGGCTTTCTTTGCACCGCAATGTTCAGCTAGTGGGATTGGCCGATGAGCTACAAGATAGCCCATTTGCGGGACTGGTCAAGCTTCCCGGAAAACCCAACATTGAAAATCGACCAGTCGTGCCCGCAGCAATTGAAGCCGCCGTCGCATACATTCAGTCAAAGAAGTTTAAGCAACTTCCCGATGATGAGTCTGCATTTGATTTTTTCTTGGCAGTGTGGTCTGTCATCAAGAATCTGTGGGCTGGTACATTCGGCGTAGATAGCAAGTTAATGAACAAGGTCGGCTTGGTTACCACTACCAAGTACGTCACGGAGGAGATGATCGCTCTGTCAACTTACGGGGGACAGACTATAGACCTCGGAAATGCCGAGGATGTGTCACATGCCGTGCAACGGATTCTTCAGTTGCAAACGCCTGAACTTTGGCTAAGAGAATGGACCATTTCAGTTTCAGACACTAAAACGGTTCGCGACCAAATCGAAGCAGCAATGCGTTTAATTCAGCAGAACATACGTGACGATGAGCCTTGGTACCAGGAGGTCACTCTCGTGAAGAGTGATGCCGCGTCTTGAGTTCTGTTGGAATTTATTGAGTGCCAACCGCAACTGAAGCAAGTTCGACAAGCAAATCGTCTTCTCGTCTACTCACTAAATATGAAAGACCTCGATGCACATGCAGGAGGAAGGTTTGCCGGATCGCCTCTTCAGAAACCCGTTTGCCCTCAGACTGCAGCCGAACGACAAGCAGGTTTGTGTAAAGAGCTTCTTGCCCCCCCGTGAAGGTGCGCCAGTCAATCTCCAAGCCTCCCGCGAAGGAAAAATTCTCCTCTGGAGGCACTGAAGGGTTGGCCAGTGACATGCAAAGGGCATGGCGGCAGATCGCATTGTTGTGCTCGATGCCCGTACGGCGCTTCAGTGTGGCCAGTTGATTGCGCGCGGAGGCGCTGAGCTTGATTCGCTCCATCAGTGCATCCCTGCGCCGTGCACCCGGCGTGCGGTCGTGCATCCGGTGGTATCGTCGTAGCTGAGTTCGTATTCTTGGCTATTGAAAGGCCTTAGGGCAGTGTAGGCTGGCCCTTCAACCTCTTGGTCGGTTGAGAGCACCACTACCTGGTGTGAGACCGTGGCGAAGAAGCCTTTGATCAATGCAGACCGATGCTGCTGATCCAAGCGAGCCAGCGGGGTGTCCACCACCACAGGGAACCTGCCCTTTCTCTCCTTGATCAGGGCACTGAGCACGGACGTGGCAAGCAGTTGCCGCTCACCAGCGGACAGGCGATCCATGGGCAGCTCCTGCTGCTTGCTGTCGAGAATGCTGACCCGATACGTTTGGGGATCCACCACAACGGAGGTCATGAGGTTGCGCTTGCGCAGCAGCTTCTGAAACTCGGTGGTGATCATGCTGGACAACCACTGTGCTTTTGAAGCCAGCAAACGATCTTTGAACAGCACCAGCGCCTTGCGAGCTCTTGCGGAGGCATCCAGGCTCTTGGCCTCCATCGATCGATCGCGGAACTCGGCACCGATGCGGTCTTGAGCGGCCTTCAAGCGCATGTTCACATGCGTCATGTTGCTCTGGGTGTCCTCCAGTTGTTGGACAACCTGGGCCAGGTGAGCTGCGGCCAATGAGGCTTTCTTGCTCCGCTCCTGAAGCTGAACCAAGATGCCGGAGACCTGTTCTTCGGCGGGAATCTGACCAATGCGCTGCTCGGCCTTGTCCACCTGGGTTTGCGCATCCTGAATCTGCTCCAGCTGCCGTCGCACCTGTGAGCGGGCGAGCTCCAGCTGACGTTCGGCATCACGCGGATCAGCATCGAGCATGCGGGGAACACTCGGGCCACGTGTGGCTGTGTAGGACTTCAGATCTGCATCGAGAGCCTGTCGCAGAGCAACCGCAGTGCCCTTGGGGAGACCCTTTTCCAGGGCCGCGAGGATTCGCTGATCGCGTTTCTTGAACTCTTGTCCCAAGAGCTTGGCGTGTTTGACCTTTTGGTCTTGTTCCCAAGTCTGCTTGTACTGCGACCACAGCGAAGCGGCCCAGGCGATCGGAAGCACGGGGTCAGACATCGCATCGATCAGTTCAGCGCGCGAGGTCTCAACGGCTTTGCGCGCGTGTACGACCGTACTGCGGATCTCCGCAGCTTGCTCGTACGCGACCAAGCCCTTGCGCTGTGCTTCAGCGTTGAAGCGATTCAAGGCGCTCTCTGCCTGATCCGCCAAGTTCTGAGCTGAGGCCTTCTCTTGCGTCAGGGCTTCGACCTTGCGTTCCAACTCTTCAAGCTGGGACTGCCAGTTCAACAGGTTGGCGCGGGCCGCGTCGAACGCCTCCGAGCTTCCCTTGTTCTTGAGGACCGCTCGGCGCTCCAAGGCCTTCAGGTCGTTCGACAGTGCGTCGATACCGCCAATTCCCAGGAAGACTTCAGTGGCGCGCTTCAGCAGCTCTGGCAGCCGATCCGGATTGGCCAAGGCTTCGATTTTTTCGCCATCGAAGAGGAACAGCTGAACCAGCTCCGCAGGAAGGATGGACCCGATAAACTCGTCCCACCCTTGCGAGAAATCAAGGTCAATGCTGCCATCCTCGGACACCGAAATCTGCTCATTCAGGGTCTCGCCACGCACCGACCACTCGCGGCGCACAAGCAGTTGCCGGCGAGCAGCGCCTATCTCCACCTCCACTGCGATCTCGACAATGGAGTTGCCTGGGGTATCGCGCCGCTTCAGCCCAAGAATCAGTTGCTCGTACTCGGATCGCTTCAGGTCGGCAAGTGCCTTCTGCCCATACAAGCCCACCTGCAGTGCGGTGAGCAGGGTTGTTTTGCCGCTGCCGTTGAGCGCCTTGATCAAGACAACCGGCTTCCCGGTCTTGACCGATAAATCAATGGTTTGGCGTTCTCGAAAAGGTCCTAGGTTTTCAACGGACAGGGCTTTGATGGTTATTCCTGCCATACATCAAGCAATCATGGTGGTGCCGTCGGAGGCGTCACCATCCGGGTCGGGTTCATTTGTGGCGCTGGACTTGGCAAACTCTAGCGCTTCTTGTTCATTGCGGAAGGCGTACTGACGCAGCACACTTTCCAAGCGGTCCAGGTGCTTGGAGCGCTTGTGCGATTCAATGGATTGAAACTGCAAGGCCAGCAGACTGCGGGTGAGCTTGTACAACTCTTGCGCTGCCTCAGTCTCCGCCTCGACTTCGGTAGAAACCTGCTGGAGGATGGCGAGATCACCCCTGTCGAGCGGCACTTGTTCTAAGTCTCGACCAGGATACGCAACGCCCAACACATCGGCATAGATCTTGGGCACGAGGTCCTCGATCTCGCCCTTCTCTTCAACCCAAAGGCGCCGGATCTCGTCCAGCTCATCCACCGAGATCAACTCGATAAGCTGAGTGCCCTGTTTATGATCGGACTCCTGCACCAGCTTCTGCGTCTGCAACAGTTCTCGGAGCAGAAACTCTCGCCGCTGCTGCGTATAGGGCCCGTGGACCAATTGGTCTCGGAACAAGGTCAGACGCCCATTCAGGCGCCGGAAATCGCGCTCATCACGGTCTTCGACGGCCAGGTTCTTGTTCCGAAAGTCGAGGATGGGCTGCATCCACTGCTTCTGATCATCGTTCTGAATCATGGCCTGCATGGACTTGTCCTGCGTGACCATGGTGCACACGTAGCAACCAAAGCGGCTGTCGCCGCAGCTGGCTGTCGAGGTGTCCACCACGATAGGACATTCGGCATCAGGCGTCGCACCGCGGTAGATACTGAACAGCTCCTGGTTGTCGAGCCCCCACGGATTGGGAGTCGTGATCAGGTATTCCCAGACGTCGTCGCTGGTCCAGCTTTCGATCGGCGGATAAACCCAGACACGCGAAAGCTTGGGATCCTTGTTTTTGCTCAAGCGGTCTCTTGTGCTGCCCTTGTACTGGTCCATGACCTTGTCGCGGGCCTGGCTCTCGCCACGGCGCTGGCCCAAAACAAGGATGGCTTCCCCCTGGGACTCAGACAGCTTCTGGATGAACTCCGTGGAAGTGCTGATCTTGAGACGATCGGTGCACCAGCGAAACTTAGGCCGGGGAGCCGGGTAACCCTTCCCGATGAGGTTCACCCAGAACCGATTCCCCATCGCTGGGGTCAGCCGCTCCGCCTTGATCTTCAAACCTTGCTGCTTTGCAGCGACATCGATGCGCAGGAGCGACGTCTGCACCCAAGCCGCGATGACAGGGTTTTCAACCAGCGTATCGGTGCTGATCACGTAGACCATCTTGGTGCACTCTTCGGGCGGTAGCCCCAACAGCGCTGTCCATACCAATTGCAGGCTTGCGGTCGAATCCTTGCCACCGCTGTACCCCACGATCCAAGGCATGGAGTCCGATCGGTACAAGTCCTGGATCTCCGCCACGATCTGTTCTGCGGTCATGGTCATGTTGTTTTCCTTATGCGAGTGCGCTTCGGCGCGCGCGACGCTGCCCAAGCCTCTTCGGCTGCTGCTTCTTCGGGCGTTAGTTCGAGGCCAAGCACCCGTTTGATTTCATTGCATGTGAGCGCGATGTTCTGTCCAGACTTGGCCATGCTGCCGCCCACCATGGCACGCCCTTCCCAAGTGATGGCATTGCTTCTCAACCAGTCCACATTGCGCAACCGCTTCACCCGCTGTGCCCTATCCGCTTCTGGGAGTTGAAACAGCGCTCGGCCTGCGCGGCCGAGTGCCTGGAGCACGATGGCATGGGAATGAATGAAGTCACGGCGAACATCGCCGGAGGTCATGCGCGACTCGCGCACGTAGGTCCACTCGGGGATCTGCTCGCCCACCATTTCCCAGAACGCCAGACACTTGTCAGATGCCTTATGGAAGGCTCCTGACTCGTTCTCCGTAAGCAGCTCGGTGGTGGCGAAGTGCAAGGCACTTAGCGTGAAGAGGCTGCGTGATCTGGGGGACAGTGACGATCGCTCCGATTCGATGAGGCCTTTGAAGACCTTGGAGGTCAGAGAAAGATGGCGAGCAACGTTGGCAGTCGCACTGCGATGGTCGTACAGCACGCCCAGAGAGGCGGAGGGTTTGACTGCGTGCCGGTTGAGATCGGCGAACATCTGCTGGCAGCGCTTCAGCCCTCGGTCCATGAAGAAAACTACCGCGATGGTCTCGTCGCCAAGTTCAGGGGCGTTGTCCAGCGCTTGGACAATTGCAGCGCGTCGGTGCTGTCCATCATTGACGATGAACTTGGATGTCATGGACACCGTTAAGCTGCCCATGCGGTAGCTGGCTGAGCCTTCTCCTGCCACCGGCTCGAACTTCAGGTCACCATCGACCGACACCGTGATGGCGGAAAATGTGTAGCTGTCTTGATTGTCTACGATGTAGCGCGCGATCTCTGGAACGCGGGCTTTGTTGAGCGTTCGTTGGGCGCGCAACTCCGGCACGAGCTCCTCATTGTCGAAAATGAAGAGTTTGGTCAATAGGCGCAAAGGGCACATCGAGACGTAGAACTCCCGTCCCGCCTGCACTCCTCTGATCGCTGGGAAAGTGTAGGAAAAGGCATCGGCCATGGCAGCGTGACATTTTACCCTGTTTGTCTGTCAAAAAACAAACGTATGGCATTCCATGAGCAAATGGCCGCACAAAAATAGAGCCGTCGGGCGCGCCTTTCTACGGAAAGCGCGATCCCCGACCATAAGCGCCTCCAGAGTGTGCGAAATCAGTACTGTGACATCGATCGCTTCGCCGTAAGTCTGCGCGTGCAGTGCGGCGTACGACATCTCTTCGCCACACGCTCTGCACGCCATCTCGTTTTCAAAGGCGGCCCATCCCTGTCGAATGCCTACGACGGCATCGGCGGGTCTCCACCCCCCGAAACCTTTGCATAGTGGATCGAAGACGATCGTCGAGGTCGTCTCCGACAGCCAAGTCACTCAAGAAGTCTCAAGAACGGTGCCTCTCTCATCGATCCAGCGCCGAACATCTTCGGCCCGCCAAGCAGACACGCCCGGCGTCAGCTTCACTGGAGCGGGGAACGTCCCTGCGGCGACTTGACGCCACAACGTCGACTTGGAAAACGGGATGAATGTGAGAAGTTGCGCCTGCCGAACAAAGCCGGTTTGCGGCAGGGTGGGGATGGAAGGAGTCGCGGGTTTACAGGCCGAAGCCGCTGAGGAGAAAGTAGTCATTCGGCATTTTTGCAGAGGCAGGAGGCCGATATTCGCTCGCCACATCGGCGTCCGCATCAACTTAGCCATGCTCGCATCCGCTCTTTGATGCCAGGTCCATAGCGCAACAGCCTGTCTTGCGAATTCAGGACATCCCATCCAGTCCTGACCGGCTAGACCTATCGCTTCGATTGCTGACTTTCATGCCCCCTCAGAAACTCTTCTGATTCGCCGAAGCCAATCTGCCGCGGTTTGATGTCATGCGAATGGGTGCAAATGGGTAGAACATTGGGGCCATGAGCGAAGACGTGTTCACCGAGTTCCTCAGATCCCACCGGCAAGACTGGCGGCGTATCAGTCGCCACACCCGGGGGGAACATTCTCCAGAGGATGTGCAAGCCGAAGCCTGGTTGATGCTCGCGACCCTGCGAGACAAAGGTGTCACGCTCGACCTCCATACGCCTGGTCACCAGTCGCTGCTGATTTCCCATGTGTATCAGCATCTGGTGCGATACACCGAGCTGAATGTGCGCAATGCAGTCCGGTTGGATCATGCCCCCAATGGGCAGGATGGAGAAGTCCACCCTCTGGCACATCTGCTTGCCGCCGACGCACACTACGACCCTGTCATGGCGCTGATGCATGCCCAGGATCAAAGGCAGTCGGAGCGGGAAAGCGATCTCAACGCGCATCAATCGATGGCAGCGGCATACCTCTGCTTGCTGAGGCGCTTCAACAATCAGGTGGCTGCCGTTGCCAGCCATCTGATGATCTCGCTGTCGTATTGCTACCGACGCTGCGCGCACGCTCGCCTTCTGGCGATTCTCCAAGAAGTTCTTCCCGCTGCAGCCATGGCCACGGACCCCGACTTCGTCCCTGGCGCATGGAGGCACTTTCGGCTCTTGCGCGCGCCTGTTCAACTGAGCTTCGATTTCGATTCCGACATCGATCTATTCGGCGATGGACTGTGACGATCGTAGAAGCGACTGGACTTGCGAGCTCCGCACCGCTCCCGGCGCCGGAGGAGAGCCAGGCTGCCACATCAGAACAAGGATTGCTTCGACGAGATCTTTCCCTTGGGCAAGGCTGCGTCGGCAATCTTGCGCAGGTCTCGGGCTTGCCGCGCCGAAAGTGGCCCTTCGTCAGGTTCATAGTCGGGCAGTTCCTTCTTGGCCAAACGTGGAAGCACCATGTGCACGACCTCTGTCCCCGAAAGGTCGAAGCGTTCGGCCATGGCCTTCACGGTCATCAGGTATTCCAGGGAACACGTCGCGAGAACAGGTCGTTCAAGCCAGGGTTGTCTTGCTCAGGCCGATCCAACAGCGACAGCAGCGCCTGAGATTGGCTGGCGGTCGCCAGGAAAAGCCGCTGATCGAGCAAGATCTGCTCAGCCGCCTGATAGGCGCTGTCGAGGATGAACTCCGTCATGGACTTGTTGGTTATCTCCGCCGCGCGGCGCAGCACGGTCTCCTGCTGCGGCGTGGCACGCAGTCCCAAGCGAGAAGAGCGGGTGGCAGTGATCATGGCAGGCTCCGCCAACAATGTACGGCATTGCCAGTACAAGCGATACACGAAAGCAAGTCTATGACCGACCCATGGGGCGACGTAGATGGTGGGCGTCCCCGGTCCAGCGCGGGGATGGCGATCCAGGTATCCCGGCGGGTGCCCCTGCTAAACTTCAGTTGCTTGTTGTCAGTCTTGGGTTTTGACTTGCAAGCGCTATCTCATTCCATGAAGTTTCAAGACGACGCAGTTTTTCTGCGGGGAAGCCTGTGGGGGCCACTGGAGCGTTGATGTCAAATACCTATAGAAATCAACGGCCTGTGACCTCGTTCGACGCGCAGGTGCAGAACATCGAATAAAGCACGCGCGAATCGCACACCTCGGTGATCGAATCCCGCCGCCGCGACGCGTTCAGCCGCCGAACTCTCCCTCCAGCCGGGCCCAGCGCTGGCCGCATTCGGTGGCGCCGGCCACATACTCCTGCGGCACGTCGAGGTAAGGCGGACGCGGGGGCCCCGGGTCGATCAGGCCTGCACTCTTGAATCGCAGGTGGCCGATCTGGATGCTGTAGTCCATGAAGCGCGCCAGGTCGCCGCCGGGGAACATGGGTTCTTCAGCCCACACGAGCTTGTCGCAGACGTGCTGGGCGCGGTCCCAGTCGCGCGCCAGGATGGCTTTCGACAGCGCGACGATGGGCGATGGCGCACACGCCACACCGCCCGACCAGCAGGCCAGCGCCCGTTCCGGCAACTCCCTCGCCACGGGATACCACTGCGGCGCCAACGGCAGGATGCGCACTTTGTCGCCCACCGCCTTCATGTCCGCCGCCAGCGCCGGGCCACCCACGTGCTTGGCCGCGATCACTTCGGGAATCTTCGCAAGCTCGGCGTAGGCCGCCGACGAGATCTTGCCCTTGAAGGCGATCGGGTTGTCGTAGACCACCAGCGGCACACGCGGCAGGGCTTCGGCAATGTCCTGGTAGTAGCGCACCAAGCCCTTGTCGTCCAACGCCAGCCACATCGGCCGGCCGACGAACAAGCCGTCGGCGCCCAGCGCGACCAGTTCGCGTCCGCGCCGGATCGTGTCACGGGTGTTCAGTGTCGTGATGCCGGCAAACAGGGGGCGAGATTGGGCGTTGACATCGACGATGCACTTCACGAAGTCCAGCAGTTCGGGCTCGGTGAGTGAAGCGCATTCGCCGAACGTGCCCGTGGTCATGAGGATGTCGACCTCCGCCTTCATCATCGCGCGGATCATTTTCTCGGTCTCTGGCAGGTTCACGGAGTGCGTGGTCTGCCAGCGGTCGCCGTCCGGGGTGGAGGGCGTGGGCACGATGCCGAGCACGCCCCGGATGTCGTTGAACGTCACTTTCATGGAAGCTCTCTTGAAGTTGGGAATGCAATTGCCAGGGCCCTGCCTCAGGCAGAGACGTGGCGCTGAACCACGAGACGGTCGGCGGCGAGCTGTCGTGAATCGCCTTGCCAGACCACCCGGCCCTTGTCCATCACGTGGTGCCAGTCGGCCAGCCTGGCGAGCTGCGCGAGGTGCTTGTCGATCAACAGCATGGCGATGCCGCTTTTCTTGAGTTCGGCCAAGCACGCCCAGATCTCGGCGCGGACCAAGGGCGACAAGCCTTCGGTCGCCTCGTCGAGCACCAGCAGCAGCGGGTTGGTCATCAGGGCGCGTCCGATGGCGAGCATCTGTTGCTCGCCGCCGGACAGGTTGCAACCCAGGTGCTTCTCGCGCTCCTTGAGCCGCGGCAGCAAGGCATAGACACGCTCGGTGGTCCAGCCATCGGGCGTGCGCGGCCTGCCCATGGCGCCGCTGAGCAGGTTCTCGCGAACACTGAGGTTGGGGAAGACTTCCCGGCCCTCGGGCACCAGCCCGACACCGAGTCGGGCGATGCGGTAGTCCTCCCAGGACGTCACGTCGTGGCCGCCAAAACGGATGCGGCCTCGGCTGGCGGGCCGCTGGCCGAGCAAGGTCTTGACCAGCGTGCTCTTGCCCATGCCGTTGCGCCCGATCAACGTGACCACCTGACCCGTGCCGATGCGCAGCGAGACGTCCCACAGCACCTGGATCTCGCCGTACCCGGAGTGAACGCCCTCCAAGGACAGAAGCGGTTCGTTCATCACCATGCCTCCTCTTCGTCGCCGAGATACGCGGCCCGCACTTCCGGCGAGTTGCGCACCGCCTGCGGCTCGCCGCTGGCAACGATGCGCCCGGCCACCAGCACGCTGACGCGATCGGCGAGCGCGAAGACGGCGTTCATGTCGTGCTCGATCAGCAGCATGGTGATGCTGCCCTTCAAAGAGGCCAGCAGTTCGGTCAGGTTGTCGGACTCGCCGGCGCTCATGCCGGGGTCCACCTGGAAGACCAGCTCGGTGGTCCGTGCGA
>CAZBOF010000031.1:0-11700 GCA_964493285.1 uncultured Rhizobacter sp. | reverse complement strand
CCACTTGCCGGCATGAGCGCCGGCGAGTGGCTCGTCCAGCAGCAGCATGCGCGGTTGCGTGGCCAGCGCCATGGCCAGCTCCAGCTGGCGCCGCGCACCGTGGGCCAGTTGCCCCACCAGCCGGTCCGCCTGCGCCGACAGTCCGACGCGCTCGAGCGCGTCGTGCGCGGGCGCGGCCAGCGAGGCATCGCTGCGCATGTCCTTCCAGAAACGGAAGCTGTGCCCCTGGCATGCCTGGATGGCGAGCATGACGTTCTCTTGCGCCGTGAACTCGGGGAACACCGAGGTGATCTGGTACGTGCGCATGAGGCCGAGGCGCGCCCGCTCGTGCGCGCCGAGCCGGCTGATGTCCTGCCCCGCGAACGCGATGCGCCCCTCGCTCGGCCGCAGCGCGCCCGAGATCTGGTGGATCAGCGTGGTCTTGCCCGCGCCGTTGGGGCCGATCAGCGCGTGAAGTTCGCCAGGCACCACGTCAAGGTGGACGTGATCCGTCACGCACAGGGCACCGAACCGCTTGACCAGCCCCTGCAAGGACAGCAGTGCGCTCATGCGCCGTCTCCCCGGCGCAGCCAGCGCCCGTAGATGCCGCCGCGCAAGGCCAATGTCACCACGACGATGAACACGCCCAGATAGCCTTGCCAATGGTCGCTGATGATCCCGTCGGGCAGCCCGGGCAGGCTGCGGGTGTGTGCCAGCACGCCTTCGAGCAGCAGCAGCGCGAACGCACCGACCACCGGGCCCAGGATGGTGGCCATGCCGCCAATCGCCACCATGACGATCAGCTCGCCGGACAGCGTCCATTGCATGAAAGACGGTGACGCGAAATGCCCGAGATTGGCCAGGAAGAAGCCGGCCAGAACACAGATCAGCGCCGAGATGACGTAGGCCACGAGGCGATAGCGGAAGGTGTCGTAGCCCAGCGATTTCATGCGCGCCTCGTTCTCGCGGCTGCCCTGCAGCGCCATGCCGAACCGCGAACGCATGCACCGGTGCATCACCCACAACACCACCGCCAGCGTGACCAGCACGACGAGATAGAACACGAGGTCGCTCTCGAAGTTGATGCCCGCGAACACGCTGCGCGTGTTCATCGGGAGACCGTCCTCCCCGCCATAGCCCTTGAGGCCGATCGCAAGGAAGTAAAGCATCTGCGCAAACGCCAGCGTGATCATGATGAACGCCAGCCCGCCCGTGCGCAGGCACACGCTGCCGATCACCACCGAGAGCACCAGGCCCGCACACAGGGCCGCGCCCAGGTGGGCCCAGCCGCTGTCAATGCCGTGGTGGGCCAGCATCGCCGCGGCGTACGCGCCGACGCCGATGTACAAGGCATGCCCGAGGCTCACCATACCGCCATAACCCAAGGCGATGTTCAGGCCGGTGGCCGCGAGTGCCATCACGAGGATGCGCGCGGTGTAGTTGAGGTAGTACGGATTGCCGGTCGCGATGGCGTACACCGGCAGCAAGGCCAGCACCAGGAAGAGGGCCACGGCCAACGCCGGTGCGAGTTGCGCGCGTTGAAGCCACTTAACCATGTTTCACCGGGAACAGTCCACGAGGGAACACCACCAGCACCGCGGCCATCACCAGATAGATCATGATGGACGCGAGCGCCGGCCCTGCCGCCTGCGCCGTGGCGCGGTCGAACACCTCATTCAGCGCCAGGGGCACGAAGATCCGGCCCACGGTGTCGATGACGCCGATCACCAGCGCGCTGTAGAACGCGCCGCGGATCGACCCGATGCCGCCGGTGACGATCACCACCAGCGCCATGACCAGGATGGGCTCGCCCATGCCCGTCTGCACCGACGAGATCGGCGCGGCCATCAGCCCGGCCAGGCCGGCCAGCGCCGCGCCGATGCCGATCACGTACTGGTTCAGGCGCCGCGTGTTGATGCCCAGCGCCGAAGCCATGCGCGGCTTCGACGCCCCGGCTCGGATCATCAAGCCCATGGGGGTCCGGTTGACCAGCAGGTACAGGCCCAAGGCCACCAGCAACCCGACGACGATGATGGCGAAACGGTACGCCGGGTATTGCACGCCGAACAGCATGATGGTGTGGGAGAGCGCCTGCGGCACGTCCATCGACAGCGACCCGGCGCCCCAGATCACCCGCACCACCTCGTTGAAGCACAGCAACAGGCCGATGGTCACCAGCACCTGGTCGAGGTGGTCGCGCAGGTAGAGGCGGCACAGCACCACCTTCTCCACCACCAGCCCCACCAGCAGCGTGCCGAACACCCCGGCCGCCATGGCCAGCAGGAACGAGCCGCTCCAGTCGGCGGTGGCCACGGCCAGGTACGCACCCACCATGAACAGGGAACCATGCATGAGGTTCACGAAGTTCATGATGCCGAGCACCAGCGTGAGCCCCGCCGACATGAGGAACAGCAGGACGCCGAACTGGAGCCCGTTCAGCAGTTGCGCCAGGAAGAGCTGCCAACTCATGCTGCGATGACGAGGGGGAATTTGTCGGAGGCCATGGCCGCCCCCGGCACGATGCGCTCGTCATACAGCTTCGCGTCCATGCCGGGCCGCGGTGCGTAGATCACGTTGTCGCCGATCCAGCGCGTGGACAGGGCGCGGCGGCGCTGCGTGCGGGTGTGGTTGCCGCTGGCCCCGTGAACCGCCAGCGCCTGGTGCACCAGGCAGTCGCCCGGGGCCAGGTCCCAGCTCAGGAACTCGTACCGGTCGCGCAGCGCATCGAAGTCGGGGATGGCCTCCCCGTGGCGCGCCTCCGCGAACAGGTTCTTGTTCTCGCGGGTGAACCCTTCCGGGCGGAACTCTTTCTCCCACAGGTGAGAACCCTTCACGTACTGCAGGCCGCTCGACTCGTTCGTCACCGTGTCGAGGGCGAGCCAGATCGAGCAGATCTGGCGGCCCTGAACGGGCCAGAACGGCTGGTCGTGATGCCATGGTGTGGGGGTTTCCATGCCCGGTTCCTTGACGAACAACTGGTCGAACAGCAACCGGATCTGCCGCGCGCCCATCAAGCGCTGTGCAATCGCCGCGGCCGGCGACTCGAACACGAAGGCGCGGAAGTCCGCGTTCGTGGGCCACAGCTCGCGGTCGACCGCGAAGCCGCCTTTGCCGACGATCTGCCGATCGACGGCCGAGCGCATGCGCTCCACCCATTCGCGGTCGAACAAGCCGCGCAGGCAGATGGCGCCATCGGCCTGGAAGCGCGCCACGTCCTCATCGCGAATGCTGCCGATATCGAGCGCCGTCTCGCGCGCCTGGTTCTGCGTCACTGTACTCATGCGTGTCTCCTGATGTCTCGTGCTGCCAGACGCCCCCGATCACTTCAGCGGGCAGAGATGCGCGTAGCTGTCGGTGTAGTCCTTGAGGGGCGTGGCCACCACCTTGAGCGTGACCCGGCCTTCGGCGTTCTTGTAGCCCTCTTCCACGATGTAGTTCTGGATCGGGAAGTTGTTGTTGCCGAACCGGAAGTTGCCCCGCACCGACTTGAAGTCGGCCGCCTTCATGGCCGCCATGAAGGCGGGCTTGTTGTTCACGTCTCCCGCGGTCTTGGCCAGTGCAGAGCCGATCAGCTGGGCGCCGTCATAGGCCAGCGCCGCGGCCAGCGTGGCGGGACGCTTGTGCTTGGCCTCGAAGGCTTCGACGAACGCTCGGTTCGCGGGGTTGTCCACTTCGGGGCCCCATGGCGCACCGTTCAGCACGCCGATGGCGGCATCGCGAATCGCGGGCAGGTTGCCGGCATCGATCGACCCGATCGACAGCAGCGGAATCGACTTGCTCAGCCCAGCCTGCGCGTACTGGCGCACGAAGTTGATGCCCAGCCCGCCGGGATAGAACACGAACACGGCATCCGGCCTGGCCGCGCCAAGCTGCGTCAGCTCGGCCGAGAAGTCCGGCTGGTTCAACGGCGTGTAGACCTCGTTGACCACCTCACCCTTGAACTTGCGCTTGAAGCCGGAGATGAAATCCTTGCCGGCCTGGTAGTTCGGCGCCATCAGGTACATGCGCTTCCAGCCACGCTCGTTGGCGTACTGCGCGTGCGACTCGGCGGTGGCGTCGCCCTGGAACGAGGTCATGAACTGGTATGGCGAGCACTGCGCACCCGCGATCGGCGACGGGCCGCCGTTGGTGCCGACGAGAAACACGCCGCGATCCGTGACCGGCTTGTGCACCGCCATCATGATGTTGGAGAACGTCATCCCCGCGATGATGGACACCTGCTCCTGGTCGATGAGCCGGCGCACGATCTGCACCGCCACTTCCGGCTTGAGCTGGCTGTCTTCCTTGAACACCTGGACGGGCACGCCGCCCAGCTTGCCGCCGTTGCGCTCCACGTGGAGCATGAAACCGTCGTACTGGTCCTGGCCGAGACCGGCCTGCGGTCCCGACAGTTCGGTGACGAATCCGATCTTCACCGGCGCCTGGGCGAAAGCGCCCAGCGACACCGTCAACGCGGCGGCAGTAGCCCATCGCACCTGGCTCATCAGCTTCTTCATGAGGTTGTCTCCTTCGTTTTGAGTTCGAACATGGCTGGGGGAAATCCCTGGCTGATTCCCTCTCGTTCAGGGGTTGCCGTACATCAGCTTTCTGTAGAAATCGTAGAAACCGCGGATCGGCCCTTCGCTGACCATGTCGCCGAACTCGGGCACGTCGAGCGTTCGCCCGCCGAGTTCGACCACGCAGTTGCGGTCGGGGTTCTCACGCATCGCGGCGCCCGAGAATTCGAACGCCTCGGTGTCGTCCACCGAGATGAAGCCCGCCGCACCGGTGAGGTTGGCCAGGCGCAGGCGGCGCTGGGTCATCTCCTCGTCGTCGTCCTCGTACCCGAAGTACGTCCACGACAGCTCGAACGCGCCCGGGCCGAGCGGAATGGTGTTCCGGCACTGCAGTAGGTTCTGCTGCTGCTGCACCGTGAGCGCCGGAAACATCGTCAGGTTCTGGATCGTCACGTCGTCCGGGAACTCCTTCACCGGCGCCAGCACCCGCATGTCCTGCAGCTTGAAGTTCTTCTTCAGCGAGGCCAGCTCCGTGGTGCCTTCGGTGTCCTGCACGTCATTGGCTTGCGACGACACCACGTTGTGGGCCAGCGTGCGCGGGTCCTGGATCAGTTCTCCCTTCTGATCGATGCGATAGAGCCCGAAGCTGATCAGGAACACGTGCAAGAGCGTGGCGTGATACGAGTCCTTCAGGTTCTCGGGGTAGAGCTTCCAGTTGGCCTTGATGCGCTGGCGCTGGTAGCCCAGCAGCTTGAGCTTGCGCCCGTTGAACACACGCAGCAGGCGGGCGTAGATGGCCTCCCCGAGATACGCCTGCATCGGCAGCGCCGCTTCATCGAAGCTCGCAAAGACCGCGCCGTTGACGTTCTCCACTTTCAGCTTGCGCAGGCCGTGCTGCTGCGGCTCGAAGTCGGCGGGGTAGCCGCCCTTGCCCTTGAAGCCGCGCCGGAACGGCACGCCGATCAGGTCGCCGGCATGGTTGTACGTCCACTGGTGGTACGGGCAGACAAGCTGCTTGCTGTTGCCGAAGCGCTTGGAACACACCTGCGCCGCCCGGTGCGCGCAGGAGTTGAGCAGCACATGCACGCTGCCGTCTTTCGCACGGGTCATGAGCACCTGCCGCTCGCCGACCATCGACTGGCGGTAGTCGCCCGGGTTCGGGATCTCGCAGTCCAGCCCGACGAAGGTCCAGAACGGGCCGTAGAAGATCTTCTCCAGCTCACGCTGGTAGTTGTCGGGGTCGGAGTAGATCCAGTTCGGAATGCGCGAGCAGTCTTCCGTGGGCCAGGTGCGCTCCGTGCGCGATGGGGTGTCAGAGGTCATCATGTGTGCGTCGCCTCAGATGGGATAGACCACCGACCCCGGCACCAGCTCGGTGTCGAAAACGGCCAGCCGCTCGCGAAACACCGGGCGCGTGCCCGCAAGGTCGATCGTGTCGAAGCTGCGCCCCACCATCTGCACCTGCGTGACGCCATCGCCGAGCGTCTGGTGCACCACGAAATGGCTGCGCGTGCGCGCCACGCCTTCGTCCTGCGACAGGACGCGCATGCCGCTGATCCCGTGGTGCACGACCCGCGGCGCGTAGACCATGGTGTTGCGGATGGCGGTGACCCGATCGACCAACGCGCCCCGGCTTTCCGCATAGATGATCGACAGCGGCAAGCCGCGGTCATGGTTCACCCGCGAAATGACTCGGTACACGCACTGCTCGGCGTAGAAGTCGGGCCATTGCTCCAATGCGTCGTCGCAGATCACCTCGGCGTGCCGCATGTACAGGTCGGCCACCAACGCCTGCGTCGCCGGATCGTGCAAGAAAGGTGTGGAAAGCATGTGGAAACGGAGTTCTGGTGGAAGACTCAAGCCGCGCGCACATGCACGTGCTTGACCTGTGTGTAGGAAAGAAGCTCTTCGAGCCCTTCTTCGCGCCCGAGCCCCGAGCGCTTGTAGCCACCGAAGTCGGCGCCGACGAAATGCGCGCCCACGTGGTTGATCCAAACGAAGCCGGACTCCACGCCGGTGCTCAGGCGTTGGGCTGCGGCGAGGTCACGCGTCCAGATGGAAGCCGTCAGTCCGTACTCCAGCGCATTCACCTGGCGCAGCATCTCGGCTTCGTCGTGCCACGGGATGACCGCCAGCACCGGGCCGAACACCTCTTCGCGGAAGAGCCGCATCGACGGCGTCACGTCGGCAAACACCGTGGGCTCGACGAACCAGCCACGGCTCAGCCGGGGATCGCTCGGCCGCCCGCCGCCGGTCACGAGCCGTGCGCCCTCACGCTTCGCATCGGCGATGAAGCCCATGACCTTGTCGAACTGCGCCTGCGACACCAGGCAACCCATCGTGGTTTCGGGGTCGCCGGGCAGGCCGCAGCGATGCCGTGCCGGGATGCGTTCTGCCATGGCCGCCACCACACGGTCGTACACCGATGCATGGACGAAGCAGCGCGACGTGGAACCGCAGGACTGCCCCGCCCAGGTGAAGTTCATGCCGCCGATGGCGCCGTCGATCGCCTTGTCGAGGTCGGCATCGGCGCAGATGACGAGCGGGTTCTTGCCGCCCAGCTCCAGCGTGACCGGCATCACCTTCTGCGCCGCGCCCTTCAGCACCGCGACACCGGTGGACACCGAACCGATGAGCGCCGCGCGGCGCACCAGCGGATGCGCGATCAGCGCCTCGCCGCACTCGGCGCCGCCCGTGAGCACATTCACCACGCCGGGAGGAAACAGGCCGTCGGCCAGTTCGGCCAATCGATATGCCGACAGCGGTGCCTGCGGCGGCGCCTTCATGATGACCGCATTGCCGGCCGCCACTGGCGCCGCCAGCTTGGACGCCAGGAACATCAGCGGGTGGTTGTAGGCCACGATGCGCGCCACCACGCCCCACGGCTCGCGCACGGTATAGCTCCACGCGCCGGGTTCCACGGGCTGCGTCGTCCCCTTGATCTCGCGCACCAGGCCAGCGTAGTAGTCGATCTGCGCGGCGGCCGATAGCGCATCGCGGCCCATTTCGCGGATCGGGTTCCCACCGTTCAGCGAATCCAGCCAGGCGAGTTCATCCGCGTGGGTGCGGATGCGTTCGGCCAACGCGCGAAGCGCTTGCGCGCGCTGCGCGGGCGGCGTGGCGCGCCAGGCGACGAAGCCCTGCTGCGCAGCTTGCGCCGCGCGATCGACGTCGGCGGTGGCGGCCATCGCCATCGCGCCCAGGTCGTCCTGGGTGGCGGGATCGACGGTACGGCCGTACACGCCAGCCAGCGGCGCATGCCACGCGCCGCCGTAGTAGAGGTCGCGCCGGGCTGGAAGTTGACGGGATGCGTTCATGCGGGATGCGGTTGATGCGTTCTGGAGGGTCATCGGGCGGGATCGGTTTCGATGGTTTCGGACCAGAGCCCGAGCCGCCGGTACACCTCGCGGTTGCTGACGGTGAAGATGCGAGCCGCTTGCGCACGCGCGTGGTGAGTCGCCCAGGCATGGGACGGCACCGTGAAGACATCATTCGCCCGCCACTCGATGCGCTGGCCGCCGATCTCGGACACGCCCTCGCCCTCGACCACGCAGCACACCATGCTCGCCGTGCTTTGGTGCGCCCGCGTCGTGGTGCCCGCGTCCACCTGCATCAGGCAGCTGTCCAGCAGGGACATGCTGGCGCCGCCGGTCAGCGGATTGGCGTAGCGGACACGCCGTGCGCCATCGGCGCCGTGCGGCGCGGCCTGAACGGCTGCCGAGGCTTGCGCCCACGGGTACCGGAACACCGGAGAGTGACTCGCGTCAACGCACGCGGACAGCGGCACCAGGTTCGCCACCGCGTAGGCGTCATCCGGTTCCATCTCGGGCAGATCGTGCGCCGGACCCGGCTCGAACGCATCCGTGCCGAGAAGCAGGTGCAGCGCCACGTCCAGCACGTCGAGCCAGATCGTGGGCTCGCCGCCGGGATGCTGGTGCTCGTGCCAGCACCACGCGGGGGTGAGGATCAGGTCGCCCTTCTCCATGAGGCAGCGCTTGCCATCGACCACCGTGCTCGCGCCGGAGCCTTCCAAGACGAAACGCAGCGCATTCATCGAGTGCCGATGCACGCGCGCGGTCTCGCCCGGCAGGAGCATCTGCAGCGTGGCGCTGATCGTTCCGGTGGTCGCTTCATCTTCCGCCGAGTTCGAGCGCGGGTTCACCAGCGACAGCACACGCCGCTCCACCACCTGCGGTGAACGCACGCCGGCCACGTCCACCATGATCGGGCGCGTGACTCGCCACGGCCAGTTGTGGGCGCCCTCGCGCTGCACCTCTTTCTTGTGCGCGGTGGGGCTTTCCCACAGCGGCACCATGTGCGCGCCGGCCATGGCCTCGCGCAGCGCGGGCGAGAGCGCTTGGGCATCGGCCGATCGGGCGCTCATACCTTGAAGCCTTCCAGCGATTGCGGTGCGAAAAGCTCGGCAAGCTCGACCTTGCGCGCACTCAACCCTTGCTCGTGCGACCAGCGCAACTGGGTCTCCAGCGTGTGGCGGTTGCCTCCCAGCCCATACGGCCAGAAGTCGGGGCCGAAGAGGCGGTGTGCGTCGCTCACATGGGCGGGCAGGAACGGCAGGCTCGTCTTCAGCGCCGCCACCTCGCCCAGATCGGCAAGCGCCAGGTTCTTCGCCTGCGTGAAGGCTTTCACCAGGCTGCCCGCCACCCAGGGGTGCGCGGCCAGCACGTCGTGCCGCACACCCAGGAGGTGCATCACCGGAAAGAGGCCGGTCTTCTCAAACCATTCGGCCTCCACCTTCGCGTGATCGGGAAACAGGCGCCGCACGGGGCCTTGCCCATCGGGCTGGAACAGCGAGGGCGCACGCGGCGAGATCAGCGCGTCGATTTCCCCGGCCAGGAACATCTCGCGGATCGAACGCGTCGGGTAGCGGCGCACATTCACGCCCGCAGGCGGCTGCCAGGGAATCTTCTCCTCGCGGCCCGGCTCTTCCAGGCCCGCTTGCACCCAGTCGATGTCGCACGGGCGCACACCGTATTCGTCCTGCAGCAGGCCTCGCGCCACCATGGCGGCCGTCACCTGGTATTCGCCGATGCCGACCGGGCGGCCTTTCAGATCGTCCGGCGTGCGGATGCCCGCGCCTTCGCGCACATAGATACAGGAGTGCCGGAAAGAACGCGACGGGAAGATCGGGATCGGCATGTAAGGGCACGTGCCGCGAGACATCGTCATCAAGGTGGACGACAGCGACAGCTCGCTGACGTCAAACTCCTTGTGGCGGAACGCGCGGAAGAACGTCTCCTCCGGCGTCAGCGGAAGAAAATTCAATTCGATGCCATCGGGGCGGATGCGCCCATCCATCAGCGGACGCACGCGGTCGTAGTCCCAGCACGCCACGGTCAGGCGCAAGGCGCTCATCGCGAAGAACCTTCCGCCGCAGCCTTTGCATCGCCATCCGGTGCGGTATGGACCAGCACCAGCTTGGCCGCCAGCGCCAGAAACTGCGCTTGCTCCTTCTGGCTGAGAGGGCTCATCAGCCGCGCTTGTGACGCCTCAGTCGCAGCATAAGCCGCATCCAGCAGCTCTTCGCCCTTGGGCGTGATGAACAGCAGGTTCGCCCGCCGATCCGTCTGGCTGGGCTCTTTGCGCATCAGGCCCATGGCCTGCAAGCGATCGAGGATGCGCACGATGGTCGTGCGATCCACGTCAGTGGCCTGCGAGAGGGTGATCTGGTCGATGCCGGGCCGCTCGCTGATGACCTCCAGTGCGCCGTACTGCACCGGCGTGATGTCAAACGCGCTGGTCTCTTCGAGAAAGATCCGGACCGACAGTTGCTGCAGCCGGCGGATCAGGAAACCGGGCTTGGAGAAGGGGTCGTGCAATTTAGTTTGCATAGTGACGATCATCATAGTGATCGTCAGCATGAACCACAAGAGAAGCGCCCCTGGGGGTTTCCCTCGGTCGGTGGGAACATGTGTCAGATGCACGCCCCGTCTTGGGCGCGGTCGGGTTGCGCCAAGCCGCAGCCGGAGGCGGGGCATGAACCCTGGATAATCGGTCGCTCCCGACAGCCTCCCTCTTCCAGACTCATCGCATGGACTACCCCGGCAATCTCTTCGTCGTCGCCGCCCCCAGCGGCGCGGGCAAGTCCAGCCTCGTCAAGGCCCTCCTCGCGCTGGATGCTCACCTGGCGGTGTCGATCTCCCACACCACGCGCCAACCGCGCGGCCAAGAGCAAGATGGGCGCGAGTACCACTTCATCGACGAGCCTGCGTTCCGCAAGAAAGTGGCCGACGGCGACTTCTTCGAGTGGGCCCAGGTGCATGGCAATCTGTACGGCACCTCGCGCCAGTCGGTCGAGGCGCGCGTCGGCGGCGGCCAGGACGTGGTGCTCGAAATCGACTGGCAAGGCGCCCTGCAGATCAAGAAACTGTTCCCGAATGCCATCCTGATCTTCATCCTGCCGCCGAGCTGGGATGCGCTCGCGCAGCGCCTCGCCGGCCGCGGCGAGGACCACCCCGACGTGATCGCCCAGCGGCTGGCCAATGCCCGCATCGAGGTCGCGCAAGCCCAGCATTTCGACTTCGTTATAATCAACGGCTTGTTTGAAACGGCGCTTTGCGACCTGAAAGCGATCGTTCATTCGCAGCGGCTCCGGTTCGCTGCCCTTCGGCGGAGCAAACCCTCGGTCTTCGCCGCCCTGAATCTCAGCTAGATCCCTCTCTGGAGCGCTCCATGGCCCGCATCACCGTCGAAGACTGCCTGACCAAGATCCCGAACCGCTTCCAATTGGTCCTGGCCGCCACCTACCGCGCCCGCATGCTCAGCCAAGGGCACTCGCCCAAGATCGAGACGAAAAACAAGCCCGGCGTGACCGCCCTGCGTGAAATCGCCGCCGGCGAAGTTGGCCTCGAAATGCTGCGCAAAGTGCCGATCTGAACGGCGTCTTTCCCCGGTTCACCACAAAACGGCCCTGCGGGGCCGCTTTCCATTGCGGTTCATGAAAGACCGCCGAGGCGATACGCGATAAATTAGGGGGATGGCAGGCTCCTACTTCCCCTCGGTCCGCGACCTGATCCCCGGTGTGATGCGCCGAGGCCGTGAGCCTGCGGCCCCTGCTGCCACCAACGATGCCGCAGCGGCGTCGTTTGCAGCCCTCCTGCACAAGCTCGACTACCTGTCCGCCGCGGACATCAAACGCATCCGCGATGCCTACCGCTTCGCCGATGAAGCGCATCTGGGCCAGTTCCGCGCCAGCGGCGAGCCCTAC
>CAZBOF010000030.1:27496-33125 GCA_964493285.1 uncultured Rhizobacter sp. | reverse complement strand
ATGAAGCCGTTGGCGTCGAGGAACTTGCGCGCTTCCATGGCCACGCGGTAGCGCAGGATCATGTTCTTCTGCATCACCGGACGGCGCAGGTCGAGCACGCGGTGCGTGAGCCGGGTGGTCTCCGACAGGTTGTCGTCGTCGAGCTGGAACGGAGGCGTCACGCTCGGGTTCAGCACCTCGAGTTCGTGGCAGAGGATCTCGATCTTGCCGCTGGTAAGGTTCGGGTTCTCGGTGCCGGCCGGGCGCGGACGCACCTTGCCAATCATCTTCAGGCAGAACTCGTTGCGCACGCCTTCAGCCACCTTGAAGGTCTCGACACGATCGGGGTCGCAGACGATCTGCACCAAGCCTTCGCGGTCGCGCAGGTCGATGAAGATCACACCGCCATGGTCTCGGCGGCGATGGGCCCAGCCCATCAGGGTGACGGTCTGATCCAGCAGCTTTTCGCTGACCAGGCCACAGTAGGTTGTTCTCATGTCCAGCTCCGGGGATTCGTCCGTGATTGTGGGGGAGTAAATGCCGCGTGCTGCCGCCATCTTCACCTGCGCAGCTGCGCTCGGGGGCGCAACGGGCTGCCTTTTCGAGGCCGCCCGTAGGCGTCAGCCCATGTGATTCGACGGCAAGGCGGCAACGTTCGGCGGCAATGGAGGGGCCACGACCCCCATCGAGATGACGTACTTCAGTGCCTCGTCAACGCTCATCTTGAGTTCGATCACATCGGCGCGCGGAACCATCAAGAAAAAGCCCGAAGTGGGGTTCGGCGTGGTCGGCACATAAACGCTGAGGTAGTCGCCGCTCAGGTGAACAGCCGCTTCGCCGCCCGGCCTGCCGGTGACGAATGCAATGGTCCAGGCGCCCTGGCGGGGGTACTGGATCAACACCGCCTCGCGGAACGCGTTGCCGCTGCTCGAGAACAGCGTGTCCGACACCTGCTTGACCGAGCTGTAGATCGATTTGACGATCGGGATCTGGTTCAGGATGCGGTACCCCTGGCGCATCGCCCACTGCCCGAACATGTTGGCGGCAAACATGCCGGTCAGCAGCAGGCCCGCGAGCATGACGACCACGCCCAGGCCCGGAATGGCACGCAGCGTGTTCAGCGGCTCACGCGCCGCCTCCGGCAAGACCGCCAGGGACGCGCCGACCAACCCCCCGAACAGGCCGTCCAGAAAACCCAGAACCGTGTGCAGCACCCAGATGGTGATGGCCATCGGCAACCAGACGAGGAGGCCGGCAATCAGGTATTTCTTCACTCGGTTCTTTCAGGAGGCGATGGCAGAGTGTCAGGTACCCGGTGCCGACGAACCGCCGGGAGCCGGCGAAGGCGCTGCCGCACTGGCAGGCGCAGGCGACGCCGCGCTCTCGGTTTTGGCCGGCTCCGCCTTGTCGCCGGCTGGCTTCGCCGCGTCGGCGGAAGAGGCGTCGGAAGGCGCGGCGGGCGCACCCGTCTGGGCCCCGCCGCGGAAATCCGTCACGTACCAGCCCGATCCCTTGAGCTGGAAACCGGCGGCAGTGACCTGCTTCTTGAAGGTCGACGCACCACACGACGGGCACACGGTGAGCACCGGATCCGAGAACTTCTGCAGCACGTCTTTGGCGTGGCCGCAGGCCTCACACCGATAGGCGTAGATAGGCATGGCTAAGCCTTTGATTCAAAACGGGAAATTATAAAGCGAGCCGGGGAAACCCCGGGAGACCGCATCGGCCCCGGAGGGGCCGGCGACACGGCGGGTCAAACCAGCACGCGAACCGGCTCTTGCCGGTTGCTCAGCCACTGGGGCGCCAACGAGCCCACGACCATGCCGATGATGGCGGCGACCAAGCCCGCCAACTGGCCCGGGACGTGCTCTGCCCAGGAGGTGAGTTCGGGGAAGAACAGCACCCAGGTCGCGGCACCCGCGGCGATCGAGAGGATCGCGCCCTGGGTCGTGGCCCGCCGCCAATACAAGCCGAATGCCAGCGGCACGAAGGCGCCGACCAAGGGCACCTGGTAGGCCGCAGCGACCAGCTCGTAGATCGAGGTGCCTTCCATGGCGATCGCGTAGGCCAGCACAATGCCGGCGAACACGACGATGGAGCAACGCATCGCGAACAACTGCTCCTTGTCGGTCATGTTCGGGCGGATCTGCTTCAGGATGTTCTCGACGAAGCTCGTGCTGGGCGCCAGCAGCGTGGCCGAAGACGTGCTCTTGATCGCCGACAGCAAAGCGCCGAAGAACAGGATCTGCATCACCAGCGGCATGTGATTGATCACGAAGGTCGGCAGCAGGCGCTGGTAATCGTTCTCGGCGAGTTGCAGGGCGGTATCGCCCATCACCACCACGGCCGCGGTCACGATGAACATCGGCACGAACGCAAACAGGATGTAGCTGGTGCCGCCGATGATGGCGCCCTTGCGGGCGGTTTCGGCGTCGCGCGCCGACATCACGCGTTGGAACACGTCCTGCTGCGGCACGCTGCCCAGCATCATCGTGAGCGCAGCGCCGGTGAACATGGCAATGTCGGTGAACGTGGGCTTCGGCAGGAAATTCCACAGGTCACGCTGGGTGGCCATCGCGATGACCGCGTCCGACCCGCCGGCCAGATCGCTCGCGAACACGGCAATCACGGACAAGCCGACCACCAAGACGATCATCTGGATGAAATCGGTCCAGGCGACCGCGAGGAACCCGCCGACGACAACGTAGACGAGCACCGACAAGGTGCCGATGATCATGCCCGTGACCGCCGAGATCTCGCCACCCGAGAGCACGGAGAACACCAGGCCCAATGCCGTGATCTGGGCGGCCACCCACCCCAGGTAGCTGAAGATGATGGCCACGGAACAAAAGACTTCCACACCTTTGCCGAACCGCTGGCGGTAGAAGTCGCCGATCGTCAGCAGATTGAGCCGGTACAGCCGGGCCGCGAAGAACACGCCCACGATCACCAGGCACATGCCGGCGCCGAATGGATCCTCGACGATCGCGCCCAGGCCGTTCTGGATGAACGTCGAGGGAATGCCCATGACCGTTTCCGCGCCGAACCAGGTTGCAAACGTCGTGGTCACGACCATGACCAACGGCAAGCTGCGCCCGGCAATGGCGAAATCGGCGGTCGTCTTGATGCGCGTGCCTGCCCAGACGCCCAGGGCCAGCGTCCCCAGCAGATACAGCACGACGAAGGAAATCAGGGTGATGTTCATGGGTCTGGATTGCAAACGCCAGGTGGAGGGTGTTCGATGGCGGCAGCGGGAACCCTGCCGCAAGACGGGGCGCATTATCCAATGCCTCCCCGTGCAAACATCAAGCCCTCAATCCACTGTCGCATTCCGACGTCGTGCCAAGACGTTCGGCCCGCCCGGCACGGAGCGTTCGTGCCGTCCACCC
The DNA here is from genome assembly GCA_964493285.1 of uncultured Rhizobacter sp. GTDB lineage: Bacteria > Pseudomonadota > Gammaproteobacteria > Burkholderiales > Burkholderiaceae_C > Rhizobacter. The sequence continues at coordinate 29,757 of CAZBOF010000030.1, read as the reverse complement.
GGCAACGGCCGCACGGGCAGTGCGGCGGAGATTTCCGTCAAACGGCGCCGGAGCAATCGCTCACGGACATCCGCGCAGCGACGGCATCGGCGCAGCCCGCTCAGAGCCTGGGCGCTTGCCCCTGCCCTTCGCGCTTGCGAACGGCGTCGGCCTCCAATTGCCGAACCCACGCATGCCGGGCGCGGTGCGTGGCAATGATGGCGCCCACATCGAACATGCCCGCAATGAAGTGGTTGGCCGGATTGTTGTTCGTGCCGGTGTAATACATGAATGCACCGCACCGGGTGAGATCGGCTGGCATCAATCCTTTGGCCTTGGTCGTCGGCCGGTTCTCGATGTCGGCTGCGGCTTCACCGAAATCATTCTTGCCGGGAGGGATCACCACCGCCGAGAACGAGTTGAAGTCGAGGCCGTAGCTGACCTTGATGCACGACGGCTTCCCGGGCTCCTGCCAGACAGGCACGTTGGCGCTGTTGGTGTCGGTCGGCTGACCGTACTTGGCCGTGAGTGACTGCATGAACTGCGCACCGGTCGGGGCATTCGGAATGTTGAACTCCTGCCGGCGCACAGCAATGACGCGTGCTTCGCCAGAGGGGCCCGAAAACCAGACCTTCAGCGGGATCAGAATGCTCAGGCGCGTAACGCGAACTTCCATGCTGTTCAGGAAGGTGGGCGTGCGGAACTGGTTGACCTTGTCGCTGTAGGAAAACGAAGAGTTCGAGGCGATGATCTTGCCCTTCGGGTCGTAGGCCTGGAGGGCCGCCTTGACCTGGGCCTCGGTCATGCCGAGCTTGATGCCCATCATGTCCCAGTCGGGTGCCGCGAAACCGGGCGCCGCACAGGCGAACAATGAAAGCGCCATCGCGATGCGTGCAAAACGCCGGGCGCCAGAGAGAGTGGTGGCTGGTGGATTCATTTGTTGCTTCCTCGGTTAAGGCATTCGATCTGTGCAGCCTCGTCGCAGCCCTCGCAGCCATGCGGTGCAGGGCCGTTCCAAGCACGGCCCCCTGTCTGACGGCACCCGATCGACACCCCCGACGAACCGGCCAGACCCGCGCGGGCCTGCTCCATCGTCAATGCGCGGCGTCGGATTCCTGCGCTGAGCCTTCGGCTTGTCCAACTCCCTGGGCCCGGATCGTAAATGAAGTTGCGGCTTTGGCGCAGCATCCGTGCCGCCCGAATGGGTCATGCGCCCGACACGAAACGGCCCTTGCCCGGAACGCCGCCCCGCAAGCGGAATATCGCGGCCGGTTCACGCCCACACCACCTGGGCAACCACCAGACCGAGCGTGAAACCGATCGCGCCATACAGCACGGCGCGCAACAGGCGCTGGGTGCGGCGCTGCTCTGCCAGCAACGCCACGATGGCTCGCTGATCGAAGCCGCCGGCCGGGGGCTGCTGCAGCCGGTGGTGCAACAGGCGCGGGAGTTCCGGCAGAAGCTGCGCGTAGCGGGGTGCTTCCTTCTTCAGCTGCGCCACCAAGCCCCGCCAGCCGATCTGTTCGTTCATCCAGCGCTCGAGGAACGGCTTGGCGGTGCTCCACAGGTCGAGTTCCGGGTCGAGCTGGCGGCCGAGGCCTTCGATGTTCAGCAGCGTCTTCTGCAGCAGCACGAGCTGCGGCTGGATCTCGACATTGAAGCGGCGCGACGTCTGGAAGAGCCGCAGCAGCACCTGGCCGAGCGAGATGTCTTTGAGCGGGCGGTCGAAGTGCGGCTCGCACACCGCGCGCACCGCGCTTTCGAGTTCGTCGATGCGGGTGTCCGGCGGCACCCAGCCGGACTCGACATGCAACTCCGCCACGCGCTTGTAGTCGCGCTGGAAGAACGCGATGAAATTCTGTGCCAGATAGTCCTTGTCGAACGCGGTGAGCGTGCCCACGATGCCGAAATCGAGCGCGATGTAGCGGCCGAAGGTTTCGGGCGCGATGCTGACCTGGATGTTCCCCGGATGCATGTCGGCATGGAAGAAGCCGTCGCGGAACACCTGGGTGAAGAAGATGTTGACGCCATCGCGGGCGAGTTTCGGGATGTCGACGCCGGCCTCGCGCAGGCGCTGGATCTGGCTGATGGGCACGCCATGCATGCGCTCCATCACGATCACGTTCTGCGTGCACAGGTCCCAGATCATCTCGGGCACGAGCACCAGATTGGGGCCCTGCATGTTGCGCCGCAGCTGCGCGGCGTTCGCCGCTTCGCGCACGAGATCCAGTTCGTCGTGCAGGTACTTGTCGAACTCGGCCACCACCTCGCGCGGGCGCAGG
>CAZBOF010000030.1:0-27486 GCA_964493285.1 uncultured Rhizobacter sp. | reverse complement strand
CGGCAAGCGCCTGCGCCCGCGCGAGGTGGTGGCCGTCACTGGACAGCCGCTCGACCCAGCGCGCCAAGGTACGCAGCAATGCAAGGTCGTCGTCGAGCACCGCCAGCATGCCGGGACGCAGCACCTTGACGGCAACTTCGCGGCCCGACTTCAACACGGCGAAGTGCACCTGCGCCACCGACGCGCTCGCCACCGGCTCGGCTTCGAAACTGTGGAACAGGTCCTCGATCCGCTGCCCCAGCGCGCGTTCGATCAGTTGACGTGCGATCACCGCCGGAAAGGGCGGCACGCGGTCTTGCAGCTTGGCCAATTCATCGGCCACGTCGGGCGGCAGCAGATCACGCCGCGTAGAAAGCACCTGCCCGAATTTGACGAAGATCGGCCCCAAGCGCTCCAGCGCTTCGCGCAGGCGTTCGCCGCGCGGCGCGTCGAGCTTGCGCCCGAGGGTCATCACCCGCACGAGAGCGCGCACCCAGCGCTGGCGGAACCCCGACAGCGCGAGTTCGTCCAGACCGAAGCGCAGAACGGTGAAGACGATGAAGGTCAGGCGTGCGACGTGCCTCATCGAGGGTCGGAGCCCCCGCTGCGCTGAACCACCTTCTGGATGGTCTGCGCCGCCTCGCGGAACCCCTTGGCGACCCAGCTGCCCACCGCGGCCACCTGGTGCGCAGGTCCTTTGCCGATGACGCCGGCGAGGTCGTCTTCGATGTCCCAGCGCAGGTGGTCGATCAGCCAGTTCACGTCGGCTGCGAGGCCCGAATCGCCCTCGATGCCCACCGACGGCCGCTCGCCGACGGCGAGTTGGCCCGCCAGGCGCAGGGGGTTCGAGCCGTCCAGGCTCACGCGCAGATCGGCCGGTTCGGCCAGCGCGTCGACACACCACTCCAGCAAGCCGGCGGGCGTGATGCGCCATGCCATGCGCGGGGGCGCGGGCAACAGGCTGGGCCACCCGGTCCACAGAACCTCGACGCTGCGCCCGAAATGGGGGCGAAGCCGCGCCGTGGCAGCGGGTTCGGCCGCGATCACGTGGTTCAGCAGCAAGGTGGTCCGCTCCATGGCGGCCGAGCCCATGGCACCGAAAAACGTGGAGGAATCGAGTGGATTGGCCATCGGGGGATTGTAGGGCGCCCCCCCTCTGGCATGGGGATTCGGAACACCGGGAGCGGGGCCTATGATCCTCCTCATGCCCACCATCTTGCTGACCGGCGCGACCGGCTACATCGCTTCACACACCTGGCTCGAACTGCACGCCAGCGGCTTCGACGTCGTGGGTGTCGACAACTTCTCCAACAGCTCGCCGAACGTGCTCGCGCGGCTCGCCGCCCTCACGGGAACCCCGACCGTGTTCGAAGAGGCAGACGTCTGCGATCCTTCGGCCATGGCCCGCGTGTTTGCCGCCCGCAAGATCGACGCCGTCGTGCACTTCGCGGCACACAAGGCGGTGGGCGAATCGACCCGCCAGCCATTGGCGTACTACCGCAACAACATCGGCGGCCTGCTGAATGTGGCCCAGGCAATGCAAGACCACGGCGTACGGACGATGGTCTTCAGTTCCTCGGCCACGGTCTACGGACAGCCGAAGACGCTGCCGATCCGCGAAGACGCGCCACTGGCCGTCACCAATCCGTACGGCACCACCAAGCTCGTCGGTGAGGAACTGCTGCGCGAACTGGCACGCTGCACGCCCGGCTGGGCGATTGCCTACCTGCGCTACTTCAACCCCGTGGGCGCGCATGAAAGCGGCCAGATCGGCGAAGACCCGCGCGGCATCCCCAACAACCTCATGCCTTATGTGGCGCAGGTGGCCGTCGGCAAACGGCCTTTCCTGCAAGTGTTCGGCAACGACTACGACACCCCGGACGGCACCGGCGTGCGCGACTACATCCATGTCGTCGACCTCGCGCAGGGCCATGTGGCCGCACTGCGCCGCCTGCTGTCCAAGCAGGAATCGCTCACCGTCAACCTGGGCACGGGGCGCGGCTACAGCGTGCTCGAACTGGTCCAGGCCTTCGAGCAGGCCAGCGGGCGCGCCATTCCATACGAGGTGGCGCCGCGCCGCGCGGGCGACGTGGCGTCCTGCTACGCCGACCCGTCGCTCGCACGCGAGCTGCTCGGATGGTCCGCCACGCGCAACCTCGCTCAAATGTGCGCCGATGCCTGGCGCTGGCAGAGCGGCAACCCGCAAGGGTTCGCGTGACACGCCGATGACACCTCGAAGCGTGACGCATTCCCGCCACTTGAGGTGTGCGTACAGCCACCTCCCCCGTACTTGCGGGTCCGGGCGCCTGGGTTATTGGGTGAGAATCGCCGATCTGCGTCGCATCGGCGAGCCCTTGCACGGACGCGCCGATTCGCCGCAGTAGTCACTTCCTCCGGCAACGAACGAGGGTTAGGTTGCCTCGGTTGTCCAACGAGGCCCTCGGCCTCACGTTCAACGCGCGCCCGCCGGCCGCTTGCCTGACCGATGTTTGAAGACCTTCCATACAAGCGGACCTTCTACAGCGCGCCCCAGTCGGTGACATCGCTGCTGGCGGCGTTCCTCGAGCCATCGCTCAGCGTGGCCACGTTCCTGTTCGCCAATCAGTACGTGGGCGGGTTCGTCGGCCGCCCGGAGCTGGTCCTGTGCCTGCTCATCTTTGCGCTGACCTTCCCCGGCCGCAACCGTTTCCGGCAGAACCTGGTGGCCGCCGGCGTCGACATCGCCACCTCCTGGGTCGTGCTCATCTGCGTGCTGCTGCTGTGCGGCTACGTGACGCAGAGCATCTCGTACTTCGAGTTCGACGCCATCGTGGCCTGGGTGATCGTCACCCCCGTCGTGCAATGGCTGGCGGTGTGGATCGGCCAGCGCATCCTCGCCCGCCTGGCGACACAACCCGAGGCGCGCCGCCGCGCGATCATCGTCGGCGCCGGCCCGGTGGGCGTGAAGGTGGCGCGGGCCCTCACCGCCAACCAGGACCGCGGGGTCGACTTCGTGGGCTACTTCGACGACCGCGCCGATGCCCGCGTGCACGACCACGCATCCGGCCAGATGCTGGGGGGGCTGAAGGGCGTGGCCGACTTCATCCGCGAACAGTCCATCCGCGAGGTCTACATCACCTTGCCGCTGGGCTCGCAGCCACGCATCGTCGAGCTGCTCGAACAGATGCAAGGTACGACCGCATCGCTGTTCTACGTGCCCGACGTGTTCGGCATCAGCATCATCCAGGGCCGCCTGCAAGACATGAACGGCCTGCCGGTCGTGGGCATTTGCGAAACACCTTTCACCGGCACCAACGAGCTGGTCAAGCGCATCAGCGATGTGGTGCTGTCGGCCCTCATCCTGGTGCTGATCTCCCCGGTGATGCTGGCACTGGCCATCGGCGTCAAGGTCAGCTCGCCGGGGCCCGTGATCTTCAAGCAGCGCCGCACCGGCCTCGATGGCGAAGACATCACGGTCTACAAGTTCCGGTCGATGACGACGCAGGACAACGGCAGCGTGGTCCAGCAGGCGACCCGAAACGACGCCCGCGTGACGCGCTTCGGCGCCTTCATCCGGCGCACCTCCCTCGACGAACTGCCTCAGTTCTACAACGTGCTCCAGGGCCGCATGAGCATCGTGGGACCGCGCCCGCATGCCATTGCTCACAACGAGGAATACCGCCAGCTGGTGAAGGCCTATATGGTTCGCCACAAGGTCAAGCCGGGCATCACCGGCTGGGCCCAGGTGAATGGGCTGCGCGGGGAAACCGACACGCTGGCGAAGATGCAAGCACGCGTCGAGTACGACCTCGAATACTTGCGCAACTGGTCGTTGGGACTCGATTTGCAGATCATTGTGCGTACCATCCGCCTCGTCTTCTTCGATCGCAACGCCTACTGAGAGCGGGCGTCGAGCTGTTGAACTCATTTCCCCAGATTCGGAAGGGCCTTCGCATGATCCATCGCCCCCAACCCCTGCCGCGCAGCATCAAGCTTGCCTTGTTGGCTTCGGGCCTGGCACTGACCGCCGCGACCGCATTCGCCCAGGAACGCAGCCCGTATTACATCGGTGCCAGCCAAGCCTTCACGCGCGACTCGAATCTCTACAGAACACCCACCAACGAGATTTCCGACACCGTTTCGAGCACCGGCATCCTGGCGGGCCTGGATCAACCCATCGGACGCCAGCGCCTCTACGGTGATGTTTCCGCGCAGGTGAACCGCTACAACCGCGAAGGCCGCCTCAACAACAACAGCTACGCGCTCACCGCGGGGCTGGACTGGGAAACCGTCGGCTTTCTGTCGGGCACCCTGCGCTACAACATTCAGCGCGGGTTGGCCGATTTCGCCTCCCTCGAAGGCTCGGTCACCCCCAGCGAGCAGACCACCAAGCAATTGACCGCCACGGTTCGCTACGGCCTCACCTCGCGGGTGTCGCTGGATGCCGGCTACGAAGCACGCCGGCTGGACTACGCGTCCGCCGCGTTCGCGGACCGCAACCTGGAACAAGACACCGTGAGCGCGGGTATCCGCTGGGGCGGCAGCGGCAGCGCACTCGTGCTCGGGCTGGGGGTACGCGCCGGCGAAGGGCGTTCTCCGCAGTTCTCGCCGGTACCACCTTATGAAGACGAGTTCAAGCGCCGCGACGTCGATCTCCTGGTGACCTGGACGCCCTCACCTTTCAGCACCGTCAACGGCCGCCTCAGCGCGACGAAAGAAACCCATTCAATCGGAAGCGCAGCCGACGTCTCCGGACTCACCGGCTCCCTGTCGTGGGACTACCGGCCCACCGCCAAGCTCGGACTCATCGCCACGATCGGCCGGGAAACCGGCACCGAATCCATCTTCACCAGCACTTCGAGCGACAGCACGGGCCTGCAACGCGCCGACCGCAGCCGGATCAACAACACCGCGCAGCTGGAAGCCCGCTACGCTGCCACCAGCAAGATCTCGCTTTCCGCCGACACACGCTGGCGCGACGGGCGGCTGGCCAGCGGCGGCGATGAGACCGTGACCGGGTACGGCATCGGCATCCGCTACGAACCCACGCGCAGCATCATCCTCGGCTGCAACGCGGGAGTGGAAAAGCGCGACGCCCAGGCCGGGGCGATTGACAACTCCTACTCGGCAACCACCACCCATTGCTCTGCGCAGATCCTTCTTCGCTGACCCCTTCGCAGATCCACATGCCCACAGCGACCGCACCGCGACTCCTGGTTCAACCCGTCATCATGGCCGGCGGCAGCGGCTCGCGGCTGTGGCCGCTGTCGCGTGCGCAATACCCAAAGCAGTTCCTGATCCTGCACGGCAACCGCAGCCTGTTCCAGCAAGCCGCCCAGCGGCTGTCGAGCCTCGCCGAAGACGGGCTGGAGGTGGCGCCGCACTGCGTGGTGGTCAATGAAGGCCATCGCTTCCTCGCACTGGAACAGCTGCGCGAACTGAAAGCGGGCGACCCGGCCTTGTTGCTGGAACCCGTAGGACGCAACACGGCCCCGGCCATGACGCTGGCCGCCCTCCACGCGTCGGCGCAGGGCGCCGACCCGGTACTGGTGGTGACACCGGCCGACCAGACGGTAACCGACGAAGCCGCCTTCTCCGCCGCACTGCGCACCGCGGTGCGCAGTGCGGCCAACGGCGCCATCGTGATCCTGGGCGTGACGCCGGACCGCCCGGAGACAGGCTACGGCTACATCCGCGCACGCCGCGCTGCGGGGAAAGATGGCCTGCCGGCGCAGGTGGCGCAGTTTGTCGAGAAGCCCGACGAAGCCACCGCCCGCCAGTACCTCGCCGAAGGCAGCTACTTCTGGAACAGCGGCATGTTCGTGGTGCGGGCATCCGTGTGGCGGAAGGCATTGGCCCTCCACCGGCCCGACATCGAAACCGCCACCCGCGCCGCATGGGAAGTCCGTACCGTCGACGGCAACTTCACGCGTCCCGGCGCAGACGCGTTCGCGGCGGTCCCGAGCGAGTCGGTCGACTACGCGGTGATGGAGAAATGTCCGGCCGACGGCCGCTTCGACATCCGCATGGTGCCGCTGCAGGCCGGCTGGTCCGACCTCGGCGCCTGGGACGCCGTCTGGCAGGTGAGCGACAAAGACGCCGCCGGCAATGCAGCCGTCGGCGACACCCTCGTGCATGACAGCCGGAACACCCTCGTCCATGCCACCCACCGGCTGGTGAGCGTGGTGGGCATGGACAACGTCGTGGTGGTCGAAACCTCCGACGCCGTACTGATCACCGACCGCAGCCGCAGCCAGGACGTCAAGCACATCGTGTCGGCGCTCAACGATGCCCAGCGCAGCGAGCCCAGCCTACATCGCCAGGTGCACCGTCCCTGGGGCTGGTACGACAGCATCGACGCCGGCTCGCGCTTCCAGGTCAACCGCATCATGGTCAAGCCCGGCGCCAGCCTGAGCCTGCAGATGCATCACCACCGGGCCGAACACTGGGTCGTCGTCAGCGGCACCGCCGAGGTCACCAACGGCGACCAGGTCAAGCTGCTCAGCGAGAACCAGAGCACCTACATCCCCATCGGCCAGACCCATCGGCTGAGCAATCCGGGAAAAGTACCGCTGGAGATCATCGAAGTGCAGTCGGGCAGCTATCTGGGTGAAGACGACATCGTCCGCTTCCAGGACACTTACGGGCGCGGCTGACACCGCCCGCCCCTTCATCGCACCCGCTTCCCGCGCATCCGTTCATGAAAGTCACCGTCATCGGATCCGGCTATGTCGGCCTGGTCACCGGCGCATGCCTGGCCGAGATGGGCAACCACGTGCTGTGCATGGATCTCGACGACGACAAGATCTGCGCGCCCTCGATGCAGACCGCATCGCCGATGGAAGCGCAACCTCTGCGAGCCGCGGATGATGACCGCGCTCGGCGTCGAGTGCATCGGCGTGGGCCGCAGCAACGCGGCGCCTGCGGCACCCATATTTGAAACCCCCTCAATCAATATTTCGCCATCAGGAGTTGGACGCATGCAAACGGTAGCAGTCATCGGCCTGGGCTATGTCGGCCTGCCCCTCGTCGTCGAGTTCGGGAAACACACCCGCACCATCGGGTTCGACATCATGGAAGAGAAGGTTGCGAAGTGCCGTGCGGGCACCGACCCTTCACGCGAAATTCCCGACGAAGAAATGGCGCTCGCGGTCAAGGCCGAGTACACCAGTGACCACCGCCTGCTGTCCGAAGCAGACTTCCTGCTCGTGGCCGTGCCCACCCCGGTCGACGAAGCCCACATTCCGGATTTCAGCCCGCTGGCAGGCGCGAGCCGCAGCATCGGCCCGTATCTGAAAAAAGGCGCGACGGTGATCTATGAGTCCACCGTCTACCCGGGCGCCACCGAGGAGGTGTGCATTCCCATCCTCGAAGAAACTTCCGGCCTGAAATGGAAGCGCGACTTCTTCGTCGGCTACAGCCCGGAGCGCATCAACCCGGGTGACCGCGAGCACATGCTCACCAACGTCATCAAGGTGGTGGCCGGCGACACGCCTCACACGCTAGAACAGGTGGCCAAGCTGTACGAGATGGTGGTCAAGCCTGGGGTGCACCGCTGCAGCAGCATCAAGGTCGCCGAGGCCTGCAAGGTGATCGAGAACACCCAGCGCGACCTCAACATCGCGCTGATGAACGAACTGGCGATCATCTTCGACAAGGTGGGCATCGACACCACCGAGGTGCTCGAGGCCGCCGGCACGAAGTGGAATTTCCTGAAGTTCCGTCCTGGCCTCGTCGGCGGCCACTGCATCGGCGTGGACCCGTACTACCTGACGCACAAGGCCGAGATGCTCGGCTACCACCCGCAGGTGATTCTGGCGGGGCGGCGCATCAACGACGGCATGGGCAAATTCATCGCCGAACAAACCATCAAGGAAATGATCGCCACAGGCAGCTACATCAAGGGCGCACGGGTGATCGTGCTGGGCCTCACCTTCAAGGAAGACTGCGCCGACCTGCGCAACAGCAAGGTGATCGACATCATCCATGAGCTGCGCGCGTACGGCACCGAGGTCTTCGTTCACGACCCCGAAGCCGACCCCGAAGAAGCCATGCACGAGTATGGCGTGCGCCTGATGAGCTGGGACGACCTGCCCCGCGCAGATGCCATCGTTGCCGCGGTCGCGCACAAGCAGTTTCGCGCACTCGGGCTCGAGGAGATCACCCGCAAGGTGATCAAGGGCGGCTGCTTTGTCGACGTCAAATCGGCATTCGACGCCCCGCTGCTGACCGAAGCCGGCCTGCGGACCTGGCGCCTGTAGACCGCGCGGCAAGACGCTCCATGAAACCCCTGCATACCGCCACGCTTCTGGTCGGCCTGATGGCCGGTGCAGCCGTTGTCGGCGTGGCGGCCCGGCCTGCCGTCACGACAACCGCAGACGCACCCCGCTATGTCCTCGAGAACATGGTGCCCCAGCAGTTTGGTACATGGCAGAACATGCCGAACCCGGTGATGGCGGTCGTGAACCCGCAGTCCGAAGCCATCCTCAACCGCATCTACAGCCAGATCCTGACCCGCACTTACACCAACAGCAGCGGCTATCGCATCATGCTGTCGATTGCCTACGGCCCCGACCAGCGCGCTTCGCTGCAAGCCCACAAGCCGGAGGTGTGCTATCCCGCGCAAGGTTTCAAGCTGCACAGCAACCAGGATGCCCAGCTGAGCACGCCGTTCGGCCACATTGCCGCCCGCCAATTGCAGACCAGCCTCGGCGAACGCCTGGAGCCGGTGACCTACTGGTTCACGATGGGCGACGAAACCGTGCGGAGCAAGTTCCAGCAGAGACTGATCGAGGTTCGCTTCGGGTTGACGGGAGAAGTCCCGGACGGCCTGCTGTTTCGCGTGTCATCCATCGACAGCGACCCGGCTCGCGCATTCGAGCAGCAGCACGCCTTCGTGGTCGATCTTCTCGGCGCGATCCCTGCCCCCGATCGCGCACGTTTGAGCGGATTGACCGCGGCGACGAGCCCCCACTGAACACGCGACATCCCCACCCGATCGATCAGGAGAACGCTGACGTGCAGAGTTCCATCAAGCCGAGCAAGGGCATCCATGTTCTTTTCCCGTTGGCGCAGTGGCCCAAAGGCCCTCCGGCAACCTGCTACAACATCTGCGTGGAATGGGCAAAGCTCGGAGCGAACGTCTCGCTCTACACCACACTGGCGGGACGCGATGATCCGCAGCGCATCCTGCAACCGGCCATTCCTCGCTTTCTGCCTGACGCCATCTCCGCTCGATGGGCGCGCTCTCCTGCCCGCAATGCCGCGCTGGTCGCGCGCTGCGAAGCGATGCTGCTTGCCAGGATCAAGGCCGGCGACCTCGTCTATGCATGGCCAGGTGCCTCGATCGAAACCATTCGGCGCGCCCGAGACAAGGGCGCCGTCGTCCTGCTGGAGTTAGTTCATCAACTCGCATGTGGCCTTTGCGCAGTCGATCATGGACCGCGAATGCGAAAGGCTAGGCGTGCCCAAGCGCACCCATTTCACCGCAGCGTCGATCGACTACGAGAACAGCCGGCTTGCGCTGGCCGATGCAGTTTTCTCACCGGGCCCGTTCACGACCGCATCCATCAAGGCCCATTCGACAAGCCCGCTCAAGTTCATCGAAACAAGCTACGGCGCACCTCAGGCCCATGCCGCCACGCCGGAACGATCACCGAAGCCGCGTTTCATTTTCATGGGCAGCGATTGGTTGCGAAAGGGCATGGCCAGCCTGCTCGATGCATGGCGCATGGCAGACATCGATGCCGAGCTTCATCTCTACGGCTCCGACGAACGCGCACAGTTCCCGGACCTGCCCCAGGGCGTGCACTATGTCGGCTTCACCAAAGACATTGCCAGCGCGTTCTGCAGCGCCGATGTATTCGTGTTTCCATCCCTGGAGGAAGGCGATCCCCAGGTCACCTACGAAGCTGCCTCGTACGGGCTGCCCCTGCTGGTGACCGAAATGGGCGGGGGCCGGATCGCACGACACGATGAAAACGCCGTCGTCATCGCGCCCAACGACACGGGCGCACTGGCAGCGGCCCTCCGGCGCCTTGCCGCAGACCCGGCCCTTCGCGGGAGTCTGGGTGCGCAAGCCAAACGTGACCAGCAAACCCATTTCACTTGGGCCGCCGTGGCACACAAGCGTCTTGCCCAGTTGGAAGGGCTGTACGGCGGGCTGCGCCCCGCCTGAACGCCGCGGGCTGCGCCCCGCCTGAACGCCGCGGCCTGCGCCCGACGGCGGCATCCGGACCCGGCCCGCCGCCGGGGCCACCGCAGACCTCGAACGCGGAGACGCGGTACCTCGACAGGTATCATTTGCGCGCCGTTTTCTCGTTGCCGACCGGGCGCCGGCACTCATCCCGCTGGAGACACCTCATGGACAAACGCGCCATTCTTGAAAAGCTTCTGGATGTCTTTCGGGATGTGTTCGATGACGAGGAACTCCAGGTGTCCGAAGCCGCCACGGCCGATGACGTGGAAGGGTGGGACTCCTTGATGCACGTCTCCCTGATGGTCAACGTGGAACGGGCATTCGGAGTCAAGTTCACCTCCGCGCAGGTGGCCTCGCTGCGCAGCGTCGGGGAACTGGTGGAACTGGTGGACCACCGGCTGGCTGAAAAACGCGCAGAAGGCAGAGCCTGAATGAATGGCGCGCTGCATCACGTCGCCATCATCGTTCCCGACGAAGAAAGAGTGCTCGAACTGGCCGGCCTGCTGGGCCTGACGCTCGGGCGGCGCCAGTATGTGCCGCAGTACGAAGCCGAGTGCATCTTCACCACCGGCCAGCTCGGTGTCATCGAATTCATCATCGCGACCAGCGGCAAGCTGGCGAAGTTCAACAAGGGGATGGGCGGCCTGCATCACATTGCCATCGCCGTGCCCGACCTCGCCGCCGCCACCGCGGAGCTGGCCGCCAAGGGCATTCCCGTTCTGGAGACGGAACCGGTGGATGCCGGCCCGATCCGCATCAATTTCGTCGCACCGGCGTACACACGCGGCGTGATCGTCGAATACGTGGAGACGGTGCACGCCGCCCCCGCAGCCGAAGCAGCCCGACTGCCGGCAGGCGACGCCGCGCGCAAGTCCGAGCAGCAAGTGTTCAAGGAAGCCCGCGCATTGCGCAGCGCAGGCCAGCGCGAGCAGGCCGCCCTGCTGCTGCGCGATGCGCTGCGACGCGGGTGGATCACCGCGGAAGGCACCGAGAAAGCCGGCAAGCAAGTGGCGTCCGCTCTGGCCGACGGCAAGACCAAGTCGCTCAAGGTGCTCGTGCTCGGCCAATGCACCACTCACTGGGTGAGCCACTGCCTGACCGCCTCGGCCTGGGCCGATGCCCACGCGCTCATCGCAACCGATGGCGCCTACGACAACGTCATCCAGGAATTGATGTCCGCTGCGCAGAGCGGGCAACGCTACGACGCGGTGGTGCTGCTGCCCTGGCACCAACGGCTGTTGTCCAGCGGACGCCCTGACGATGAACTGGCGTTCTGGCAGCAAGCCTGGCAGATCGTCGCGCAGATGGGCAGCCGCCTGATCCAGGTCGGCTATGACTGGGTGACACCCGGCCCGCTCGGCCATCATCTCTCGGGCCGCACGGGTGGTGCGGTGCACCTGGTTCGACAAACCAATGACCGGCTGCGTGAAGCCCTTCCCCCTTCCGCCTATTTCGTCGATCTGGAACTCACCTCTGGCCTCAAGGGCCGGGAACAGTTCTACGACAGCCGCCACTACTTCTGGACCAAGCAGCCTTTCAGCGAGGCCGGCGCGGCGCACCTGGCGGCGTCAATCTGGTCCGGCTTGCGCGCCATGGTCACCGGTCCGAAGAAAGTGCTGGTGCTGGATCTCGACAACACGCTGTGGGGCGGCGTCGTCGGGGAAACCGGCCCGATGGGCGTGGAGATCGGCGATGCCTCCCCAACCGGCGAGGCCTTCCTGGCGTTTCAGAGCCATGTGAAGGCGCTGACCGCGCGCGGTTGCCTGCTCGCCGTGGCCTCCAAGAACAATCCTGACGATGCGCGCGAACCTTTCGAGAAGAATCCGGCCTTGCCGCTGCGGCTCGGCGACTTTGCCGCCTTCGAAGCGACCTGGGAGCCGAAGTCGGTGGCCATCCAGCGCATCGCCCAGACGCTGCAGCTCGGGCTCGACAGTTTTGTTTTCTTCGACGACAACCCCGCCGAACGTGAGCACGTGCGCCAGATGCTGCCCGATGTGACGGTGGTCGACGTCCCCGAAGATCCCGCGCTCTACATCCAGGCGCTGGCGTCGGGGCAATGGTTCGAGGCCGTCGCCGTCACAGCGGAAGACAAGGAACGCACCGAGCAATACCGTGCCGAAGCGCAACGCCGCGAGGTTCAGGCCAGCTTTGCGACGATGGACGACTACCTGGCTTCGCTGAATATGGTGGGCAACGTGCGCCGGGTCGACGACGCCGATCTCGCGCGCGTCGTTCAACTGCTCGGCAAGACCAACCAGTTCAACCTCACCACACGGCGGCACGGCACGGACACCGTGCGCGAAATGCTGAGCCACCCGCGCACGATCGGGCTCACCGTTCGCGTCGCCGACCGCTTTGCCGACTACGGCCTGATCGCCGTGCTCATCGGCGTGGAAGCGCAGGGCCGCTCCGTGCCCACCCTGCAGATCGACACCTGGCTGATGAGCTGCCGCGTCATCGCACGCACCGTGGAAGCGTTCTGCCTGAATGCGCTGACGAAAGCCGCTGCCGAACAGGGCTACCAGCGCGTCGAGGGCCTGTACATCCCGACAAAAAAGAACGTGCTGGTGGCCGATCTGTACGACCGCCTGGGGTTCACGCGGGTGCAGACCGGGGCCGACGGCAGCGTCACTTACGAACTCGATCCGTCAAAGGCAGAACCCGCCAAAACGCTGATCGCTTGAGCCGGCGCAAGCCATCGCGCCAAGGCCGCGCCGCGCCGATCTACTTGTATTCGATCAGCCGGGCCGAGCCGCCGCGCAGCCGGTGGAACCAGAACTTGATCTGCCCGGCCACTTCCGCGAACTTGCCCAGGCTGAGGAAAAAAGCCTGCCAGGCTCGCACCCGCAGCGGCCCGCCAGATGCCAGAACCATCCGCAGCATCTGCACGGGGTACACCAACAAGGCGAACCACGCCCATGGCGACCACGCCAATGCGACAACCGCCACGGCCAGCGGGATACCCAGGCCCCAGAGCCATGCCCGCCGCGAAGCACGCACGCAATGGCGCTCGGGCGGTGCACCGTGCAGCTGCGCGCCTTCGGCATAGGTGTAGCCGGCGCGCATCGAGCGCTTCCACCATTGGCCGATGCGCGTCATCGCAGCATCGTGCAGGGTCATCTCGGCGTCCAGGCGCCAGATGCGCCCGCCCCGCGCGCGCAAGCGCACGCACAGTTCGGGCTCTTCACCGGCGATGAGTTGCTCGCGGTAGCCGCCCACCGCCTCCAGTGCGGCCAGGCGCATCATCACGTCACCACCACATGCCTTGGCCTCGCCGATCGGTGAATTCCATTCGAGATCGCACAACAGGTTGTAGATCGAGCGCTCAGGGTGGCGTTCGCGACGGCGCCCGCACACCGCCACGGCATCGGGGTTGGCTTGCAAAAAGGCGTGGGCCAGCGGGATCCACCCCTCCACGACCGCGCAGTCGCCATCGACGAACTGAACGAACTCGGTGTCGGGTGCGACTTCCCGCACCCGCCGCCAGCCGGCATTGCGCGCCAACGCCGCCGTGAAGGGCACATTGGGATCGAGCACGACCACATCGACACCCATCTGGCGCGCCATCGCGACCGAGTCGTCCGTGGAGCCTGAATCGACGTACACCGCCACTTGGGCGAACCGCAGCACCGATTGCAGACAGGCGCGCAGGCGTTCGCCTTCGTTGCGGCCAATGGCAACCACGGCGATGCGACCCGCTGTCGCGGCGGACGTGCCGGGCTGCTGCATCACTGCGCCTGCTCGGCGGGTGCGGGACGCTGCAGCTTCCAGAGCGTGTCGTCGAACAGCTTCCAGGCGTCCATTCCACCGCGGCACAGCAGCTTGAACATCCACAGCGGCTCGCCACCCTCGACCTTCACGCGCGGCAGGCGAGCCAGGTCGGCGCCGGGCCGCAAGGTGCCGTGCTGCGCAATGAAGACCGTGGAGTAGCCGCATTCGGTGAGCATGCGGGCCGTCTCAGGGCTTTCGTCGGTGCGCATGCCAAACGGGTAGGCGAATGAGCGCACCGGCGCGCCCAGGTGCTGATCCAGCAAGGCCTTCGACTGCTCGCCTTCGTTGCGGGCCACCTCGGGCGCCAGCTTCGCCACCGAGCGGTGCGTGTGCGCGTGCGAGCCGACCGTCACGCCCGCCTCCGGCAGGCGCTTGACTTCGTCCCATGTCAGATAACGCTCGCCGGAGATGCTGGCCGTGCCCACGAAACTGGTGGTGACATAAGCGACCGACGGGATGCGGTAACGCTGCATGATCGGGGCGGCAATGTTCAGCACGCTGCTGAAACCGTCGTCCATCGTGACGAGAACCGCGCCATCCGGCAGCTCGCCTTCGCCACGCACAAAGCGCTCGACATCGTCCAGCGAGACCGCCAGCCGCTGCTCGGCGAGCCAGCGCATCTGGTCTTCGAAATCTTTCGCACTCACGCACCACGGGTCGCGTACCGCGTCGCCGAAGCGGTGGTAGGTCAACACCCGCACCGCGGAGCCACGGCGCGCCAGGCGCCGCAAGGCCAGCGAGCCGGTGATGAAGCTGCCGACCACCATGGCCTTTCTCGCCGTCTTCTTGACCACCCAGCGCAGCGCGGACACCGTCATGAATCGCTCCGGCGGTCCAGGCCGAAAAGCCAGCTGCGGCCCACGCGCAGCAAAAACTTGGGGTTGCCGATCAGATAGCGTCCGGCCTTCTTCGGCTGGCGGATCAGCAAGTGCAGCCATTCAAAACCCAGGCGGCGGACCCAGGGCGCCGCGCGCTTGAGATCACCCACCCAGTAGTCGAACAGGCCGCCGGTGGCCAGGCACAGCGGCACTTTCAGCCTCGGCAGCTGGTCGTGGATCCATTGCTCCTGCTTCGGGTTGCCCATGCCGACAAGCAGCAGGTGCGCGCCGGAGGCGTTGATTTGCTCGACCACGGCGGCGTGATCGTCCGGGCCCAGATAGCCGTGGTGGTAGCCCGCCAGCGTCCAGCCCGGGAAGGCGCGCTGTGCGTGTGCGGCCGCCTGCGCAATGCGCTGCGGCGTGTTGCCGAGGAGGTAGTACCGAAGGCCGCGGTTCGCCCAGCGCGAGAACATCAGCGGCACGAGGTCGGTGCCGTTGACGTTGTCCTTGAGCTTGACACCATGCACCCAGCGCACGGCCCAGCGCACGCCGGTGCCGTCGCCGAACACGCGCGCGGCCGAGCGCAGCACATTGCGGTAGGCGGGTGCATCGCAGGCGTTGTTCAGGGTATGCGCATTGACGAAATAAACACCATGCGCACTCGGGGGATGCGAGTGCAGCATGCTCTGCAACAGCGCCAGCGCCTGGTCCATGGTGACGTCGGTCACCGGCACACCGAGCACCGACAACGTGTCGCTTTCCGGGGCGGAAGGCGGCGCCGGAATGGCGATCGGGCCACCCAGGGCACCAGGCACAGTGATGTTGGGAGGGGTCATGCGGGCTACTCCACCGATTCCGTGGCCGGCGCAGCGAGGCGGGCCAACAAGGCTTTGCGATCGACCTTGCCATTCGCGTTGAGCGGGAACTCGGACACCAGCCGCAGCTCGCTCGGATGCATGTAGGGCGGCAGGCGAGAGATGACGCGTGCGCGGACCGCATCGGTGTCGGCCTCGTCGGCGCCGAGGAAGCCCACCACGCCATCGGCACCGCTCGCATTCAGCGGCCAGCCCACGGCAATCGCGACGTCCACGCCGGCTTCTTCGCGCAGGATGGCTTCGATTTCGCCCAGCTCCACGCGGTAGCCCTGGATCTTGATCTGGTTGTCGACCCGGCCGAGATACACCATCGGTTCGCCGGGTGCAGGGCGGCGCACGCGGTCTCCGGTGCGGTAGTAGACCTCGCCGTGCCCGGGCGGCGTGATGAACGCTGCCGCGGTGCGCGGCGCGTCCTTGTAATAGCCGAGCGTGAGCTGCGGGCCCGACATCAGCAACTCGCCCGATTCACCCACGGCGACCTCGCGCTGCTGCTCGTCGGCCACCAGCACCTTCATGCCGGGATACGGCTCCCCGATCGGCACCACGCCGAATTCGCTTTGCGCCGGCGAGCGCGCCGGGTCCCAGCGGTAGAGCGTGCAGGCGATCGTGAGTTCGGTCGGGCCGTACAGGTTCTCCAGCACCGATTGCGGCGCGGCCTCGGCCCATTTCTGAACCATCTCCACCGGCAGCGCCTCGCCGCAGAACAGGCTGAAGCGCAACCCGGGGTACTTGCCCGGCTTGAGGAGCTTCAAGCGGCTCATGAGCGCCACGGTCGACGGCACCGAGAACCACATCGTGATGCCGCAGTCGGTGATGTATTTGCCGGGAAACATCTTCTGCGCGCTGGTGGGCGCGCAGACGCAGGCGCCGCACTCCCAGGCCACGAACATGTCGTGCACGGACAGGTCGAAGGTGAGGTCGAAGGTCTGCGAGAAACGGTCTTGCTCGGTGACGCCATAGCGCGCGACCATGGCGTCGACGTACGGCAGCACATTGCGGTGCGCCACCATCACGCCCTTGGGCTGGCCGGTGCTGCCGGAGGTGAACAGCAGGTAGGCGATGCCATCCGGGTTCACCGGCGCGTCTTGCCAGTCCCGTGGATCGGCCAGATCGAGCGCGCTCAGAAAGGTGTGCTGCGGCCAGCGCGCCGCCCACTCGGTCACGTCATCGTGGTCGGGCAGCAGCAGCACCAGCGGCGTCTCGACCCCCTGCAGCACCTCATCGAGCAAGCCGGCGCCATGGGTGTCGACGATGACGCTGCGGCACTCCGAGCGCACCAGCATGCCGCGCGTGCGGTCCGGCGGGAATGCCGGGTTCAGCGGGACGTAGCCGTGGCCGCGCAGCAGCCCCGCCAGCACGCCCGCGTAGGCCGTGATCGAACGGTGCGCGAACACCGCCGTCAGGGGCGGCTCGGCGGCAGGGGCCCGAACGTCCAGGGTCACGGCCAGGGCCGCAGCGCGCTCGCGCAGTTGCCGGTAGCTCAGCGTCTGCGCGTCCAGCCGCAAGGCGTCCCGGTCGGGAAACCGCTGTGCCGAGCGAAGAAAACCTGTACGCAGACTGCGGAGCACGTGCGGCATCAGGTCACCTGGGCGAAGAACGCCTCGTACAACGTGTTGACGCTCGTGAACACCTCGGGCTCGATGTCGTCGGTGTCGATGTCTTCACCGCGCAGGCTTTCGATGAAGAGGACGAACTCGACGATGTCGAGCGATGAAAGAATGCCCTCTTCGAGAATGCGCGTGTCATCGGAGAACGCAGCCGCCTTCGCGGCAGGGGCCTTGGTGTGCTTGACGATCCAGCTGCGCAGCTTGGTCCTGATTTCGCTTTCTTGCATCGATCCCACCCCGCTCAAAGCGCGGGCTCCTCGGCCAGCAGGCCCGTCTTGATGAAATAGCTGACGACCTTGGCGGAAGCCAACCGGCGCTGCGCCGCGCACACGGGGTGCGAAAGCGCCATCTGCCGCACCTCGTACGAATCATCGAGCCCGGCATCGCGGTACATCACGGGGTTGTAGTAATCGCCCCAGGAAGCGCGCAGATACGCCACGAGCCACTCGCGGAACCCGGCCAAGGTCTCGGCAGACCAGTTCGCGGCATGGCGCTCGAAAAGCTCGGCGAGCTGCACGCGGCCGAACGCGAGGTGGCGCGCCTCGTCCACGTGGTGAACTCGGTTGACCTCGCGCACGAAGGCGTCGACACGGGCATCTTTCTCGATGGCGACGTTGTAGTAGTCGCCCAGCTCCTCGACCACCATCACCTTGCAATAGAACGCGACTTCCTCTTCGCCCTTGGCGTACTCGCGCGGCAGCGAGATCTTCTTCTCGGGGTACACCTTGCCGATGTAGCGGTTGCAGAACTCGCCGAACATCACCATGTGCTTGTTCTCTTCGTCGACGAAGTGGTGCAGGTACTCGTTCACCGACGGCGCATTGCCCTTGGCGTACATGCGGTGCACCAGCCCCTGGACCAGCGGGCGCTCGCCCTGCAGCACCAGGCTGAAGAAATTGCCCAGTTCGTAGAGGCTCAGGCGCTTTTGCTGCGCTTCGGTGAGGGCGTCATACGTGGGCGTGCCGTAGATCGAGATCAGCTCGGGCGGCATGTACCAGACGTTTTCTTCCAGCGCAGCAGGCCAGTCGAAGCTGTTGTAGACATCCCAGTGCAGTTTGCGCGACGCGCGTGTCAGGCGTGTGGCCAGTTCGGCGGCGTTTTCCATGGTCAAGATCCTGTCGGTTCGGGCATTTTTTGCGGCCCGAAAGTATCGGCACGAAATGTGTGTATTTGCAATCCCGTGAACCAGCGAATCAAAGGGCCATCGGCCCGTGACCGTCCATATTTGTCAGATGGAGGCCTTTTGACACCTGTTCGAAGGGAGTGAGCGCTGCCTGCAGCGCCGGTGAAGCGGCAAAAAGGCGCTTGTCGGGAAGCACCGCGTAGCCGTTCTGGGCAAATCCGCCCGCCCAGGCCGGGTGGGCCTGGTTCGAGACCACGATGTCGACCCCGCGCGCGCTCAGGAAGCGGGTGGCGGCATGAACCACCTCGCCCGCGTCGTCGGGATCGGCCAGCGTGTCCACGATGGAGCCCACCCGCAGGTTGCCGAACCGGTGCTCGTTGTCCATCTGCGTGTCCATCACCAGCGCCCAGCCGAGGGTCTCGCCGCGGCGCTGGACGCGCAGGCGCGTGACGGGCGGCCAGGCGCCTCGCGGCGCCAGGGCATTCATGGAGGCCGCGTCGCGCACGGCGATCGCCCCATAGCGCCCTTTGCAGCGTTCCCAGAGGGCATCCGCCCAGGGGCCGAAGTCGGCCACCTCCTCGGCCACGGCCGTGAACCGGCGGCACCCCTTCAACCGCAGCGCAGCATGCATGGCCTTCAAGCCCAGCCAGCCCAGGCCGGTGTAGGCCGCGATGTCCAGTACGGCACGCCGGGCAGCGGTTTTGCGGAGCAAGGCATTCAACCGCAAAAACCGTGCGGGTTTGGCCACCCAGAGGCAGAACGGCGTGGGATGCAGCAACCAGTTCATCTTGCGCAGCATCTGCACCACCGGCTGGTCGTCCCCGCCATGGCCCCAGCTGTACAGCAAGGGACGCTTCTTGAGCATGTCGCGGATCATGCGAAGACCGAGCGTGCCGTGGCGTGCATCAATCTCGCCTTCCGAGAAGGGGCCTTGCCAGTCGGTCACCACCTGCACCTGGCCGTTGATCAGCCAGTCTTGCGGCTTGAGGGCGAACGCACCGCGCACCGCCGCGCCGTCTTCCACCGCCACGTAGTACTCGCGCCAGACGTTCTGCCCGTCGCGCCTGGGGATCCAGTCGGGCTCGGCGTCGGGGTAGAAGCTCCAGGGCGAGCCGCCCTCGCTCAGGCGCTGGTTGAACGCGACGACCGCGTCATGCCATTCGGCACTATGCGGAACGATTTGGATGGCCATGGTAGGGAGAGATGGCGGCGGCGCTGGTGGGCATGCCACGGTGGAACAGCGCAGAGTTGCGCAGGATGTCGCGCAGGAAATGGGGCGGGTAGTCGCTGGGCTTGCGCTGGAACAGGTTGCGCACCCGCCAGCTGAGGTAGGCCACAGACCAGACAAGATCGGTGGCCCCCGCATAGGCGCGGCCATGGTTCTTCACCCAGTAGCGGCGGCGCGATTCGAACCAGTACTGTGGGCGGCGCTTCACCGCGGCATGCTCGCCCGTGACCCCGGTGCTCTGGCCGGCAATGTGCATCACGCCGCTCTGAGGCACGTACCAGGTGGCCCAGCCCGCCCGGCGCGCCGCCAGGCAGAAGTCGGTCTCCTCGAAGTAGAGGAAATAGCCTTCGTCCATCAAGCCCACGGTGTCGAACACCTCGCGACGCACCAGCATGCTGGCGCCGGGCAGCCAATCGACCTGCTCGGCCTGGTCACCCATGCGCCGCAGGACCACGTGCTTTTCGAGCAGGCGCCCGGCAAAGCCGAGGCGCAGCCCGCTCGCCAATTCACTCCAGATCGACGGGAAGCGGAAGGCAAACGGCCAGGGTGAGCCGTCTCCGTTGAACAACCGGCTGCCGGCGATGCCCGCCTTCGGGTTCGCCTCCAGGAAATCGATCAGCTCCGAAAGCGCCCCGGGGCGCACCTGGGTGTCCGGGTTGAGGATCCAGTAGTAGGCAGGCTGTGGCCGCCTCGATTCACGCGCCACGCGCACCGCCATGTTGTTGCCGTACGAGAAGCCGCCATTGACGGGCGCACGCACCAGCTCGGCCCAGCCGGACCATCCTTCCTGGGCTATGGCCGCGGCAATCAGGCCGTCGGATCCATCGCCGGATCGGTTGTCGACCACGATCACCCGCAATCCCGGGCAAGCCGCGATTTCGCCGGCCAGCGAACGCAGGCATTCCACGACCAACGCGCCGGTGCGGTAATTGACGATGGCGACCAAAGCCGCCGGGCGGCCGGACACAGCGGCCGCCGGGGAAACACGTTCCGTCATCGGATCAGTCCACCGTCGCAGGTTTGCGCTCGTCGCTCGGCACGGCCGGCACTTCACCGGCAGCGGGCGGCTCGATCTGCGTCAGCGCGCGATCGATGCGTTCTTGCAGCGCGGCGGCGAGCACCCGCACATTGGGTTCTTGCAGCGCACTCGAATGTCCGCCGGGGATCGGAACCACCTCCACCTCCGCCTTCACACGGGGCTTCCAGCCCAGCGCCGAATCGGAGTACTTCTCCTGGAACGGCACGTCGCCCTGGCTGCCATCGCCCTGCGAGGCGCGGAACAGCACCACCTCGCCCGCCGCGAACTGCCCCTGCGGCGCATGCTCGCGGTGGGCGATCTCATACAAACGCAGGTAGCTGAGATCGGAAGATTCAGAGACGGGCGCGGCCCCCTCGCCGGCTTCGCGAAGCGACTGCACCTTCTTCGCGATCTGCTTCTTCTGCAGGCGCGACTCGATCTCCCATTTGATGAGGTTGACCGTCTTGCGGGCCATGGCGGGCACCGCCTTGCCCAGCCGTTGCAGCGTGGAGGCTGAAGGGTCGTCGGAGAGTGCGCCGAGGAAGCGGTTCAAACGCGCCTGCGCACCGGCAAACGGGCGCTCGGCGGCGTGCACATCGGCGGCATCGATGATGCCGACGAACAGCGTCTTCTCGCCCTGGTCTTCGAGCTGGCGCGCCATCTCGAACGAGATCACGCCACCCGCGCACAAGCCCGCCAGCAGGTACGGCCCATGGGGCTGCACGCTGCGAATCTTGTCGATGTGCGCCGCCGCCATGTCGGTGATGCGCGTGTGCGCAAAGCTGCCATCGGCGCGCATCTCGGGCTGCAAGCCGTACACCGCGTGCCCGGGTGCGAGTTGCAGCGCCAAGGTGCGGTACAGCAAGGTCTCGCCGTTGCCGTCGTGCACCATGAACAGCGGCAGCTTCTCGCCGCCCGGGCGGATAGGGATGAGCGTGCCGCTGCGAGGCACGGTGGACACTGCCGAGCCCGATGCCGTGCCTTCGGCCTGCGCGGTACCCGGTGGCTCGATCAGCGCCGCCAGGGTTTCGACGGTGGGCGCTTCGAGCAACGCCGTCAGCGGCAAAGCCTTGCCGGTCTTCTTCTTGAGCTTGTTGATCACCTGGACCGCGAGCAGCGAGTGGCCGCCGAGGTCGAAGAAGTTGGCGTCGGCACTGACGTGCTCGGTACCGAGCATGTCGGCCCACATCTGTGCGATGAGCTTCTCGGTGGCGGTGACCGGCGCCTTCCAGTCGGCACCGGCGGGCGGCGGGCTGGCATCGGCCGATTCCGACGCTGCTTGGGCGGGCGCGCGAAGCTGCGCCATCAGCGCGATCAGGTCTTGCGGAGACACCACGATCTGCGGGCCGGCGCCCCAGTTCAGCACGCGTTGCAGCACCTCGGCGCCTTCGTCCGACAAGATGCCGTCGCGCAAGCCCACGGCCAGCACGTTGTTCGCCGTGGCGCGCGGCTTGGCCGGCGTGGCCTCGCTGCGGGCGGGGGCATCGCTTTGCGTGCCGCGCGCCAGCAGCGCCTTGTCGCGCACGCGGATCATGGTGAAGTCGACGATGTCGACCACCACGCGGCCATGCTCGTCGAGCACTGTCACGTCGTAGTAGGCCAGGTCGTTGCTGCCGCTGTCGTCGGCGCGGAACCGGATGTGGCTGTGCAGCTTGGCCGTCAGCGGGCCGAACACGCGCAGTTGCCCATACGAGGCCGGCACGAAGAAGTCGTTGGCTTCGTCGAAACCCGGCACCAGCGACTGCGCGCCGGCCGTGGCCATGTCCATCAGCGCCGGGTGCAGCGTGATCTGTGCCAGGTCGCCCAGGTAGGGCGCCGGCAATTCCAGCGTGGCCAACGCCTCTCCCACGCCGAAATCGATGCGCTCCAGGTTGCTCCAGCGCGGGCCGAACAGCAGATGGGTCTGGGTTTCGTTGCCGCTGAACACCTGCTGGCGCTGCGTGCAGCGTGCCGCGATCTGCGCCACCGGCTCCGCCACGGGCACCGCGGCATCGACGAAGGACACGCTGCCGCGCACGTTCTCCGTCCACGGCTGGTCGCCGCCCGCCGCATCGGCGGTGCGGCTCACCACGCTGAAATGGTGATTGCTGCCGCCATGCGCGCGGATGTGGATGCGCAGGTCTTTCTCTTCGTCGTCACGCACCGCGAACGGCGCGAGGAAAGTGACATTCTTGAGTTCCACCGCAGCGCCGTCGCCGCGTTGGCTGAAGGCAGCCCGCACCAGTTCGAGGTAGCCCGTGCCGGGGATCAGCGCATTGCCGCCGCGCACCCGGTGTTCATCGAGCAGCCAGTGCGTGGACGCGCTGAACCGCGTGGCGTACACGCGCTCTTGCGGCGTGTCGAGCAGGCAGCGCTGCACCAGCGGGTGATCGACCGGCGTGCCCGTTGTATCGGCCAACGCGTCGGCCGAGAGGCCGAGTTGATGAGCAAGCTCGGCCGCCATCCCGACCTCTTGCCATTGGCTCCAGTTCACCGCGACAGTGAAGGTGGCGTCGCGCGTGAAACGCTCTTGCGCATACGCATCGAGGAAGGCATTGGCGGCGGCATAGTCGATCTGACCCGCCAGCCCCGCGAACGCGCTGATCGATGAGAAGAGCACCAGGAAGTCGAGCGGCGCATCACCGAGCGCGGCCTCCAGCACCAGCGTGCCTTGCAGCTTGGGCGCCAGCACCGAAGCCGCGGCGGCGGCCTCCTTGAGCTGGATCACGCCGTCGTTCAGCACGCCGGCGGTGTGCAGCACGCCGTGCACCGCGCCGAAGCGGGTCTTGGCTTGCTTCACCGCCGCTTTCATCTGCGCGAGATCGGTCACGTCGGCCGAGAGCACCAGCACCTCGGCCCCCAGCGCTTCGAGCGCCATGACCTGCCGGATTCGCCGCACCAGCGCAGCATTCGCATCGGGTTGCGCGAGGTGCCGCGGCCACTCGCTGCGCTCCGGCAAGCCGGCGCGGCCGACCAGCACCAGACGTGCTTTCACGGTCGCGGCCAGATGCTCGGCCATCGCCAGGCCAACGCCCCCCAGGCCGCCGGTGATGAGGTAGACGCCGCGCTGGCGCAGGCGTTCGCCCACGCCGTTCAGCGCCGGCAGTTGCGCGGGCTCGTAGTCTTGCACCCAGCGTTGCGCGGCCCGGTAGGCGACGGCGTCGTCTGAATGCGCGGTGGCCAGTTCAGCCACCAGCCCGTCGAGCAGCAGCGATTCCTGGCGAGACCCCACCGCAGGGATCTCGATGTCGATGCTTTGGCAACGCACGTGCGTGAACTCGCACGGGATCACCTTGCACGGTCCGAGCAGGGTCGCCTTGGCAGGCACCAGACCGGTTTCGGTGGACACGCGCTGGAGGTGGTCGGTCACCACCGCCAGGCGCACCGGCTCGCTCAGGTCTTCGCGCCCGATGGCTTGCGCCAGGTGCAGCAGGCTGTAGAAGCCCAGGTGCTGCAGGTCGTTCGCCGCCGAAATGCTGCGTGCGGGCTTGCCCGCGCCGGTCAGCGTCCAGAGGTGGTAGATGCGCTGGGGGATGCGCCCGCTGGCCATCAGCGCCGCCAGCAGCTTGTCGTAGTCGGCGCCGTTGCGCGGGTTGATGTTGAAGCGGTCGCGGTCTTCGCGGTGATACGAACTGCCGGCGCGAACGATCACGGCTTCCATGCCCTCGCCGCGCAGGCGCTGCGCCAAGCGATCTGCGAAGCCGAGGCTGTCGGCGAACACCAGGGCGGTGATGGCGTCGGCAGGCGGCTGGTCGGCCGATGCGGCATCCGCCACCGGCAGCAGCGGCGTTGCCGCGCGCTTCCAGACCGGCTGGTAGAACCAGTCACCCACATCCTTGCGCTTGTGCAGCGAGCGTTCGGCCGGAGCCAGCGCCACGGCACCCTGGCCGGGCTCGATCCAGTGGCGCTGATGGTCGAAGCGGTAGGCCGGCAGCTCGACGCGCAGGCGCCGCTCGTCACCATGAAAGAGCGACCAGTCCACCGGCGCGCCGAGACCCCACAGGCGCCCGAGCACCGTGAGCACGAAGGCCTGGTCGGCGATTTGCTCATCGGGATGGCGCAGCGAGTTCAGCACCGCCTGTTGGGCCGAGCGCCCCGGATGCTGGCGCGCCAGGCTCGACAGCGTGCGGCCTGCCCCGACTTCGAGCAGGATGCGCGTCGGGTCTTTCAGCAGCTCGTTCAGGCCATCGGCGAAGCGCACGGTGTTGCGCAGGTGGCGCACCCAGTACGCCGGGTCGGTGGCCTCGGCCGCCGTGATCCACGTGCCCGAGAGGTTGGAGACGAAAGGCAGCTTCGGCGCGTGCATCGTGATGCGGCTGAAGAACTCGCCGAACTCTTTGAGGATCGGCTCCAGCATCGACGAATGCGCTGCGACGTTGATGCGCACGCGGGCGGCTTCGATCTCTTCTTGCGCCAGGCGCTGCTGCAAGGCTTCGACCGCATGGACCGGCCCGGCGGCCACCGTGAGGCGCGGGCCGTTCACGGCCGCGATCGACAGCTCCGGCGGCATGTAGGGGCGCAGCTCGTCTTCGGACAGCGGCACGCTGAGCATGCCGCCTTCCGGCAGGGTTTCGAACAGGCGGCCGCGCAACTCCACCAGCGTCAGCGCATCGGCCAGGCTGAACACGCCGGCCAGATGCGCCGCGGTGTACTCGCCCATGCTGTGGCCGATCATGGCCGTGGGCGCGAGGCCCCAGGACATCCACAGCTTGGCTTGCGCGTACTGGATGGTGAGCAGCGCCGGCAGTGCAAGCGAGGGGCGCTCCAGCTCGATGGCCGCCTGGGCCTCGGTGCCCGGTGCCGGGAACAGCAAGCCCCGGATGTCGGTCTTGACGCGGGTGGTCAGGATGTCCAGGCATTCATCGACCGCGGCGCGAAACACCGGCTCGCTGTCGTAGAGGCCGGCACCCATGTTCGGGTACTGCGCACCGCCGCCGGCGAACATGTACGCCACGCTGCGCGTGGCGCCGTCTTCGGCGGTCTCGGTGAACACGCGCTTCGGGTCCATCGCGCGCAAAACGGCCGACGCGTCCGCCGCATCCTGCACGGCCACCACGCGGCGGTGCTTCATGGCTTGGCGGCCCACGCGCAAGGTGTAGGCTGCATCGGCCAGGCTCAGCTGCGGATGGCCATCGAGGTGATCGGCCAAGGCCTGCGCGCCGGCATCCAGCGCGCTCACGGTTTTCGCCGACTGCACGATGAGCTGGTACGGCCGCGACGGGCCGGAAGGCTGCACCACCGGAGCCTGTTCAAGAATCACGTGGGCGTTGGTGCCGCCCACGCCCAGCGAGCTGACGCCCGCGCGCCGCGGCACGCCGGCCGGTGGCGTCCACGGCGTGAGCTGCGAGTTGATGTAGAACGGGCTGCGTTCGAACTCGCACGCCGGATTGGGCGCAGTGAAGTTCAAGGTCGCGGGCAGTTGCCCATGCTGCAGGGCCAGCGCCACCTTCATGAAGCTGGCGACGCCCGCCGCGGTGTCGGTGTGGCCGATGCTGGTCTTGACGGACCCGATGCCGCAGAAGCCGACCCGGTCGGTGCCCTGGCGGAACGCCTGGCTCAGCGCAGCGATCTCGATCGGGTCGCCGACCGGCGTGCCGGTGCCGTGCGCTTCGATGTAGGTGACGGTGTCAGGCGACACGTTGGCGATCGCCAGCGCCTCGGCCACCGCCTGCGCGTGGCCGTCGACGCTGGGCGCGAGGTAGCCGACCTTGCCCGAACCGTCGTTGTTGACGGCCGAGCCCTTGATCACCGCATGGATGTGGTCGCCATCGGCCAGCGCATCCGACAGGCGGCGCAACGCCACCACGCCCACGCCGCTGCCGAAGACCGTGCCTTTGGAGCTGGCGTCGAACGCATGGCAATGCCCATCCGGCGAAAGAATCTCGCCTTCCTCGTACAGATAGCCCCGACGATGCGGCAGTTCGATGGTCACGCCGCCGGCCAGTGCCATGTCGCACTCGCGGTTGAGCAGGCTCTGCACGCCGCTGTGGATCGCCACCAGCGAGGTGGAGCAGGCGGTCTGCACGTTGACGCTCGGGCCCTTCAGGTTCAGCGCATACGACACGCGCGTCGTCATGAAGTCCTTGTCGTTGCCCGTGTGCCGAACCAGGAAGAAGCCCACCGAAGCCATCAGCTTCGGGTTGGTCATCAGGTTGTAGGGCATGTAGGCGTTGTGCCCGGAGCCCGCGAACACCCCGATCGAGCCCTGGAAGCTCTCGGGCACATGGCCCGCGCTTTCCAGCGCTTCCCAGGTGCACTCCAGGAAGTGGCGGTGCTGCGGATCCATGATCGACGCTTCGCGCAGGTTCAACCCGAAGAAGCCCGCGTCGAACTGCTCCATGTCGGGCAGCACCGCGCCGCGGCGCACATAGGCGGGATCGGCGAGCAGGCCCGGGTCCACCCCGGCGGCGAGCAACTCGTCTTCGGTGAACGTGCTCAGTCCTTCGACACCGTCACGCAGATTGCGCCAGTACTCGGCCATGTTGCGCGCGCCCGCAAAGCGGCCCGCCATGCCCACCACGGCAATGTCGGTGTCGAAACCACCGTCGTCGAACTGATCACTCATGCTGGTTCGCTCTCAAATGCGTTGGCGCTCAACCCTGGCCGACCGGCGTGCGCACGTTCTGGCGGCGCATCATCGCGGCGCGCCGGCCTTCGGCGCGATCTTTGCCCTGCTGCGCGGCGGCTGCATCGGCACCGGCGCCCGCACCGAGGTAGGTGCTCAGGCTCTGGATGGTGGGGAAGCGGAAGATGTCGGTGATCGACAGCTCACGCCCCAAGGCATCGCGCAACCTGCGGTGCGCCTGCACCGCCAGCAGCGAATGACCGCCCAGGTCGAAGAAGTTGTCGCGCGCACCCACTTGCGGCAGCTTGAGCACGTCTTTCCAGATGGCGGCGATCTGCTGCTCCAG
>CAZBOF010000029.1:15987-33559 GCA_964493285.1 uncultured Rhizobacter sp. | reverse complement strand
ACCGCCGTGATATTCGCGTCCGCGATCACCTTCTGCCACCGGGTTGTCTCGGCCTGCAGGTGTTTGCCAAGGTGATTGGCGTCGCCTTGCCAGGTTTCGATCGATTGAATGGACAGACGGCCGCGCAAGCGGGGGTCTGCGAGGACCTTCGCAGAGGCATTGGCGATGCTGGAGACCACCGCCTCTGGCATGCCCGCCGGCCCGAACAGTCCCCACCAGGAGGTCACTTCGACCTTGCCGAAGCCTGCTTCAGCCATGGTCGGAATCTGCGGGACGGCACGGGCCCTTTTGGGCCCGGTCACCGCCAGCGCACGGACTCTGCCCGACTCAATGTGAGGCAGGGCGCTACTCAAGCCCGTGAACAGCATCGAGACCTGCCCGCCGATCACATCGGTGATCGCCGGGCCAACGCCTTTGTAAGGCACCTCCACCAGGTCGATGCCGGTCGTCGTGCGAAACAGCGCGCCCGCCATGTGCGGAGGGTTGCCGGTGCCGGCCGTCGCGAACGAGAGCTTGCCCGGTTGCGACTTGGCAAGCGCGACGAGTTCTTTCACCGAGTTCGCCTGGATGGACGGGTTCACAACCAGCACCAGCGGCGCCGCACCGACAGCCGCAATCGGCTGGAGGTCTCGCGTCGGGCTGAACGGCATGCGCTTGAACAAGCTGGGGTTCACCGCGAGTGCCATGTCCCCCAGAAGCAGCGTCGAGCCGTCCGCGGCCGATCGGGCCACCGCATCGCCGCCGATGTTTCCACCGGCGCCCGCGCGGTTCTCGACGATCACGGTGCCGCCGAGTTCCGGGCCCAGGGCTTCCGCGAAGTGCCGGGCGAGGATGTCGGTGCCTCCGCCCGCGGCGTAGGGGACGATGATGCGCGTCACCTTGGCGGCCTGAGCAAACGCCAGGCCAGGGAGTGCCGCAGTGGCGCCGCACGCCATCGCGGTCTTGAGAAGCCGACGGCGGCCTTGGCGGATGGTGGGATCGAGTTCGGTCATGGTTGTCTCCTTGTGGATCAGTGACGGCGTGCCCACGCGACCAGATGGTCTGAGACCTGGTCGACCATGGGCCCGGGGGACAGGTAGTGCGGGGCACCCTTTACTTCGAAGTACTCAGCGCGTGTGCCTGCCGCGCGCTTCCATTCGGCGAGATGGCTCGGGAACACCGTCTGGTCAGCGGTGTAGTCCACGATCAAAACCGGCGCCGTGGTGTCGCGCAGGCAGGCCGGGCCATGGGCCCGCGTATGGCGAACGCTCCATTGGCTGAGGAACGAGCGCAAGGTGCAGAACCGCCCGAGCCCATTGGCCGCCGCGTTGTAGAGGCGGGCTTCGCCACCGAGGCCACCGGCCCGGCGATCGTTGGCGTCCAACGTGAGGTCGACCGTGCGGGGGTCGGCCTGGGTCCTGCGGATGATGAACGCGTCGTCTGCAATCTCCGGCGGGACGCTGGCGTCGAGTTGCTGCAACCGTTCTTCCACCCAGCTGGTGATGCGTTCGAGCCGGCGGCTCTGCGCGGCGCGGAAGCCTTCCACCCACTGCCGATCCAGCGGCACGGGTCTGGAGGGGTCGAACAGATCGAGCGCAGGATCGATGCGCGCCGCATCCTCTTCATCGAGGACAGACGGGTCGATCTTCGCCAGAAGCTGCGTGGCGCGGCCCGGGTGAGCGGCGATGAGTGCGATGGCGTCCGCCGATGGGAGCCCCGCGGTCGCGATGGTGCAGGCGCGGCCATCCGGCGTCGTCGTGAGGGTGGGGCGTTCCGCTTGCTGTTGGTACAAGGCTGCCAGCGAGCCGCCGCCCGAATTGCCCAGCATCACGATCTTCCGGTAGCCCTGGTCGCGCAAGAATTTCATGCCTGCGGCGACATCGTGCAGCGCGTTCTCCATCAACAGCATGGCGTCGTTGCCGACATACCGCGTGTTCAGGGCCAGCATGCCCGCGCCGCGCTGCGACACCGGGCCGAGCAGGTAGTGCCCATGGAAGTTGCTGGTCGGATGGAACACGATGAAGGCCAGCGCCTTCGAACCATCCGTGGCGGGCACGTGCCGGCCGTAGACCATTGGGTTGCTGCGCTGCAGACCGCTCTGGCTCTCCATGTAGCCACCGGGTGTGGTGGGCAGCGCGACGAGTTCTGAGATCACTTGCGTCCTTTCACGCCGGCCGTGAGCGGTCGCAACTTGAACTTCTTCTCATTGATGGAGACCCGCCGGATCTCGGCGTTCTCGCCGAACATTTCCTCGCACCACACGTAGGCCTGCGCGATCGCCGCAGCCGGGTTGTCCTGGCCGCCGCCATTGGCCCATCGCTGAAGGCCCATCTCGCCGATCTTCACGGCCATGGCCGCGGCGAGCGCTGCCACGGCACTGGCATTCCGTTCGTCCGGCACATGCGGAAGCAGCCGCTGTTGCAGCTTCTCTTGCAGGTCGGCATACCAGGCGGCGCGCCGGTGCACGAAGTTGCGCGAGCGCATCGCGCGAAGCAGGCGCACGAGGTTGAGCGGCTCCCGGGAAAAGTTTTCGATCTGGTCGATGCGCGCCAGCACGGCCGCCGAAAAGACATCGGCTGTCGGCAGCCGCGCGTCCAGCGCTTCGAAGAACTCTTCCGAAGACCGCCTCAGGTCGAGGTAGATCACATCGGCCTTCGATTCGAAGTGCCGGAAGAAGGTGCGGGTGGAGATGTCCGAACGGTCGGCGATCGCCTCCACGGTGGTGGCATCGAAGCCGTTGCCTTCCTCGCCGCCGTTTTCCTCGAACAGCAGTCCCGCCTGCTCGAAGATCGTGCGGCGCAGCCGTTCGTGTCTGCGCTGAAGGGGAGACTGTGTCTCCTTCTCGCCAGCGGCGGCGCGGGCAGGGGATGGAACTCGGGTGGACATGCGTCACGCTCCTCTGACAACATCGGCGAGTGCGCGTGCACCCCCCGCCGGAAAATCCGCTCCCATCCAGGCGACGTGCTGGTCCGGGCGGACCAGCACCAGATGCACCGGGTAGGCGGCTCGCACGGCTGGCTCGTCGCATCGGACGGTGACGAGCGGCATGCCGACATCCGCTGCAGCCTGTGCCATCTGCTGCGCTTGCGGCTCGACGCCGGCGTCCAGCACGAGCAGCGTGAACGCTTTCCCGAACAGATCCAGCGTCGAGCGCCCGTCTTCCAGCCAGACGTGGGGCGCACGCGCCCCGACGTGCGCACCGAAGGCCGGCACCATCACCTCGTGGGCCGGGAGTTCGGTCCAGGGCAGGGTCACCGGCGTGCCTTCCGCCAGATGCACGGCAAGACGCTGGCGCTCGCGCAAGGTGGTGGGATTGACGGCCGAGCCGTCATCGAAGGACCACGGAGAGGCCGCTGCGTCATCCACCCGGTGCGGGTCTTGGCGCTGCGAGGTGTCGCTGACGCAGATGGGCGAGTCGGTGTAGCAGTAACCCAGATCGATGCCGAGCTTGTACCACTCGCGCAGCATCGTGGCCGCAAACCGGCGACCGACGTTGTAGCGCAGGACGGCCCCCTCGCGCGTCGGCTTCATCAAGTCCGGCTGCGCGCCCGGCGACAAGGTGCGCTTGAGGTTGCCCGTGGCCTCTCGCACGGTGCGCACGGCAACCGGCCGCCGCTCGGCGTCGTAGGTTGGCAGCAATCGTGGCCCCGCCCATCCGCGCAGCGAGCCTTCCAGCTTCCAGGCCAGGTCGACGGCATCGGCGATGCCGGTGTTCATGCCGAACCCGCCGGTGGGTGACATGACGTGCGCCGCATCACCCGCCAGGAACACCCGCCCGCGGCTGAAGTGCCGCGCCACGAATTCCCGGCGTGCCCACGGCATGGCGGAGATGACTTCAAAAGGAACGTCAGCACCAATGGCCCGGCGGATCGACTGATGCACCTGCTCGTCGGACAGCTTGCCGGTCTGGCCGACGCCGATGATCGACAGGCGCCAGACATCTCGACCGCTGATGGCGACCATCGAACCCCAGGTGCCCTCTTCTCCCACGAAGAAGTGCCGGTAGGCCAGCGGCTTGTTGTAGACCGCGTAGAGCCCCGGGCAACGGAACATCACGTTGGTGGAGTAGGACAGCACTTCGCCGGCTTCGTCTTCCGCGCCGATGGCTTTGCGCAAACCGCTGCCACCGCCGTCGCAAGCCACCAGGTATTTGGCAGCGATGGTGCGCGACTGTCCCGCGCGCAGATCCTGGACCTGCGCGAGAACGGCGTCGCCTTCTTCGCTGAACTCCACGAACCGGTGTTCGTGCAGGAGCGTCACACCTTGGTGGGAGCGCGCGAGCTTCTGCAGGATGGGGTCGAACTGCGTCTGCGGGCAGCGCACGCGCGACTCCGGGCTGTGCCCGGTGCGGCGCTCCTCGGCCCCGCCCGAGGGCGTTGCGAAGGTCTCCCGGCCCAACTCGTACCCGGCGATGCTGGTCAGGTACACCATGTCTTGCGGGTAGTCGGCCGGGAAGCCGCTTTGCTTCATCTCGTCGACGATGCCCCAGCGCCGGCAGAACTCCATCGTGCGCAGGTTCACGCCATCCATCTTCGGCTGGTGGATGACCCCGTCCGTCTGTTCCACCAGCACGGTGGAGATGCCACGCCAGCCCAACTCTGCCGCGAGCGAAAGCCCGACGGGGCCGCCGCCAACGATGAGAACTTCTGTTTCCTCCACCTGTAATGCCATGGGGCCCTGCCAGTCATGCGATGACGGGAGTTTGCTGAAATATGTCATCAATGTCAATATGGCATTGATGACAATCTTTGCTACGATGCACGCATCCGCCCACTGGAGCCCACATGAACTACACCCCCCTCGGCCTTGACCACGTGGCCTATCGTTGCAAGGACGCGAAGGAAACCGCCGACTTCTACACACGCCTGCTGGACATGCCGCTGGTCGCGGCGGTCACCTCC
This sequence comes from uncultured Rhizobacter sp., assembly GCA_964493285.1. Lineage (GTDB taxonomy): Bacteria > Pseudomonadota > Gammaproteobacteria > Burkholderiales > Burkholderiaceae_C > Rhizobacter. The sequence goes on along the minus strand of CAZBOF010000029.1, from coordinate 28,679 downwards.
GAGTACGTGCAGTCGACCAAGGAGCGCTGCCCTCACATCCACATCTTTTTTCACATGCAGAACGGCGGGTGTGTCGCTTTCTTCGAGGTGCCTGAAGAACCCGAGATGGGGCGCGACCCCAACACCCCAGCCTGGGTGCAGCACCTCGCGCTGCAACTCCCCGACATGGACACGCTGCTGTCGGCCAAAGCGCGCCTCGAGGCGGGCGGCGTGAAAGTCATCGGCCCCAAGGATGGCCACCTCTGCCACTCGATCTACTTCTTCGACCCCAGCGGCCACCGGCTGGAGTTGACCGTGCGAAAGGTCGAGCCCGATGAGCGCACGGCGCGAGACGCGGTGCGCATACTCCAGCGCTGGAGCGAAACCAAGCGTGAAGTGCGCGACCTGGCGCTTGAACGGCCGATCTGAGCGCGCGGCGAATGGGCGCTGAAGGCGGTGCGCGGCATCGGTTGTCCGCAGTGCGTTCGCAAGCGTCATTGACGCCTGCGAAGCAGAAGGCAGCAGTCAGTCGGGACTCACCGCTGCGCCGTGGGTTTTGAGCAGCTTCGGAAGCTTGCCTGACCCGACGTCCGCACGCCGCCTACCGCCACGCAAACTCCGGCTGCTCGAAATGCGCCACCCGCGTGGGCCGGCCTTCGATGCACACCTCGCGGAACTGGTACAGCATGGCGGCGGTGGGCGCGGCGATCCAGTCGTGGCCGACGGGCATGCGCAGCACGGGGTGCACGCTGTGCTCGGTGGGGTCGAGCAGGGGGGCATCGCCGCGCAGCAGTTCGGCGATCGGGATGCGGTGGATGCTGGCCACTTCGTCGGGGTTGGGTGAAAGATCGCGCGCCGCGCCAGCCCAGACAACCACGGGCGTGATGGCGAAGCCCGAGCGGGTGACGTAGTCGTCGAGGCGGCCCAGGATCGCGCTGGGGTCGAGGCGCAGGTTCACCTCTTCGGCCACTTCGCGCAGGGCGGCCTGTTCGGCGGTCTCGCCGGGGTCGACGCGACCGCCCGGCAAGGCCCACTGGCCCGCGTGCCGCCGCAGTTGCGTGGCGCGCTGCGTGAGCAGCAGCGCGGCCTCGGTGGTCCAGCCGGTGTGCCGGCGAAAGCCTGGCAGGTCGGCGCCATGCCCTTCATCGACGATGGCGACCGCCACGGCGGCCTGGTGCAGCGCATCGAGCCCGACAGTGGGGGCGGTGAGGAGGTCGAACGCCCGCAGGCGCTGTTGAATCAGCGCCTTCAGCCCATCGTTGCGTGACACCTTGCGATGGGTGACGGGGTAGGGGCCTGGCATGGCGACGGGGTGAGGGTGGTGCGAAGCGCGGGCATTGGCCCGCGCAGGGCCCGGTCAAGGGACCGAGAGATCGATGTTGCCGGGCGCCGCAGAGCCGACCGCCACGTTGCCGTTGTTCAGCACAAAGGTGACCACCTGCGCTTGCAGTTCGGCGGTGACTTGCGGGGCGCCGCCTTCGGGACGCAGCAGCGAGGTGTGGCCCCCGGCATCGAGTTTCACGAAGCCGCGGCCGAGCTGGGTCGAGCCCAGCCCGAGCCGCGTGGTGTCGAGCAGGGTGGCCAGGGCTTCGGTGCCGGCCAGCGGCGCGTTGTCGCTGGCGTTGACGATGACCTGGTCGTTGCGGATCTGCTGCAGCAAGATCGGCACGCCCAGGGGCACCAGCAGCTTGGAGAAAGTCACCGCGTCGGCCGCATCCATCAGGGACTGGGCGGTGTACAGGAATCGTTCGTAGTGAGTCGTGCCCACGTTGACGCCGTTGGCCGCGAGGCCGTTCTGGATGACGGGCCCGAAGGTGGGCGAGGTGGCGATGATCTGCGCCATCTGGCTGCCCGCCGAGGCGAGCACCAGGCCGCGGATGGGCGACAGGGCTGAGGGCAACCCGACTTGCGCACCGTTGGCGATGCTGATTTGGTTGGTGGTGGTGAACACGTTGCCCAGGATGCCGCCCAGCGACACGCCGAACAGGTACAGGCGGTTCCTGTCCAGGCCCAGCGGGTTGAACCGCAGGATCTCGGTGTTGAGGGCGCCCAGGCTGGCGTTGAGGTTCAGCAGGTCCATCACGGCCTGGCGGCTGTTGTCGCGGGTGTTGGCGAGGTGGCCGAGGTTGATGAACTGGGCGCCGGAGCCGTCGTTGGACGTGGGCGCCGAGAAGTCCATCGGTGCGGGCGAGCCCGTGGGGCCGGCCACGTTGAAGTGGCGCTCATGCGGTGCGTCGGCGCCGTAGAGCGTGGCAAATGGGATCGACGTGCTGTACTCGACGTTGAGCACATTCACGAAGGCGCTGTTCGCGGGCACGCCGTGCAAGGGCAGGTCGATCGCGACGGTGGCGATGCAGCGGCTGGCCAGGGTGTGCGAGAGGGCGAGCACGGACGTGCGGTCGCTGGTGATGCCATGCACGTACATCACCACCGGGTACCCGGTGGCGGCGTAGATCTGCCCGCAGTTCGCGGCCCCGGCATAGCCTGGAACCCAGTTCGATTGGGGCAGCGTCAGCTGCAGCGGCACGGTTTCGTCGGATGTTTTTGTGGCGAACGGGTAGCGGTGGGTGACGTTGAACGAGCCATCCACATCGGCCGGCACGTGGGTGCCCAGCGCTGCGGCGAGTGCGGTGTCGGGCTGCCAGTTGCGCGCGAGGAAGGCGCCGAACGGCAGGCCGGCGGGGGCCGTTTGGTAGTACGGCAACCTGATGTAGCCCGTGTAGAGGGCGCCGACATAGGGGGCGAGCGCGCTCGAGAATGCGCTCATGTCGATGCCGGTGAGCCCGGACATGCCCACCGGCCGCGCCTGCGGGTTGCTCAGCAGGCCGCCGGTGGCCAGTGCGCTGGCGTTGGTGACCGCAACGGAAGGCGTCTCGCCCGCCGCGATCTGCATCGCCGCAATGGTGGCGACCGGGTTCGCCATGGCGTGCATCACCGCGGTGGGGTCGGTGGTGGTGAAGGTGTAGGCCAGCACGATCTTCTCGCGCGCGGCGGCAGGACTCAGTGCGCCTGCGCTGCCGGCGGCCAGGTGATCGGCCCCCAGCGTCTCCCACTGCAGCACGGTCGGGCGCAGGGGCACTTCGCTGGCAGACAAGGCGTGTTGGGTGTCGCGCAGCCTGTTGAAGTTGGTGGAGCGCGTGAGCGGCCTGCCAGCGGCGTCGCGCAGGTCGTTGGTCAGCACGACGAGGTACTTGGAGCGGCTTTCGAGTGGCCGGGTGGGACGCACGCGGATCGTGTTGTGCGTTCCACCGTCCAGCGACACGACGCGGACATCGAACGGGGCCGTGCCAGCGATGCCTGTGATGCTTGCCAGATCCAGGGCATCGCCGCTGCCCGTGTCCAGCCGGACCACGTGGACCGAGGTGCCGGCGACGGCGGTGGCGGGGTCCACGCTGCCGTTGATCGCGATGTCGAAGTACGCCGACGTTGACATCCCATCCAGTGCGTTGACCCCCGCCCGCACCGGGTCGGTGGCCGCGCCGAGATCGGCAGTGCCGTCGCTGCCGGCTGCGTTGCTGAAGACGAGGTCGCTGTTGAAGGGGTGCAGCGATGCCGCGGCCTCGAACCGCGGGGCGGTGCCTTCGACGAAGCGCGGCGCCGGCGTGTCGCTGCAGGCGGCCAGCATCCAGGCTGCGGCAATGAACAGGAGGCTGGAGCGAAGCGGCTGTTGCATGGGGGGATCCGGTTGCCGGCCCCGCCCGCAGCACGTGCTGTCAAGAACGGGCCGGTGTGGGTTCTTCGGCGGTAGCCGCGAGCATAGCCATTTCCGGGCCCGTGCGATGCGCAGATTCAGCGTGGTGGGCATCACCGATCACACGCTGTTCAGATCGATCTATTTCTTTGACCTGAACGGTCATCGGATTGAACTCACCGTCGACACCAGCACGCCGGCATCGCTGGCGCGTGCAACTTCCGTGCGGTGGGAAATGCTGGAAGAGTGGCGCCGGACCAAGCGCGCCCCCAGACATGCCGCTTGGATGCGCGGCGGATCTGCATCAGAACCAACGGTGTCATGATCTGCGGCGGGCCGGCCGATTCGGCTCGCTCGCCATCCAACTTCACACCGCAGAGGGCCCGAGATCACATGAGCCGTTCCACTTCTCCGAATTCCACCGCAGCCGCAGGCGAAGCCCGTCGCCGACAAGTCATGGGTGACGTGTACGTCGACCGCTCCCTCGCTGCGGCCACCGCATTCACCCAGCCGCTACAAGATTACTTGAATGCGCACGCCTGGGGTTCGACCTGGCAGCGCACAGGGCTCGAGCTGAAGCAGCGCAGCCTTTGCACGGTGGCGATGCTCGCGGCGATGGGCCATCTTCACGAGCTGAAGGGCCACCTGCGCGGTGCGCTGAACAACGGTGCCACCCTCACGGAACTCCGCGAGGTGCTGTTGCACGTCGGGCCATATGCCGGGGCGCCGGCCGCGCTGTCGGCCATGCGCGTTGCGGCCGAGTGGCTGCAGGCCGAGGGCCTCGAGTTCGACGAGCCTCAAGCGGGCTGAACGAAGGCGCCGGCCCGGCCTGCACGCGGCCCGTGCCGCGGTGCCCGAACATTGGCCTGTGATCAGCGAGGTCCGGCCGCCGATGGCGTCGCGCCATTTTTTTTCGGTGGCGGTCGCCAAGGTTGTCGAAACGCGGGAGGCTCGTTCGTCGTCAGGTGAGGAGCACGATTGTTCCGACATCCCCTCACAACCTGGAGACCGACATGCGATTCATGATTTTGGTGAAAGCCGACAAGGACAGCGAAGCGGGCGTCATGCCCAGCGAGGCGTTGCTCACCCAGATGGGCGAGTACAACGAAGCCCTGGTGAAGGCTGGCATCATGCAGGCCGGCGAGGGCCTGCACCCCAGCTCGAAGGGTGTCCGCATCCGCTTTTCAGGCCAGGCGCGCAGCGTCATCGATGGCCCGTTTGCCGAGACGAAGGAGCTGGTGGCCGGCTTCTGGATCTGGCAGTGCGCATCGCTCCAGGAGGCGATCGACTGGGTCAAGCGTTGTCCGAACCCGATGCCGGGCGAGTCGGAGATCGAAATCCGGCAGATCTTCGAAGCCGATGAGTTGGGTGAGGCCTTCACGCCCGAATTGCGCGAGCAGGAAGACCGTTTGCGTGCGCAGATCGAGGCACAGCAGAAAGCGGGGCGGTCTTAGGGCAACGCGGAACAAGTCCCTCGTGGACGGGGCCTCGTCGCTTTGGGCCGTCTGTGGCGCTTTGCGCCTGGCGGCCCATCCCAAGGCGAGGCGCGCCGCCTCACGGGGGCTTGTTCAGAGGGCATGGGCGCCTCCTCCCCGGCAAACGGCGTCAGGGTGGATCGCGGTCCGCACCCAAGCTGACGGCGGCCACGCCGGTTGTCCCGCCTCCGCCCCCGCCGCCCGCACCACCACCTCCTCCCGCCCGGCCCGCCCCGGCGCCGCCTGCGCCTCGCGCGCCGCGGCCCGCCGAGCCGGTGCTGCCGGTGCGCAGCGGGCCCTGGAGCGGGATCTTCAGTTCGGCCGGAATGGGGTCGAGGTCGAGGGCCTCCCGGATGAAGCGGCGCAGTGCCGCCACCAGTTCGGCGGTGTGCACCTTGCGCCCTTCGGCCATGTCCTGCGCTGCCTGCACGGCAAGGCGCACATGTTCTTCGGTGCCAAGAAGCATCACATCCGACAGGGCGGCTTCCACCGCATCGCGGGTGCGCCGCCGCCGTTCCGAACTCAGCGCGGGCGTGACGGCGTGTTCTTCACCGTCTTCGTCATCGGCGTCGTCTGTACCGGCCGGCGCAGTGCGGTGCAGGTCGCGCAGGTGGGCCGGGTCGACCGCGAGGTTGCCGGTGAACGAGCCGCCCAGGGTCTTGTAGGCGGCGATCAGGGTCTTGAGCCGTTCGTTGATCTGCCGGTTCTCGCGTTCGCGGCGGCGTTGAAACGTCTGCATGAACAGCAGACGCACGCCCACGGCGGCGAACGAGACCAAGACCAGACCCACTAGCGTGGTGAGCAGGCCGAGCCAGGAGCTGAAGTCGATGAGGTTGCGCATGGGAGCGGGGTGAACGGGGAGGTGCGCCAGCCTACCGCGTTCCGCAAGGCGGCTGTGGGCGGCGAATGATCAGCCGACCACCAGTGGGCGGTGCGCCACCCAGGGGGTGGGCGCGCCGGCCGGGGTTCTCTGGAGCCGCATGTCGACTTCGGCGCGGGCGGCGGGCGACAGGCCGCGGTAGAGGAAGTCGCGTTCGTTGGCGGGCTCCCCGGCGATGAAGAGCTGCGAGATCGCCTCGCCGAAGCTCGGGTGGTGCAGGCGCACGTGGATGTGGGGTGTGCGGCCGGGGTACGGCACCGGCTTGATCGTGCGGAAGCGGTAGACGCCCTTGGCATCGCTGCGGGTGCTGCCGAAGCCCTGAAAGGCTTCGTCCACCTGGCCACCGGCGCCGCGCGGGTGGCGGTAGCTGCCGTGCACGTCGCATTGCCAGATTTCGATCTCGGCATCGTCGACCGGCTGGCCTTTCGCGTCGACCACCGTGCCGCCCAGATCCAGCCACTCGCCGGCTGCGCGCGGCGCCTCGCCGCCGCCCGAGCGCTTGACACGCGTGAGGTCGGCGTCCCAATCGAGCTGGTGTGCACGCCACTGCGGCGAGGGGTAGAACGGGCCTTCGGTCATGCCAGGCAGGCGGGCCCACGCCAACGCAGGCAGGGCCAGCCCTGCGGCGCCGGCGCCGGCCTGTCCCAGGAGGAGCCGGCGGGTGATGGTGCGTGGGGCGTTCATGCGTTTCGGAGTGCGTCAGCCAGCGTAAGGTTCCGGCCCCGGCGTCATCGCTTGAGCGGGATCGGCGCGGAACGGTCCACCGCCACGGCGGCCACCGAGTTCTGCGGCGAGCCTTCGATCACCCGGTCGGAATACGTGAGATAGACCAGCGTATTGCGCTTCGGATCCACCATGCGAACGATGCGCAGCTTCTTGAAGACGAGGCTGATGCGTTCGTTGAAGATCTCCTCTTGTGCGGGAATCGGCTTCGGGATGGAGATCGGCCCGACCTGGCGGCAGGCGATGGATGCTTCGGCCTTGTCTTCGGCCACGCCGAAGGCGCCCTTCACGCCGCCGGTCTTGGCGCGCGAGACGTAGCAGGTGACGCCGTTCACACCCGGGTCGTCGTAGGCGTCCACCACGATCTTGTGGTCGGGGCCGATGAACTTGAAGACGGTATCCACGGAGCCGATGGTGTCGGCATGCGCGGCAGTGGCGGTCAGCAGGGCGAGGGAGGCAAGCAGGCGGCGCATAGAGTGCCTTTCGGAGCAAGGTCGGCGACGGTCCACACGGTATCAGTTACCGGGCCGGCGCGCGCCGCTTGTCGGCGTGGTCGAACCGGAGCACGATCCGACGATGAACTTCACCTTGCTTCACATCGGGCCGAAGGAAACGCGCATCACGGTCCGCAGCGAAGCGCGCGGCGATGCGGTGTCGACGCTTGCGCTGGGCGCCCGTTCCTTGGCAGAGGCCTTCTTTCGCCACGATCCGCCCACGGCGTTGTCGCTCGAGCATGCGATCGCGGCGGTTGAGGACGAGATCATGCGCCCCCGCGCGTTGCCAAGCGGCGATTCGACGTGGGCCACACGCGACGATGCACTGCGTGCGCTGGCCGATGCCGCGGGGCTGGCCGGCAGCGGCGTCCGCGTGTTGACCCGGGAGGTGGTGGAGCAGATGTTCCAGCGGCTGGCATCGGCTTCGCTCGGCACGCCGAGCGCGCTGCTTGGCATGCCCGCCGGGCGTGAGGCGGCTGCCGTGCTGCTCATCCTGCGCGAGCTGATGCAGCATCGTGGCATCGCCTCCATTTCGGTCGATTCTTAGGGCTTCGTCTCGGAATGTGCTGATGCCGGTCGTTCTGCTGCCATGCCGCGTGTTCGGTCGCGGCCCGCGGCCGGCGCAGGCTTACTGCTTGCGGGCGCGCTGCTGGATCAGACGGGCCGCGATGCGCCAGCCGAGCAGCAAGCCGAGGACGACGGCGTAAACGGCCACCTCGGCGTAGTCGTTCTTGCCGGAGCGCATCCAGAAAAAATGCAGCAAGGCAGTGAAGGCCGTTGCGTAGACGAGGCGGTGCAGGGCCTGCCAACGCCGTGCTCCGAGCCAGCGGATCGCGCGGTTGAACGAGGTGGCGGCCAGCGGCAGCAGCAGCAGCAGCGTCAACGAGCCGACGAGGATGAACGGGCGTTTCACGATGTCGCGCCAGATGTCGTCAAGCACGAAGCCTTGGTCGAGCCAGGCGTAGCAAAGGAAGTGCAGCACCCCATAGAAGAACGTGAACAGCCCCAGCATTCGACGAAAGCGCAGCAAGGCGTTGAGTCCGAAGGCGTGCCGAAGCGGCGAGACGGCCAGGGTGACACAGAGCATGCGCAAGGCCCAGTCGCCGGTCCCCCGAATCAGGGCTTCGGCAGGATTGGCGCCCAGCGTCTGAGCGATGGCGCCGTACAGCAGCCAGATGGCGGGGGCCAAGCACAGCGCGAACACGACCGGCTTGGCGCACGGGTGGCGCAGCGCACCTGCCCGCAGGCTGCTCATGGCGAGAGCTTGCGATGCCATCGGCATTCGCGCATCGGCGACATCCTCAGAAGTTTTTCTGCAGATCCATGCCCGCATAGAGCTGGCCGACCTGTGCCTCGTAGCCGTTGAACATCAGCGTGGGGCGTTTGGGCGTGAACAGCCCGTCTTCCCCGATGCGACGTTCGCTGGCTTGGCTCCAGCGCGGGTGGTCCACCTTCGGATTCACGTTGGAATAGAACCCGTACTCATGCGCTGCCGCAAGGTTCCAGGACGTTTTGGGCTGCTTTTCGGTGAAACGAATCTTGACGATGGACTTGCCGCTCTTGAAGCCGTACTTCCAAGGCACGGCCAACCGCACCGGCGCGCCGTTTTGAGGGGGCAGCACCTCGCCGTACACGCCGAATGCCAACAGCGTGAGCGGGTGCATCGCTTCGTCCAGCCGCAGCCCTTCGACGTAGGGCCACTCCAGCACGCGCGAGCGCAGGCCAGGCATCTGCTTGGCATCGGCCAGTGACAAGAACTCCACGTACTTCGCATTGCCCGTCGGTTCTGCGCGTTTGATGAGTTCGGACAAGGAGTACCCCACCCACGGGATCACCATCGACCAACCTTCGACACAACGCAGCCGGTAAATGCGTTCCTCCATCGGACTGAGCTTGAGCAGCTCGTCGATGTCGTAGACCTTCGGCTTCTTGACGTCCCCTTCGACCGCCACGGTCCAGGGGCGGGTTTTGAGTGAGCCGGCGTTGCGCGCCGGATCCGACTTGTCGGTTCCGAACTCGTAGAAGTTGTTGTAGCTGGTGATGTCGTCGTAGGCGGTGAGTTTTTCCATCGTGGCGCTGCCCGCGACGGCGCTGCGTGCGCCGCTCAGCGCAGGCAGCTTGCCCGGGCGACGCGTCTGGGCGAACGCTTCTCGACCGGCCCATGTGCCCAGCGCCATGCCGACGCCACCCACGGCCATGCGCTTGATGAGGTCTCGACGTCGTTCATACGCCGCGCGGGGCGTGATCTCGCTGGGGTGGGCGTGTTCCAAGCCCAGGGCGGTCCGGTTGCGCATATGAACTCCTCAAACGTCGATGAGCACCGCGTGCGAACGGGATTGGAGTGTTCGCCGAGCCGCAGGTTCAGGTCAGGTCGCCGAAATTCGTGTCGTCGATGACGGAGCCGAACTGCGAGTCCGAAAACAGCCGCAGGGAATTGCGCGCGGCACGCTCGCGAAAGCTCTTGCGTGCGAAGAGCTTGGCTTGGGCTTCGCCGGGCAAATCGGTGATGTTGATGATGTTGCGCACGATCAGTGTGTCAATCACGTCTTCGATCACGCGCACGAAGTCGGCATCGAGCTTGCCGAATTCGGAGGGGCTCGCGGAGTCGTGGCCGACGAATGCCAGCAGGTCGGGGTGGCCTTCCGGCAGAAACTCCAGGCCATCGGCGTCCCGGCGATGCAGGCTCTCGATCGATCCATCGGTGCCGCGGCGAACGTATGGCATGGGGGAGGCAGGGAATCGTGGTTCGCGAACACTATCGGCTTGCAGGCCGTCTGTCCAGCCGGAAAAAAAGGCCGGTCGACGACCGGCCTTTCGGGGTGGCGCAGCGGCAAGCCGTCAGCGCAATCCGGCGATGTAGTCCGAAACGGCCTTGATCTCCCGGTCGTTCATCTTGGCGACGACGCCCGTCATCTGGCTGTTGTTCTGCCGGCCATGGTCGCGGAACGCCTTCAATTGGAGTTCGGTGTAGTCGGCATGCTGGCCGCGCAGGCGCGGGTATTGCGACGGGATGCCGCTGCCGGTGGGCCCATGGCAGCCCGCGCAGGCCGGCACATGGCGGTCGGCGATGCCGCCGCGGTAGATTTTTTCGCCCAGCGCCACCGCTTCCTTGCTCTTGGCAAAGCCGGGCTTGGGGTCCTTGCCGGCGTAGAACGCAGACACGTTGCGGATGTCGGCTTCGCTCAGCGTGGCGGCAAACCCCTGCATCACGGCGTTCTTGCGCTTGGCGCTCTTGAACTCCTGGAGCTGCTTGACGAGGTACTCAGGGTGCTGGCCCTGGATGATGGGGTTGGCCGGGCTGCCACGCGAACCATCGGCCGTGTGGCATGCGGCGCACACCTGCGTGGAAATCGCTTGGCCCTTGGCCAGGTCGGGCTTGGCGGCGGCCGGGGCATCGGCGGCGCTCACGGGTGCGGCAAGCGAGCCGGCCAACATCAGGCTCGACAACAAGGGGGCAAAAGACTTCATGGGCGCAGTCATTCTTTTAGTGCAAAACCCGGAGATTTTACAATGCTGGTTTTGCGTGCCCCAATGACCGAGCAAAACAATTCCAAACCTGCGCTCGGCACCGAAGCCGATCCGGCCAAGATCGCCCTGGCCTGGACGCACACTGCGCGCTTCCTCACGACCGCCAGCCTGCTCAATCAGCTGCCGGCTTCCGAGCTGCCGGAAATCGCGTTCGTCGGGCGTTCGAACGCCGGGAAGTCCACGGCGATCAACACGCTGACACAGCAAAAGCGCCTGGCATTTGCCTCGAAGACGCCCGGTCGCACGCAGCACATCAACCTGTTCGAGGTGGGGCCGAAGCTTGCGCCGAACGCGTTGTTCGCCGATCTGCCCGGCTACGGCTATGCCGCGGTGGCCCGCGGTGCCAAGCTGCGCTGGCAGCAGGTGATGGCCGACTACCTGGCGTTGCGCCGAAGCCTCACCGGCGTCGTGCTGATGATCGATTCGCGCCTCGGCTTCACCGAACTCGACCGCCAGTTGCTTGCCTTCATGGCCCCGAGGCTGAGCAACGGCTCGGTCAAGCTGCTGGTGTTGCTGACCAAGGCCGACAAATGCAACCGCCGCGAGGCGAATGACGCCGCGGCGGCGGCCCAGGCCGTGCTGGGCGAGGTGAGCACCGAGGCGTCGCAGATCAGCCTGGCCTTGTTCTCAGCCCTCAAGAAATCGGGGGTGGATGATGCGGCGCAGGTGCTGCATGGCTGGGTGAGCCCCTGAGCCGGTGCTGGGGGAAAGCCGGGTCGAAATCAGGCCAACAGCAGCCGGATGGCAGAAATGATCAGCGCGCCGACCAGTATTTGGCGAAGTACCTTCGTCGGGAGTTTTCGGGACAAGCGGACACCGAACGAAGAAAAAATAACCCCGCTGACGATCAGAATCCCCATGCCAAATGCCGAAATCGGGCTGGCATGGGTATCGGGTTCGGCGCCGGCCGGCAGCAAAAGAGATATCAGGTAGCCCAGTACCGATAGAGCGCCGATGATGAGGCCGGTCATGTTGGCGGTGGCGATCGCATCCTGGAATCTGCGTTTGGCGGCGTACACGAAATACGCAATGGTGTAAGTACCCCCTCCAACGCCAATCAGCGTAGATACTCCGCCGATCAAGCCGCCAAAGAACAGGTCCAGGCCCTTGTGAGGCGTGCGCTGGCCGGGTGAATCGGCGATCGGCCACAGCATCACGGCCGCGAGGCACAGCTGCAGCACGGCCACCATGGCTGGCGTGACCAGATGGCGCGCGCTGCTCAGCAGCAGGGCCATGAGCGGGGTGACCATCACCGCGCCGAGCACGTAGTAGCGCGAGCTGGCGATGATTTCCTGGCGCTCTGGCGGGGTGCGGATGCGGTACTGCTTGGAGGCCGCGCCGATGGAGTTGAACAGGACGGCGAACCAGGAGATGACGATCGCGTCGTGCAACGCCGCGCTTCCGTACAGCCACGTCAGTGCTGGCACCACCACGATGCCGCCCGCCAGCCCCACCAAACCCGCAATAAACCCGGAAAGTGCCCCGGTCAACAGCAATATGACGGTTTCCATCGAGATGGGTGAATTCCGCGTCCAGTAAGGCCAAGGGTGGGGCCGGCGAGTACTTGATGGAAATGCATGATGGGTGCCATCAGCGGCGGCAGCGGGGATGATTGCTGCGCCGGTCAATTTCTCGTATTCGCTGGCGGGTGGCGGCGAAACGGGCCTGAGTATCTCACGCGTTTTATGACACTTACGCGGAGTTTCGTGGATGCCGATATGCCGATTTCAATTCGAATCGCCGCGGCGAAACCGGTTCGATGGACGGTTTCGGGTGACCGGGCACGGATATCGTGCATGGCCCCAGGAGGTTTGCACACCCCCAGAACCGAAACGGCCCCGTGCGTGGGCGGGTGCGCCGGCTCAGCGCGCCAGATTGCGCAGCATGCCGTCCACCGCGCGCTGGGGGTGTGCAAACCTCCT
>CAZBOF010000029.1:0-15977 GCA_964493285.1 uncultured Rhizobacter sp. | reverse complement strand
CAGCGCGCGGTGGACGGCATGCTGCGCGCTGGATCAGCACATGGGCATGCAGTGGGCTCAGCAATTCGGCCGCACGCAGGCGTTCGAGCGCACGGCGGCTGACCGAGTGGGTGTGCGGCGGAGTTTCCCCGGCGAACAGGAAGAAATTGTCCTGTTCGCTGCGCCACAGCAGCTGCATCTGCACCCAGTCGCCGTTCAGAAACATGCGGTAGCGTTCGCCCACACTCATGTGGGAGACCCAGCGGGCCGCTTCGCTTCCATTGCCGGCCGGCTCGTCGGGCAGGAGGGCCGCGGGCACGGTTTGCATCGATGCCAGGTCGATCAGCGAATCGCTGAAGCCGGAGGCGGGCAAGGGCTCGGGTTCGGCTTGCACCTCGTCGCGCATGTTCTGCACGATCTGCTCGGGCGTGGGTGCCTCTGCGGCGGCGTTGCGCCCACCGGGGCGCAGCGCCTCGGAGTGCACTTTCATGAGTTCGTCGAGCACACCTTGTTGGTCCGGCGTGGGCATGTCGATCAGGGCCATGCCGTCACGCAGCCGCTGAAGCAGTTGGGGCAGGAGCGTGACCAGGCGCTGGCGGCTTTGCGGATGATCCGGCAGTTTCAGGCTCCACAACAACTCGTCCACGCCTTTCAGGTAGCCCGCGGTTTGTGGGCTCTGATCGCCAAAGCGCAGAACCGATTCAGCCAGCACGCGGGCCCAGGTGGAGGTGACGAAGCGGCGAATCGTGGGCGGCGCGGAGATGTTGCGCATCTGGCCGATCAGCCGGCCGGACAGGCTGCGGTAGAGGTTCTCGGACTGCTCGGCTCGCCGCAGGGCATCGACCGCCGCCTGGGCGTCGTGCTGCTGCTTGCGCAGTTGTTCGGCGAGGAAGGTGTCCAGCCGTGCGAGGCTGCGGCGGTACAGCGTGGTGTCTTGCGCCCGTTCGCTGTTCATGCTGCGCACCAGCGTTTCGCAGAAGTCGGTCAGCGCGGCAAGGCGCGGGTCGTAGGTGTGCTTGTACAGCGTGCTGGCGCTGGCAATGCGATCCAGCAGGGCCCAGACCGGGTGGTCGTAGGCGTCGAGCATGCTCGGGTCGAGCAGCGCGATGCGCAGCGCCGACACTTGCAGGCGCGCCATGCATTGCTGGATGGCGGGCTCGAGGGTGCGGTCGGACAAGATGGTGTCGAACAGACGCGATACCAACTCGATGATCTGGCGGTCGACTGTCTGCGTGGCCGTGGCCATCAGCGTGACGCGGTGTTCGAGCAGGCGGGGTGCGTCGGGTGTGCGCCCGGTGCCGGGCAAGGGCTTCAGCAGTTCGTCGACCCGCAGCAGCGCCTGTTCCAGCGCGGGCGGCGTGGTTTGCTTGGCCGTGCGGCGCGCCGGCTCGGGCTCGGTGAGCGTGCCGACCAGCCCCGGCTCGCCCGCCGGCATGCTGCGCAGCAGGCCGTCCAGCGCGCCCGGGCGGGTGACGTCCATGCCGGGCGGCTGCTCGATGCCGCTGCTGGGCGCGAGGATGACGGTGCGGTAGATGCCGGGCGTGACGCCCTGCGCTTCCAGCCGCGTGCACGCGGCGGCAAACGCCAGCCTCAGCAGGCTTGCCATCACCGTGGCCGCCACGCGCAGAAGAATCACCTGCTGCTGGGTGGCGACCGGCAGCGCGGTGGATGCCTGCCAGAGTGCCCGCGCATAGGACTGCGGACGCAGCGGGTTGGATTCGGGCGTGACGTGCGTTTGGCCACGCAGCGTGGAGGTGAAGGTCTGCAGCTCGCGCAACTCCCACTCGGCGCCGGTGTCGATCTGCTGGATGGCGCGCGAGATCTCGATGTCGGACTCGACGCGCGTTTCATCCATGAGCTGCAGCGTGTCGGAGCCCAGGCGTGCGGCGTTCGGCGCGCCTGGGGCGGCCGGTGCGATGTCGGCCTGAACCAGGTCGCGCAGCGCTTCGACGAACTTGCGCTGGTACAGCGGCTGGTTCTGTTGCAGAACCTGCACCAGTTCGAAGTAGTGTTGCCGTTCGCTTGGCGTGAGGAGGTGGTCGCGCGGCTGTCGCAACTGCTCCAGCGTGGCAGTCACTGTGCGGGCAATGAGGTCGCCGGCGCGATGGAGTTCGTCGTCTACGAAGCGCTGAAGGATGGGAGCAGGCGGCATGCGCCATTTTGAGGCGCGCGGCAGGGTTGTCAAAGGGATGTCGCGGCCGGCGGGCCGCGCCGGTGCGGCGAACCGTGAAGATGCAACAAATGGCGCGCTCCAGGCTCACGTTTTCCGGGGGGCGGACGGGCTCGGGGAGTCGATATAGTGCAGCGGACTTTCGCCGGCACGCCACCTTGAACGACCTTTTCCGTCCGCAGGCCATCGATTTCCAGCGCCAGAAGTTCCATGGTGCCATCGTGTTGACGCGCAGCCCGCGCCGCACCGCGTGGGCGATGGCCTTCGTGCTGCTGGTGGGCGCACTGATTGTTTTTGCCTCGACGCAAGGCTTCGCACGCAAGGAATCGGTGCCTGGATTGATGATGCCGGCGGGCGGCGTGCGAAAGGTGGTGGCGCCGGCGGCCGGCGTGGTGCTGGCCGATGGCGCCGCCCTGCAAGGGCAGACCTTGGCGGCGGGTGACACGCTATTGCGCCTGTCCATCGAACAGGCCGGCGCCAGCGGCCAGACGCGGGCGGCGGTGGCGCAATCGCTGAGCCAGCGGCGGCTGGCCTTGCAGCAGGAGTTGTTGCACCATGCCGAGCAGACACGCCAGCGCAGCGCCGAACTGGCGGCGCGCGCGATCCGCCTCGCCGATGGCCTGGCGCAGCAAGAGGGCGAAGTGGCTTTGCAGCGGCAGCGCGTGGCGCTGAGCGAGGAGGTGGCAGGCCGCTATCCGCAACTGGTGGCCAGCGGCGCCGTATCGCCCGTGGAAGTCGCCGAGAAGACCACGGAGGTGCTCGACCAGCGGGCGCGCCTGTCCGTGCTGGAGCGCGATCGCCTGACGCTGGCGCAAGACTTGGCCACTGTGCAAGCGCAGCACGCGGCACTCCCGCAGCAGGCCGGGCGCGAAGGCTTGCGGCTCCAGCGCGAGATCGAAGCGCTGGCGCAAGAACAGGCCGAAAACGATGCCCGGCGCAACGCGGCGGTGAGCGTCCCGCAAGCGGGGCTGCTGGCCACGCTGCTGGTGAGCCCGGGGCAGTCGGTGGTTGCCGGGCAGGCGCTGGCCACCCTGGTGCCGGCGGGGGTGCCGCTGGAGGCTGAGCTGTACGTCCCCACCCGCTCGGCTGGCTTCGTGCGGCCCGGAACCCCGGTGATGCTTCGGGTCGACGCGTTTCCATATGCGCGCTTCGGCCAGCTGCCGGGGCGCGTGCGCGAGGTCTCTCAGAGCGCTGAACCGCGCAGTGGGGCTGAGCCGCCTTCGGCGCCGCTGTACTACCGCGTTCATGTCGAATTAGATACGCGTCAAGTTTCTCTTGGGCAATCCGATCCGATGGCTTGGCAGCAGGCGCTCAAGGCGGGCATGGGGGTGCAGGCCACGCTGGTGGCGGAGAGGCGCACGCTGCTCGAGTGGGTGATGGAGCCTCTGGCGGCCTTGCAGGCGGCGATGCGATGAGCCGCCAGGCCACCGACCCCGTTCCACCCGGCGTGACGCGGCGCGTGGGGCTGGGGCGTCACCTGCCCGTGATCGTGCAGACCGAGGCCACCGAGTGCGGGCTGGCCAGCATCGCCATGATTGCCTGCTACCTCGGCATTGACACCGACCTGCCCACGCTGCGGATGCGGTTCTCCATGTCGCGCAAGGGCGCCAACTTTGAAAGCATGGTGCGCATTGCCGCGGCGCTGGGGCTCGACAGCCGCCCGCTGAAGCTGGAGGTGGAGAACCTGCCCGAGCTGCGCCTGCCCTGTGTGCTGCACTGGGACATGAACCACTTCGTGGTGCTGAAATCGGTCTCGGCGCGTCGCATCGTGATCCACGACCCGGCGGTGGGCGTGCGCAGTTTCGCGCCCGAAGAATTTGCGCAGCACTTCACCGGCATCGCCATGGAGCTGGTGCCGGCCGCCGGCTTTGCACCGCGCCGGCAGAAGATCAGTTTCACGCTGCGTGGGCTGATGGGACGCATCAGCGGGCTGGGCGGCAGCCTGGGGCAGATCCTGGCGCTGGCCCTGGGTCTTGAGGTGGTCATCATCGCGTTGCCGTTCTACTTGCAATGGGTGGTGGACCACGCGCTGTTGGCGGCTGATCTCGAACTGCTGGCGGCACTGGCGCTCGGATTCGGCTTGCTGGTGCTGCTGCAAGCGGCCATGGGCACGGTGCGCGGCTGGTGGGTGGCCACGCTCAGTGCACGGCTCAATTTCCAGTGGCTCGGCAATGTGTTCGGGCACCTGGTGAGGCTGCCGCTGGAGTTCTTCGAGAAGCGCCACCTCGGGCACATCGTGTCGTGCTTCGGGTCGGTGACGGTGATCCAGAAAACGCTGACGGCGGGTGTCGTGCAGGTGTTGGTCGACACGCTGATGGTGGTGGGCACGGTGGCGATGATGGCGCTCTACAGCCCGGCGCTGCTGGCGGTGTCGCTGGTGGCCACGGCGCTGTATGCCGGGTTGCGCTGGGCGATCTTCCGTGCATTGCGCGAAGCGAGTGCCGAGGAGATCATCCACGCGGCCAAGCAGCAGACGCACTTCCTGGAAACTGCGGCGGGCATCCAGAGCGTTCGCCTGTTCGGACGCGGTGACCTGCGCCGCGCCGGCTGGATGAACATGCTGGCCGACCAGTTCAACGCGGGTTTGCGCGTCCAGCGCGTGCACATCACCCACGAGACCGCGCAAACCTTGCTGTTCGGCCTGGAACGCGTGGTCGTGGTGTGGCTGGCCGCGCGCGAGGTGATGGGCGGCACATTCACGGTCGGCATGCTGTTCGCCTACATGGCCTACAAGGAACTCTTCTCGGCCCGTGTTTCCGCGCTGATCGACAAGCTCTCCGAGCTGGCCATGCTGCGCCTGCACGGCGAGCGCGTGGCCGACATCGCGCTCGCGCAAGCCGAGGCCGCGGAAGGCCCGAGCCCGGTGGAGGTGGACCTGTCGCGGCGCCTGGATCGCATCGAGCTGCGGGGTGTGTCCTACCGCTACGCGCACGCCGACCCTTGGGTGCTGGAGAACCTGAACCTCGTCGTCGAGCCGGGCCAGTGCCTGGCGCTGACCGGCAGCTCCGGCTGCGGCAAGACCACCCTGGTCAAGATCATGCTCGGCCTGCTGGCGCCGACCGAAGGCGAGGTGCTGTACGACGGCACGCCGATCCAGCACCTCGGGCTGGCGCACTACCGGGCGTTGATCGGCACCGTGATGCAAGAGGACCGGCTGTTCTCGGGCTCGCTGGCCGACAACATCTGTTTCTTCCATTCCGAACCCGACATGGCGCGCATCGAATCGTGCGCCCGCTTGGCCGCAGTTCACGAGGAGATCATGTCCATGCCCATGGGTTACCACACGCTGGTGGGTGACGTGGGCGTGGGCATCTCCGGCGGGCAGAAGCAGCGCGTGCTGCTGGCGCGTGCGCTGTACCGCGAGCCGCGCATCCTGGTGCTCGACGAAGCCACCAGCCACCTCGACCTGCGCAACGAGCAGCAGGTGAACCATGCGGTGGCGGCCATGGCGCTCACCCGCATCGTCGTCGCGCACCGGCCCGACACCATCGCGATGGCCGATCGGGTCGTTGCGCTCGACGCGGGCCGCATCGTCAGCGACCACTGCCAGACACCCATCGGCGCCTGAGGTTCGCGCAACCCCGCCCGCGGCAGTGGCAAACCGCGCGGGCGCGAGACGAGGCTGATACCCTCGCGGTTCTTCCGGCCAGCTTGCCGCCGCGCTGCCCGTTTCCCTGGGTCCCTGTGGTGCCGTGCGCAACGGCGCGGCGCCCGTCATCACGGCAGTTCCATGTCTTCATTGCTTCGCATCTCTCTCGGCGTTTTCACTGCGCTCTTCGTGGCTGGTTCGGCGCAGGCCGACTATCTTTGGCTTCAACACGAATCAGGTCGCCCGGTCGTGCGCGCCGGCACCTTGCTGACGGCGGCGCCGATGCCCGCGCTGCAGACGCTCAAGGCGCAGCAGGCCGATGGCAGGGAACTGCCGTCGCAGGTGGAAGCCGACCGCGTGGTGTTGTCAGCCGCCCCGGCCGATGCCGATGGCGACCTGCGGTTCACCGCAGTGCAGCCGGGCGCGCAAGGCGTGGTCACCTTCCACCAGGCGCGCTTCGGGCGGGCCGGTACGAAGGGCCTCAACGAGTTGGAGCTGGTGCCTGCGCAGCCGCATGGCAACACCTACCGCTTGATGTGGCGCGGCACCGTGGTCGCCGCCAGCCATGTGCAAGTGGAAACCGCCGAGGGCTGGCGGCGCGAACTCGCGCCCGCGCCAGACGGCACCATCACCTTCGAGCCCTGGATTCCCGGCCTGTACGTGCTGAGCGTCACCGCGCGCGTGAACAACGGATCGGTCACGATCGACGGCACGCGGTACCAGGACGTGCGCCACTCGGCCACGCTCAGCTTCGAGGCGAAGCCCAGGCCCTGACGGTTCTTGCGCCCGTCAGCGGGCGGTGTAGGTGGATTGCGTGACCGACAGCGAGCGCGCGGTGGCCTGCACGTGCTTGGCCATCTTGGCTTCGGCGTCTTCCACGGTCCATCGGCTCGACGGCACCGAGATGTTCACCGCCGCGATTGCCAGGCCTTCGGGCCCGATGATCGGAGACGCGATCGAGATGTCGCCGATCACCGCCTGATCGGAGACGATCGAATAGCCCTTCATCGTCGCCCGCTCGATGCGGGCGACCAGCCGCTTTCGGTGGACTTCGGTGTGTGGCGTCAGCGGAACCAGGTCGCTGTTGGCGAGCACGCGGTCGCGTTGCGCGATGGGCAGGCGCGACAGGATGGCATTGCCGGAGGCGGTGCAGAAGGCCGGAAGGCGGCTGCCCACGGCCACGCGCACATTCATCAGTTGCGGGCTCACGACGCGTGCCACCAATACGATCTCGGTGTCATCCAGCTCTTGCAGGTTGACGGTTTCGCCGAAGGTGTGGCTGAGGTCTTGCAAGTAGGGCATGGCCTTGGCGATCAGCTCATGCGTGCGCACATAGTTGTACGAGAACTTCAGCAGGCGTGACGTGAGGGCGTAGGTCTTGCTGTTGGGAACGCGGGCCAGGTAGCCCAGCGTTTCGAGGGTGTGCACGATGCGCTGCACGGCGCTGCGGTCCAGGCCGCTGGCGGCCGCGATGTCGACCAGGGTCATGTGCCGCTGCGGCCCGTCGAATGCATGCAGCACGCGAAAGCTCTTGGCGATGGAATTGACGAACAGTGGCGAGTCTTGGGCAGCCATCGAAGCAACGTGGCGAACGGCCACCTGGAAATCCTTCAGGGCTTGATTATCCCGGTGGTGCTGCAGTAGGCGCCTCCGCCCATGCGCCCGAGGATGTTGGCTTCCAGCGGATCGATGCGATGACCTTTCACGAGCCCGGCGCGCCCGTGCGTCTGTACCGCTTCGCCCACGATCAGCGCGGAGCGCCGGTTGCCGAAACGCTCGATGCGGTGCAGCTTGCATTCGAAATGCACCGGCGCCTCGGCGATGCGCGGCGGCTTGACCTTGAGTGACGGAATCAGGTGCAGGCCGGCGTACTCGATCTCGCTGCGCGTCGGGCCGAGCGGCTCGCTGCACTGCTGCACCTGACGGGCCATCGTGGCGTTCACCGTGTGGATGACGAATTCGCCGGTGGCCTCGATCAGGCGGCTGGTGTCCTTGATGGCACCGTCGTCGCGTTCGGCCACCGAGATGCCCAGCAGCGGCGGGTCCACCGACAGCACGACAAAGCTGCTGAACGGCGCGGCATTGACGATGCCGTCCGCGCCCAGCGTGGTGACCAGCGCGATGGGCCGGGGAATCACGCTGGCCATCAGGAATTTGTAGCGGTCTTCGTGCGCGAAGGCGGCGAGATCGATCGGTTCAAACGAGGCAGGGGATGTCATGGTCAGTCCAGTCGGGCCAGTTGTTCGCGGTGGTTGTCGTCGAGCGCGCTCGTGTCGAGCTGCGCGGCCCGGCAGCGGCCGAGCAGGCGCAGCGTGATCTCGAATTCGCGGCGCAGGATGGCCAGCACGTCATCGACGCCTTGCCGGCCGCTGGCCGACAGGCCGTAGAGCGGCGCACGCCCCAGCAGCACCGCTTGCGCGCCCAGCGCGCGGGCTTTGGCGATGTCGCTGCCGCGGCGCACGCCGCCGTCGATCATCACCGCGAGTTTCTGGCCGACGCGGTCCAGCACGCGGGGCAAAATTTCCACCGGGCTGGGCGCATAGGCCAGTTGGCGCCCGCCGTGGTTCGACAGCACGATGCCATCGGCCCCGTGCGCCGCAGCTTGCGCCGCGTCTTCGACCGACAAGATGCCCTTGACGACGATGGGTCCGGGCCACTGCTTGCGCAGCCAGCCGATCGAGTGCCAGTCGAGCGCGGTGTCCATCTGCCGGCTCATGGTGGCCGCCTGTGCGTTGATGTCGGCGCGTTCGCCGAGGCTGCGCGCCAGGTTCACGAGCTGCGGCGAGCCGCCCTGGCGCAGCATGCGCAGGCACCAGCGCGGGTGCCGCAGCACGTCGGCGATCAACCGCGGCGACGGGCGCAGCGGCAGCTTGAAGCCGTTGTGCACGTCGTGGTCGCGCACGCCATGCACGGGCGTGTCCACGGTGACCATCAGCACCGAGAAGCCGGCCTCGCGGGCGCGTTGCATCGAGTTCTCGGCGATGGCGCGGTTCTGCTGCACGTACAGCTGCAACCACAGGTCGCCGGACGTGGCCGCGCGCACCTCCTCGATCAGCGAGGTGGACGCCGTGGACATCACGAAGGGCAGGCCGGCGGCGTGCGCGGCCTGCGCCAGGATCTCCTCGGCGCGCGGCATGTACAGGCCATTCAGGCCGGTCGGGCCGACGATGGCGGGCATGGCCAGCGGGCGCCCGAGCACCGAGACGGCGGCGTCGACGTGCGTCACGTCGCACATCACCCGCGGCTGGAACGTCAGGCGCTCGAACGCGCTGCGGTTGCGCCGCAGCGTGTGCCCGTCCTCGGCGCCGCCTTCGAGGTAGTCGAAGGCGATGCGCGCGAGGCGCTTGCGGGCGAGACGCTGGTAGTCGGCAATGCTTGCGGGGGTCATGAAGCCTCAGCGGGTCTCGCCGAACTCGGCCATGAGCTTGCTTACTTCTGCGCGCAGGGCTTCCTGCAACGGCGCGGCGGCCGGCACGAGCGGGGCCAGCACGTCGGGTGCGGCGGGGCCCACCAGGTCGAGCACGGCTTTCATCGGCCCCGGATTGGTCTCCGAGAACGCCAGGTCCATCAGCGGCATCAGTTGGCGATGGAGGGCCAGCGCTTCACGGTGCTGGCCGTTCTGCACCAGTTGGTAGAGCCGGTTCCACACGCGCGGCAGCAGCGTGGCCGTCACGACGATGCCGCCACGCGCACCCGCCATCAGGTGCAGCGGCAGCAGGGTGTCCTCGCCGCTGAGCACGGCGTAGTCGTCGCTCACGCCCGCGACGGTGCGCAGGAAGTGATACATGTCGAGGTTGCAGGCCTTCATGCCGATGATGCGTTCATGGCGCGACAGCTCATGGTGCAGCTCGGGCGGTATCGCGATGCGCGTGCGGTACGGGATCTCGTAGATGATGAACGGCACCGGAGATTCGTCGGCATAGCGCAGGAAGTAGTCGCGCAGGCCGGCCGGCGTGGGGTTGGTGTAGTAGGGCGTGACCACCATCAGCGCGTCGGCGCCGGCCGCGGCCATGCGGCGTCCCGCCGCCAGCGCGTCGGGGTAGCCGGGGTCGAGGATGCCGGCGATCACCGGCAGGCGCCCGGCGCTTGCTTCGGCGGCGGTGCGCACCATGGCTTCGCGCTGCGACGCGGCGAGCGAGCCGTATTCACCCGTGCCGCCGATTGGCACCAGGCCCGCGGTGCCGGCATCGATCTGGCGGCGCACCATGGCGCGCACTGCGTCGGCATGCACGGTGCCATCGGCGTGGACCGGCGTGGGCAGTGCCGTGAAGATGCCCCGGAGTTGTTGTGCTGTGATCATGTGAGGTGTGTTCGGCTGGGGTGCGGGGCGCGCTTGGCGCCTCGCAGGAATAGGGGGCTCAGGCCGCGAGAGCTTGGGACAGCAGGCGATCACGCAGCGCGGCCAGGCGCTGCGCCACGTTTTCAACGTTGGCGCAGTGGAAGCCCTGGGCCAGTTGCGGATCGTGGGCCTCGATCAGTTCACGCAGGCGGCCGTGGTAGCGGGCTTGTCCGTCGGCGCTCACGGTGAGGCCGCTGCGTTCTTCGAACGCGTTGTTCCAGCGCGCAGCGTCGTCGGCGGAGATACCCGCCGGCAGGTCGAGCGAGATGCGGCCTTGCGCGTCGATCTGTACCGGGTAGCCGCCGGGCAGGCCGAGCGGGCCCGGCACATGGCCGCGCCAGGCCTGGCCCAGCGCGAGCGCGATCATCAAAGGCACGCCGGTTGCGCCTGAAATGTCGAAGGCCACTTGCGGAGACAGCGTCACGTCGGTGAACGCGGCGAACACGTCCGCGATTTCCTGTCCGTCGAGCCACACACGCGGTGTGGGGCCTTCCCGCTCGGCCGGCAGCTTGCGCCAGACGCCCAGTTGCTGGTAGTGCGACAGGACGCGCAGGCGTCCGCCTTCGGTCACGTTCTTCGAGCCCGCGAACGCGTTGGAGAGAATTCCAATGTTGCCCACGCCGCATAGCACTTGCGCACCCGCGGCCGCCAGCAGGGGGTTGGCCACATCGGGGAAGCAGGCGTTGAGGAAGGACGTGCCGGGCAGCACCTGCTGAACCACCCGCGCGATGCGAAGCGACAGCACGGCCTGGAACGGCGCGGTGGCGCTCAGCCCGCCTTGCTGGACGAGCTGGCTCCACGCGTTGTCGGTCGCGCGGATCACCGACGCGGTTTGCAGCGAGGCGGCCTGGAACACCACGCGTGGCCGCGATGCGGCGAGCACGCGCGTGACCGAGGCTTCGTCGAAGTCGCTGCAGACCTCGGTGACGACGCGCAGCGGCCGGCCGAAGAGCACCGCGCGCGCGTTCGCTGCGGTGCGCAGCCACGCCAGGCGCGGCGCGTTGCGGCCGACGACCTGAACGGTCAGCGGCCGGGTGGCGCTGGCCGCCAGGTCGAACAAGGCGCGGGCAGCGAACTCGCCGGTGCCGAAGAAGGTGATGTCAACGGAGGCAGTCGTCATGGCGTGTCGGCTCAAAGACCCAGCTGGTCGAGCAACTGGAGGCGGAAGGCGTAGGAGACCGCTTCCAGCGGCGACACGCGCCCCGGCTTGCACAGCGGCGAACGCACGCCCTGCTGCTGCAGTTCGTTGATCTCATTGTCTTCGGCGACGGCGACGTTCCAGCGGTCGTAGTAGCGCTGAACGACTTCCTCGAAATCAGGGCGCGCCACCGTCTCGCGGTGGAAGCAGGAACCCACGGCGAGGCGGATGCTCTCCGGGCCGGTGGGGACGATCTCGACGTACCAGACGCAGTCTTTGGTGAAACCGAAGAGGCCGCAGGTGGAGGTGAAGAAGAACGTCGAGCCTTCCTTGTTGCGCCCTTCCAGGCCGGGCCAGTGCGGGAACCCTTCCACGCCGGGCAGCAAGCCGGCCGTGCCTTCATGCGCCGCATGCAACTCCAGGTAGCGGCCATCGCAGGCTGCAAGTTCGACCGGCTTGCGGTGGTAGACCGACAGGCTGCCGCGCGCCAGCGTCTTTCTGTGCACCGTGGGCGTGTGGTAGTAGTCCATGAAGTTTTCGACGTACACCTTCCAGTTGCACTTCACGTCGTACTCCACACGCCGCGTGAGCACGAGTTCGTCGATGCCATGGCTGGCGACCTTGCTCGGCAGGTCGCCGAGGTGCTCTGCCAGCGGGCGTGCGCCGGGGTCGAAGTTGATCCACATGAACGGGCCCATCTTCTCCAGGCGCACCGGCACCAGGCCGTTCTCGGATTTCTCGAAACAGTTCACGCCTTCCATGCCCGGCGTCGCGCGCAGGTCGCCGTTCAGGTCGTACGACCAGCTGTGGTACGGGCAGACGAAGGAGCGCGTCTTGCCTTCGCCGGAAACCAGCCGCAGGCCCCGGTGGCGGCAGGAGTTGGCGAATGCATGCACGGCGCCATCGGCATCGCGCGTGACCACCACCGGCACCCCGGCGTAGTCGATCGTGAAGTACGAGCCCGGCGTCGGAAGCCGGCCCTCGTGGCCAATGAAGTTCCATTCCTTCATGAACAGCATCTCGATCTCGCGTTGATAGAACGCGGGATCGTGGTAAGCCGCGGGCGGCAGCGTGCTGGCGTCGGGCAATGGCTTGCGGGCTGCGGCAAAAGCCTCGGGAGCGAAGAGGGCAGACATGCGGAAGGCTGGGTTGGCGGTGGATCGGGGTGGAAGGTGCAGCGGGGGGCGTGGGCCCCGCCGCCGCTGGGAGACGCTGGTGCGTCAGTCGACGGTGATCTTGGCCCCGACGACGACGTCGCGCAGCGCAACGGTTTCTTTCTGGATCATTTGCTCGAACTCGCTCACGGACATCGACAGCACGGGGCCGACGGCGGTGAGGCGCTCGCGCAGAGCCGGAACCTTCATGGCCGCCACGACGTCGGCGTTCATCTTCTCGATGACGCTCTTCGGGGTGGCCTTCGGCACGAACAGCCCCACCCACGATGCGACGTTGAAATCGCCATAGCCCAGTTCTTCCACGGTCGGTACGTCCGGCAGTTCGGCCAGGCGGCGGTTGGAAGAGATGGCCAGCGCGCGCAGCGTGCCGGCGCGGATGTGCGGCATCACGGCCAATGCGTCGAACACCGCGTGGACTTCCTTGCCGAGGATGGCGGCTTGCGCGCTGGCCGTTCCCTTGTAGGGGATGTGCACGAGCTTGGCGCCGGTGCGCTGGGCCAGCAGCTCGAAGGCGATGTGCACCAGGCCGCCGTTGCCGGAGGAGCCGTAGTTCAGGCCTTCAGGCGTGCTCTTGGCGATCTCGACGAACTCTTTCAGCGTCTTGACCGAGCCCATCTTCGGGTCCGTCGTGTTGACGACGAGGATCAGCGGCATCTCGACCAGCGTGGCCACCGGCGCGAAGTCTTTGTCCGGCGAGTAGGTGATGGTCTTGGCGAAGAGCGTGTGGTTCAGCGTGATCGCGGTGCTGCTGCTCACGAAGACGGTGTTGCCGTCGGCCGGCGCATTCTTCACCTGCGTGGCGGCCAGCATGGCGTTGGCGCCGACGCGGTTTTCCACGAGGTAGTTGTTCTTGCTGCTCGCGCCGAGGGCTTCACCGATCAGGCGTGCGGCCTGGTCCACGGGGCCGCCGGGGCTGAAGCCGACGACGAGCTTGGTGGTGCGGGCTGCAGGGTCTTGGGCCACGGCCGGAGCAGCCACCGCAAAAGCGGCGAGCAAGCCCAGGCTGGCGACGAGCGAGCGGATGCGGGATGTGTGGATGGGGGTCATGGTGGGCTGTGGTTGAAGAGTCCGTCGGAAGAACGATTTCACGTTCGCGATGAGGCCGGCCGCTCGGTGGGGTTTCCGTGTCCGACAGCGCTGGCTTCATCCGCTTGTGGCAGAACCTGCAACGCTGCGTTCATGCTAGGCAGCACGGGCTCGAATGTCAAAAATTAAATTAAATCAATTGCTATGCAATTAAATAGGAGGTGACCTGTCTGGATCGGGTGCGCACGACTCTCCCGGGCACCAGGCTGGGGGGCCTGCGCGCCGATTTCGTGCGGTCTGATGCGCGTCTTGAACGGATGAGGTGTCTATCGGGTCATGGCGTGCTCCCACCGAAAGCCTCGGCCATCTCATGGGCCCGGTTGCGGGCGCTCTGCATGGCCTGCGCCATGCATGCATCGAGGTCGCTGTTCGCCATGACACGCAGTGCTGCCTCGGTGGTCCCGCCTGGGGACGTGACGTTGCTGCGCAATTCATCCAGGGCCCGGTCGTCGGCCAGTGCCTGCTGCACCGCGCCAAGCGCCGTGCGGAGCACCAGCTGGCGGGCGAGTGCGGGCGCGAAGCCCAGTGACTCAGCGCCCGATTGCATTGCTTCCAGGAACCGGAACACGTAGGCCGGCCCGCTGCCGCTGGTGGCTGTGATGGCGTCCATGTGCGATTCGTCGTCCACCCACAGCGTGGTGCCCACGGCGTCGAGCAACTGCGTGGCGAGCGCGCGGTCGACCGCGTTCAGCGCCGGCGGGGCGAACAGCGCGGTGATGCCGAAGCCCACCAGCGCCGGCGTGTTCGGCATCGCCCGCACGACGCGCGGCGTGCGCAACCAGGCGCACAGTTGATCGGTCCGGATGGCGGCGGCGACGCTGAGGTGAAGTGTCTCGGGCCAGCATCCGGCGGCCGACTCGGCCACTTTGCGCATCACCTGCGGTTTGATCGCCCACACCACCCCATCGGGTGCCGTGGCGAGCGCGTCCAGCGACGCCTGCACCGCAGGCAGGCCCAGCGGGGCCAGGCGCTGCGCGGCTGCCGGGTCGGGGTCCACGACGCTGATCTGCGTTGCGGGCCAGCCGTCGCGCAGCAGGCCGCGGATCAGGGCCGAGGCCATGTGGCCGCCGCCGACGAAGGCAATGTGTGGATGCATGGAGGTGAGGCCTGTGGGGCGTGTCAGTCGAGGGTCATCAGCGACGCATTGCCGCCGGCGGCCGCGGTGTTGATGCTCAGCGCGCGTTCGCTGAGCAAGCGCTCGACGGGGATGATGTCGCCGCCGCAGCGCAGCCCGGTCACCGATACCACCGGCCCGTCGCGTTGCGCTGCGGCAAGTGACACCGCGAGCAGTTCGGATGCGCTGCCGTGGTGAATGACGGCGTCGATCGGCAGCCCATCGTGCTGCCAGTCGCGCGTCAGCGTGATGCACGCCTGGACCTTGCGCGGCAGGCGCTCGTGCAAGGCGCAAGCACTTTCGGGCCACACGGCGGCAGCGCCCTGCGCGAGCACGCAGCCGAGTTGCAGCAGGCGGTCCGCCTCGGTGCTCGCCAGGCACAGCACCGCCTCGCGAGGGCGCAGCGAGTACACGTTCGATTCCCCAGTGGGGCCGTTCAGTGTGATTGCAGTGCCCGCCAGCGCGTCGGCGGCCTGTTGAAGGCAGCGTTGCGCGAGCGGCGCGTGGCCGTTCTCCCGCAACCAGGCGGCGAAGTGCTGCACGGCCTCCGGCACGGCATCGCGCGGCGCGCAGTGGCCACCGAGAAAGCGGATGGCGCGCTGCGGCACGTCCGCAGGCCGGTGCGCCAGCAGCCGCAACAGATAGAGCGGGCCGCCGGCTTTCGGGCCGGTGCCCGACATCGCCTCGCCCCCGAACGGCTGTACGCCGACCACGGCGCCGACCATGTTGCGATTCACGTAGAGATTGCCGGCACGTGCGCGCGAGGCCACCCGTGCGATCGTCTCGTCGATGCGGGTATGCAAGCCCTGCGTGAGGGCGTAGCCGGTGGCGTTGATCTGGTCGATCATGCCGTCGAGGTCTTCCCGCCGGTAGCGCACCACGTGCAACACCGGGCCGAAGATCTCTTGCGCCAGTTCGCCGATGCGTTCGAGTTCGATCAGCGTCGGTGCCACGAAGGTGGAGGCGCTGGCCGGCGCGTCAGGCCGCACCGGTGCGTGGATGCGGCGGCCCCGTTCGCGCATGTGCGCGATGTGCGCTTCGATGCCGCGCTGCGCCCGCGCGTCGATCACCGGGCCCACGTCCGTGGCCAGTTGGTCGGGGTTGCCGACATGCAGTTCTTGCATGGCCCCCTTGAGCATGGCAATCACGCGATCGGCCACGTCTTCTTGCACACACAGCACGCGCAGTGCCGAACAGCGCTGGCCGGCGCTGTCGAAGGCCGAGGCCATCACGTCTTGCACCACTTGCTCCGTGAGCGCCGACGAGTCGACGATCATCGCGTTCTGGCCGCCGGTTTCGGCAATCAGCGGCACCGTGTGGCCCTGGCCGTCGAGCCGCTGCGCGAGCGTGTTCTGCAGCGTGCGCCCGACCGCGGTGGAGCCGGTGA
>CAZBOF010000028.1:33281-33581 GCA_964493285.1 uncultured Rhizobacter sp. | reverse complement strand
CAGATGGATGTGCAGACCTCCTTCTTCCGCCGCACCAACAGGAACGCGCTCGGCCAGGCCCGTTCGTGGACGGACCACCTGCTGTGGCACCACGC
This sequence comes from uncultured Rhizobacter sp., assembly GCA_964493285.1. GTDB lineage: Bacteria > Pseudomonadota > Gammaproteobacteria > Burkholderiales > Burkholderiaceae_C > Rhizobacter. The sequence continues at coordinate 33,486 of CAZBOF010000028.1, read as the reverse complement.
CGCGCACACGGTCGATCTGTTCGCGTACCAGACCGGCAGCGACATCGTGCAAGCGAATGCGGTGCAAGGCCCGATCCACCCGACGCTGGGCATCGCGATGGACATGAGCATCCAGTTGAAGAGCAGCACCGGCGCGATCTGCACGCTGTCGCTCAGCTTCAACAACGACGGTCCGCTGGGCACATTCTTCCGCTACATCGGCGAC
>CAZBOF010000028.1:0-33271 GCA_964493285.1 uncultured Rhizobacter sp. | reverse complement strand
GCGCCACCTACATCGCGCGCTACGACGACCTGGTGAACGGCAAGGAAGAGAAGATCGACGTGAGCCAGGTGGCGGTGTCGATGAACGGCATCGAGCTGCAAGACCGCGAGTTCTTCGCCGCCATCCGTGAAGGGCGCGAGCCGAACTCCAGCGTGGCCAGCGTGCTGCCTTGCTATCGCACACTCCATCACCTCGAACAACAGCTCACCCGCTGAGCCACACGCCATGCAGCAACGCGCTTTCGGTCCCTTCCAAGTCTCGGCCATCGGCCTGGGCTGCATGAACCTCAGCCACGCCTACGGCACGCCGCCGCCGCGCGAGGACGCAGCGGCCCTGCTGCTGCACGCCCTGGACCAGGGCGTGACCCTGTTCGACACCGCCGCGCTGTATGGCTTCGGTGCCAACGAGACGCTGGTCGGCGACGTGCTCGCGCCGCACCGTTCGAAGTTCACGCTGGCCACCAAATGCGGCCTGCATGGCGTGGATGGCAAACGCATCGTCGATGGCCGTCCCGAGACGATTCGCTGGAGTTGCGAGCAAAGCCTGAAGCGGCTGCGCACCGAGGTGATCGACCTGCTCTACCTGCACCGCTGGGACAAGCGCGTGCCGATCGAAGACAGCGTGGGCGCCATGGGTGACCTGGTGCGCCAGGGCAAGGCGCGTGCGATCGGGCTGTCGGAAGTGTCCGCCCCCACGCTGCGGCGCGCGCACGCCGAGCACCCGATCGCCGCGGTGCAGACCGAATACTCGCTGTGGACGCGCAACCCCGAGATCGCCGTCCTCGAGGCCTGCCGCGAGATCGGCGCCACCTTCGTCGCGTTCAGCCCGCTGGCGCGTGGCTACCTCACCGGCACGCTGCGCGACGTAGGCACGCTGGCAGCGAATGACATCCGCCGCCCGATGCCGCGCTTCGAGCCGGGCAACTACGCGGCCAACCTGAAGCTGCTGGATGGCCTGGAAGCCATCGCCCGCGACCGCGGCTGCACGCTGGCCCAGCTTGCGCTGGCCTGGCTGCTGGCCAAGGCACCGCACATCGTCCCGATTCCCGGCACGCGCACCCTCGCGCACCTGGACGAAGACCTGGGCGCCGACCGCGTCATGCTGGACGCCGAGACCCTGCGCCGCATCGATGCAGCCTTCAATCCACGCGAGGTCGTCGGCTCACGCTACGAAGCCACCGCGCAGGCCGGCGTCGACACCGAAGAGTTCTGATGCGGGCGCCGCTGCTGCTGTTGCCCGGCCTGCTGTGCGACCGCGCGGTGTGGCAACCGCAAATCGACGCGCTGGCGCCCCACCGCTGCCACGTGGTCGACTACGGCCCGCTCGACAGCCTGCCCGCCATGGCAGCGCACGCGCTCGCCGAGGCGCCGCCCGGCCCGCTCTCGGTGGCGGGACATTCCATGGGCGGCCGCGTGGCGTTCGAGATCTGGCGCCAGGCACCCGAGCGCGTGGCGCGCCTGGCGCTGCTCGATACCTCGTATCACCCGCTGCCCGACGGCGCAGCGGGTGATGCCGAACGTGCCGGGCGCATGGCCCTGCTGTCCACCGCGCGCAGCCGGGGCATGCGCGCCATGGCCCGTGAGTGGGCCGTGGGGATGGTCCACCCGAGCCGCCACGGCACACCCCTGTTCGACGCCGTGCTCGACATGCTCGAGCGCAAGACGCCCGATCACTTCGCGGCCCAGATCCAGGCCCTGCTGGCGCGGCCCGATGCCTCGCCGCTGCTCGCCACCATCCGCTGCCCGACCCTGCTGCTGTGCGGGCGCGAGGATGGCTGGAGCCCGCCATCGCGGCATGAACACATGCATGCGCACATCGCCGGCTCGCGCCTCGTGGTCGTGGAAGCCTGCGGCCACATGAGCACGATGGAGCAGCCCGACGCGGTCTCGCTCGCATTCGCTGACTGGCTCGCCGCGTGATACGCCTCGACCGCCGCCACGCCACCGCCGCGCTGCTGCTCGCCGCCAGCGGGCGCGCCTTCGCCTGGCCCGACAAACCCATCACGCTGATCGTCCCCTTCGGACCCGGCGGCATTGCCGACATCACCGCGCGCACCGTGGCCCAGCAGATGGCCACGACGCTCAAGCAAACCATCGTCATCGACAACCGTCCCAGCGCCGGCAGCGTGGTGGGCAGCACGGCGGTGGCGCAGGCCGCGCCCGACGGCCACACGCTGCTGCTGATGAGCAACGGCAACGCCGTGAGCGCCACCCTGTTCAAGAAGCTGCCCTTCGACGTGGTCAAGGACTTCACCCCCATCGCCACCTTGGGCACCTTTGACCTGGCGGTGTTCGTCGCCGCACGCTCGCGCTTCAAGACGCTGGGCGAGGTGATCGCGCATGCGAGGCAGCAGCCGGGGCGGCTCACCATCGGCACCATCACCGTGGGCAGCACCCAGCAACTGTCGGCCGAACTTTTCAAGATCCGCGCCGGCATCGACGCCGTGACCGTGCCCTACAAGGGAACGCCCGCCGTGCTCACGGCATTGCGCGCCGGCGAGATCGACATCGCCTTCGAAATCCTCGGGCCGATGCTGCCGCAGGTGAACGCCAGCGTGATCCGCGCGCTGGCCGTCACCTCCGACACGCGCTTCAGCGCCCTGCCCAGCGTCCCCACCGTGCAGCAGGCCGGCGTGGCGAACTACGAGGTGTCGTCCTGGAACGCCCTCGCCGCACCCGCCGGCACGCCGCATGCGGTGGTGATGCAACTCAACCGCGCCGCCAACGAGGCGCTGCAATCACCGGCCGTGCAGGCCCGCTTGCGCGCGCTGGGCGTTCGCCCCCAAGGCAGCACGCCCGAACGACTGCAAGCGCTGCTGGCCAGTGAAATCGCCCGCTGGAACGAGGTGATCGACAAGGCCAGGATCGAGCGGCAGTAGCGTGCCGGTTGGCGATGTTTGATGGTGTCACGGCACGGCAGACCTTCGCCCCGGCGAGCCGCATCCGAGCCTCGAGGGAACGGGCACATGCCAGGGTGCAGCAGGCAGCGCCGGGCATTGACCGCAAGGACTTGATCGGCTGGAAGTGCGGCGCGAGATCAAGCGCGGGCGAGGGAAGTACGGCGTCAACCTGGCGCTATGGGCAGAGCTGTCGGCCTGACGACACGGCAATCACATCGACAGATGCAAAAAATACGCCGATATGTCTCATCTTTCTGAACATATTCGGCCGTCGCGCCGGTGGCCACGACATCTGCCCGACAGGCCGGCGATGATGGCAGATCTGCTCGAACAGGAAGCCCAAGCGTGATCAGCCAACGTGGGTCGCCCGCGCAGCCACGAGCCCGCACTGGCGCCGGAAAAGCCGGTGCAGATCGCGAGCAAGCTCCGGGAAGCGGCCCGCCGCGATGAGAAACTGGGGCTCACGGAAGGCGAGGCCCACGTCGACGACACGCTGGCCGGCAAAAATGGGCCGACACATGGGATTGAACATACAGATGCTGCACAGATTGCACAGATCGGCGAACCGTGAATTGAAGTTCGGCCCCCTTCTCCTCGCCCTGCTGTTGGCCGCCTGCTCGTCCACCCCCACCCGCGATGGCCCGGGCACCAACCCGCCGCCGCGCCTGCATGAAACGCCGGATGCCACCCCCCGCGTGGAGCGGCCGCGTGCCGGTGGCCCGAACAAGCCCTACGCGATCGGCGGACGCACCTACCGGCCGCTGCAAGGCGATCCGGCGATGTCCGAGAAGGGACTGGCGTCGTGGTACGGCCGGAAATTCCACGGGCGCCCCACCGCCAACGGCGAAACCTACGACATGTATGCGATGACGGCCGCGCACAAGACGATGCCGCTGCCCAGCTACGCCCGCGTGCGCAACCCGGCCAACGGGCGCGAGATCATCGTGCGCGTCAACGACCGCGGCCCGTTTCACCCAGGCCGCGTGATCGACCTGAGCTACACCGCCGCGGCCAAGCTGGGGGTGCTGAACGCCGTCTCGCCGGTCGAAGTGCAACGCATCACCAACGAAGAGATCGGCCGCGGCAACTGGCAACGCGACGCAGGCACCGCCCCGGCCCCGACCGATGCAATGACACCGGACGCCGCCTCGGCCTTCTGGGTGCAATTGGGCGCGTTCCGCCAGCAAGAAGGCGCCTTGCAGTTTCAACGCCAGGTGGCCGACGATGCGAACTGGCTCGCACCTGTACTCGAAGTGGTGAGCGAGTCGGAACTCTTTCGCCTGCTGGCCGGCCCCTACGCGACCCGCGCCGCTGCCGACGACACGGCCAGCCGCATTCGCGATGCGCTCAGGCTGGTGCCGGTGGTGGTCGCGCGCCCCTGAGGCATGGGGCCCGCCGGGGACGCGCCGGCAGGAGGGAGGCGCAGACGGCGGGTCAGCGCCCGCCCGTCACATCGAGCACCGCCGCCGTCGTGTAGCTTGCCTCGTCACTGAGCAGCCACGCGATGGCGTTTGCAACTTCGAAGGCCTGGCCCGCGCGCTGCATCGGAATCTGGGCCGCGGCCTGGCGGGCCCGCTCCGGCGCGCCGCCGGTTGCGTGGATGTCGGTGTCCACGATGCCGGGGCGCACCGAATTCACCCGCACGCCTTCGGCCGCCACCTCCTTCGCCAGGCCCAGCGAAAAGGTGTCGATCGCGCCCTTGGAGGCGGCGTAGTCCACATACATGTTGGGCGAGCCGATGCGCGCCGCACCGGACGACACGTTCACGATGGCGCCCCCCTGCCCGCCGTGGCGGGTGGACATGCGGCGCAGCGCTTCGCGCGCGCACACGAAGCTGCCGATCACGTTGATGCGGAACATGCGCTCCAGGCGGGTCACGCTCATTTCGTCGACACGGGCCGACACATCGATCACGCCAGCGTTGTTGACCAGGCCGGCCAATCGCGGCATTTCCGCGTCCACGCGCGCGAACATCGCCTGAACCTGCGATTCGTCGGCCACGTCGGCGACGAACGCGGCGGCCGTGCCGCCATGCGCGCGGATCGCGTCGACCACCGACTGCGCGGCGCCGGCGTCACGCGCGTAATTCACCGCCACGGCCCAGCCTGCCTCGGCACAACGCAACGCGGTGGCGGCACCGATGCCGCGGCTGCCGCCGGTGATCAACACGGTGCGGAGGGGGGACGGCGAAACGTGGGGAGCGTTCATGGGCGTTCGAGCGGCGCCCGTGCGCGCCGGCGTCAGGTGATGCGATACAGATCGAGCAGCACCCGCGCGCTTTCACGCTGGCCGCAGGCGATCGCCATCGCTTTGTTGAGATGCAGCCATTGTGGAGCACCGGTGCGAAAGCGGATCAGGGTGCGGAAGAAGTACGCGTCGCGGGGCACCGCCTCGCCGCGGGCGAGACGCGCCAGCACGTCATCGGGGCCATGCCGCAGGCCCTCGCTGGTGATCTCGACCAGCGCCCCGTCCCCGGTGCGAACGACATAGTGCGCGGCGATCTCCAGCACACCGTCGCTGCGGTTCACCTGCCAGTCGATGCCGCCTTCCACCAGCGTGCCGCTGAACTCGGGGCCCTGCACGGTCCCGCTGCCCAGCGGGACGTAGCGGCGCTCGCCGCCAGGCGCCGCGCCGAGAGAGACCGCCGTCCCGACGTGGCAACACACCTGGGCCATCGGGATCAACGCAGGCGGGGCGGGAAAGGGGGCGATCATGGGCAAGGCTCCGGAGTCGGCTCGCCTCACCATACGACGGCCGCGCGCAGCGAGACGTCATCCGTGAGGATGACGCGGGGCGCTGTGTCCACTTCTTGGATGACACGGCACACGCGGCATCCGCCCGACACTGCGTTCACAGTCGGCGCCAACGCCGGCCATCGCCCCTGAGATGGACCCAAGGAGACACACATCATGCCGATCCCCCGCCGCATCGTGCTGGCCGCCGCCCTGGCGCTTGCCCTGCCCCTGGCCGCCCAAGCGCAAAGCTATCCCGACCGCGCAGTGCGCTTGTCGGTCGGCTTCCCTCCTGGCACCGGCCCGGACGTGGTGGCCCGCCTGCTGGCGCAGAAGCTGGAGACGTCGCTCAAGCAATCCGTGGTGGTGGACAACCGCGCAGGCGCGGGCGGGCAGATCGCCACGCAAGGCGTCGCCAAGAGCCCGGCCGACGGTTACCACTTGCTGCTCGGCGAAGTGGGCTCAATCAGCATCGCGCCCCCAGCATTCTCCAAACTGCCGTACGACCCCGCAAAGGAGCTGGCCCCCGTGGCCGAGGTGGTGCGCTCGGACTTCCTGCTGGTGGTGCCGGCGCAATCGGCCCACAAGTCGGTCGCCGATTTCGTGAAAGCCTCGCAAACGCTGAAGGATCGCGTGAACTTCGCCACCTTCGGTGCCGGCACGCCGGGGCACTTCGGGGCGGAGATGCTGGCCGAACACGGCGGCTTCCAGGTCGAGCCGATCCACTACCGGGCCACGGGCGATGCGGTCACCGCCATCGTGGCCGGCGATGTGCAGGCCGCTTTTGTGTCCACCGCGCTCGGCACCGCGCAGATCAGGGCCGGCAAGATGCGCGCTTTGGCCACCACCGCCGGCTCGCGGTCCCCGCTGCTGCCCGAGGTCCCGACGTTCACGGAAGCCGGGATGCCGAAGGTCGATTTCTCGGCGTGGTTCGCGATCTTCGCGCCCGCCGACACGCCCGCAGCAGTGCTGGACCTCCTCAGTCGGCAGGTGGTGGCCGCGGTGCAGTCGCCGGACGTGAAGCAGAAGCTGGTGGAAGCCGGCTTTACCGTCACCGGCACCTCGCGCGCCCAGACGCAACAGATGGTCAAGGACGAAGCGCCGCGCTGGGCGGCGGTGGTCAAGGCCACCGGCTTCAAGGGCGACTGACCACGCGCCAGATGACATTGCCCACGTCGTCGGCCACGAGCAGGCCGCCACGGCGGTCGATCGCCACGCCGACCGGGCGGCCGTAGGCTTTGCCGTCGGGCGAGAGGAAACCGGTCAGCACATCCAGCGGCTCGCCGCTCGGGCGCCCATCGGCAAACGGCACGAAGATCACCTTGTAGCCGCTGTGCGGGCGCCGGTTCCAGGAGCCGTGCTGGCCGACGAACATGCCGCTCGCATAACGCGGCGACAGCGCCTGCCCGCCCGACCACGCCAGGCCGAGCGAGGCCGTGTGCGGGCCGAGCGCGTAGTCAGGCACCACCGCGCGCGCCACGAGATCCGGGCGCGGCGGCTTCACGCGGTCGTCCACGTGCTGGCCGAAGTAGCTGTACGGCCAGCCGTAGAACGCGCCATCGCGCACCGAGGTGAGGTAGTCGGGCACCAGATCGCTGCCGATGGCGTCGCGTTCGTTCACCACCGTCCACAGCACGCCGGTCTGCGGCTCGAAAGCCAGCCCGACCGGGTTGCGCAGGCCGGTCGCGAACAGGCGCTTCTCGCCGCTGGCCCGGTCGACCTCCCACACGGCGGCGCGGCCTTCTTCAACTTCCATGCCGTTCTCGCCGATGTTGCTGTTCGAGCCGACGGTGACATACAGCTTTCGCCCGTCGGGGCTGGCATGCACGTTCTTCGTCCAGTGGTGGTTGCGCTGCGCGGGCAGGGGCGTCACGCGCTCGGGGGCTGCGGTGATGCGCGTGGCGCCGTCCGCGTAGGGGAACCGCACGAGGGCATCGGCATTGGCCACATACAACTGGCCGTCCACCAGCGCCATGCCGAATGGCGACATGAGCCCCTCCAGGAACGGCGTGCGCAACTCGGCCACGCCGTCTCCATCCGCGTCTCGCAGCAAGGTGATGCGGTTGGCGCTCGGCGTCGCGGCGCCGGCGCGCTTCATCACGGCACCCATGACTTTGCCCGTGAGCCATGCACGCAGGCCGAGCCCCTCGGGCTTCGGCGGCGCATTCGATTCGGCGACCAGCACATCGCCGTTCGGCAGCACGTAGACCCATCGCGGATGGTCGAGCCCGCCGGCGAACGCGGTGACCGCGAGGCCGCCGTCCGCCACTGGCCGCCCGCCCTCGGGCCACCCTTGGGCCGGCGCGATGTTCACGGTCGGCAGCACCGTTTTCGTGGGCGGAGGCAGCTTCGGGTGCGGCCCGGTGCCGTCCGCCACGGTGAGCAGAGCCCTTTCTCCGCAGGCACTGAGTGCCAGGCCCAGGATCAACGGGAACACGAGGTGATGAGAATTCATGATGGGGGTGGGTCGGTTGGTGCGATCGTGAGCAATCGGGGTACCTGCTGCGTCATCTGCATGGCGCCAAAGCGCCTGCAAGTGCGCTAGTCTCTCTCGCATCTCGCAACCCCACGACCCGGAGGATTCTCATGCTGCGCCCCGAACTCACGCTTGAGATACTGACCAAAGGCCAACTGGGCACCTTGCCCGACCACTTCGGCCTGCGCCTGAGCGCGTTGACCGAAGGGCGCATCGAGGCCGATCTGGCCGTGCAGCCCTGGATGCTCGCGCCCAATGGCTTCTTGCACGCAGCCAGCGTCATCCTGCTGGCAGACACCTGTGCGGGCTACGCCACCATCGCCCATCTGCCCGAAGGCGCGAAAAGCTTCACCACGATCGAGCTGAAGAGCAATTTCTTCAGCACCACGCGCGAGGGCGTCATTCGCTGTGAATGCGTGAGCGAACACCTGGGACGCACGACGCAAGTCTGGTCCTCGACGGTGTTCGGCCCGCAGGGCAAGAAGATGGCGCTGTTTCGCTGCACGCAGATGATCTTGAACTGACGCGGGCAAAAAAAACCCACCTGGAACCAGGTGGGTGATCGAGCCCCTCGCGGGACATCTTGGCGACCGTTGCGGTTCGCTCGCTTCTGCGGCGCGGTTGTTCTTGTGGCGCCAGGCGATTCGGACCGCCGTACCTCGCGTGGTCTCAGGAGACCCCGTGTGACAGCACCCGCGGACTGTAGGGGGTGCCTGTTGCTCGCAACTATCCCTAATACGGGGGACAAAAGCGATACGCTTTGTATCAACCGCGCCGGCCGCAACGCGTGCCCGTTCTGCGCAGCGGCCCTCGTTGAGCGCCCGCGCGACAATGCGGCATGTCCAAACCGGCTTCTCCCTCCCCCTCCGCGCCATTGAGCGAGCATGAGATCGATGCGCTGCAAACACTGCTCGACAACGTGCCCGAGCCACTCGCGCCGCTGGACCTCGGCATGGTCGACGGTTTCCTGTGCGGCGTGCTCGTGCAGCCGCGCGTCATTCCACCGTCGCGCTGGTTGCCGCTGCTCACGGATGCAGAGGGCCGCGCCTTGCCGGCATCGTTCGACGCCTCCCGTTTGCATGCCCTGGTGCTGCGCCGCCATGCCGAACTCGACGCCGCCATTGCGCGCCGCGACTGGTTCGATCCGTGGGTATTCGAACCCGACCACGATGACGACGCCGAAGATTCGGTGAGCGAGATCGAGATCGTGTACCCGTGGGTGGCCGGCTTTGCCGCGGCCATGGAAGCGTTTCCGCAGTTGATCGAACAAGAGCAGCCCGAGGTGACCGAGCCGATGGCATTGCTGTTTCGCCACCTCGACCCGGACGACCTGGAGGATGCCGATGCGCTGATCGAGGAGATCGAGTCCCTGGAACCCCCCGCCGACCGCACCGAGGCGGTCGAGGAACTCGTGCGTGCCACCCTGCAGCTGGCGGACGTGTCGCGGCCGCTGGCCCGCCCGCCGGCAGCCCGGCCTCGCCCGGCGCCGTCTCGCCGCCGCCCACCGCCCCGGCGTTGAGCTGTCGGCGTCTACGGCATGCCGTAGAACCTGAAGTCCAGCTCAGGGCGTTCGCCGCTCATCCATTCAGCCAGCGCACGCCCCGATCCCGCGCCGTGCGTCCACCCGAGTGTGCCGTGCCCGGCGTTCACCCACAGGTTGGACAGCGGCGTGCGCCCGATGTACGGGACGTTGTTCGGCGTGCTGGGCCGCAGCCCCGCCCAACGCACGGGCGCACGGGTGTCGGCCACGCCGGGAAAGATGGCCTCGTAGCGGTCGACCAGCGCCTGCAGGCGAACGCGTGCGGTGGGGCTGTCCAGCCCGACGTCGTAGCCGGCCATCTCTGCCGTGCCGGCCACGCGCACGTACGGGCCCAGCCGGCTGATGGCGATCTTGCGGGCGTCATCGATCATGCTCACCACGCTCGCGCGCTCCGGCACGCGCAGCGGCAGCGTGACGGAATAGCCCTTGACCGGGTAGATGCACAGGTCGACGCCGTGCCGCGCCAGCAACGGCGCGGTGTAGCTGCCCAGCGCAGCCACCACCGCGTCGGCCTGCACCACACGCGCCGCGCCGCCCGGTCGCGGTGCGATGCGCACGCCGCGCACCGCACCACCCACGACGTCGAGATCGAGGATGTCGCAGTCGTACAGAAACTCGGCGCCACGCTGCGCCGCCCGCAGCGCCAGCTGCTGCGTGAACACCCGCGCGTCGCCCGACTCGTCGCTCGCGGTGTACGTGCCCCCCGCGATGTGCTCCACGAACCCGGCCAGCGCAGGCTCCACGCGCAACAGCGCTTCGCGAGAGAGCAGCTCGCGGTTCACGCCGTGGCGGCGCATCAGTGCGGCACCGGCCGCCGCCAGTTCGAGGTCTCGCTCGGACGCAAAGAAATGCAGGATGCCGCGCTCCACCCGATCGAAGGCGATGCCGGTGTCGTCGACGATGCGCCGCAGCGTCTCCTGGCTGTAGCGCCCGAGCGCGACCAGCTGCGTCACGTTGCGCACGAATGCGGCCGAGGTGCATTCGCCAAGAAAACGCAGGGCCCATCGCCACTGGTGCGGGTCCAGGCGCGGGCGGAACAGAATGGGCGAGTCGTCGTGCAGCAGCCACTTCAGCACTTTGAACGGCATGCCGGGCTGTGCCCACGGCTCGCAGTAGCTGACCGAAATCTGTGCCCCGTTGGCATAGCTGGTTTCGCGCGCCGCTTCGGGCTGGCGGTCGATCACCACCACCTCGTGGCCTTGCTGAAGCAGGAACCAGGCGGTGCTCACCCCCATGATGCCCGCGCCCATCACGACTGCTCTCATCGATCGCCCCGTGGTTGCGGAAGCCCGCCGCGCCTGCGGCGGCTCCGAAGGCATCGTCGCGCAACGGCCCAGGCAAGGCAAGCCGATGCGCCCGAACCCAGGTGGCGGCTGCGCAAAAGCGCCGCAAGCGCGGTGCATATCGACGCATTGCGCCCGCCACCCGCGCGCACACTCGGCGCCAGGCGACACGAGGAGGTCCCGTGAAACTGCTGCAACTGCTGAGCTGGCTGAACCCCTGGCGGACACGCCGCCCCGGGGGCCACGACACCGATGCCGCGGACCTGGGCACCGCCTTCGGCCTGGACGCGAGTCTTGCGCCCGAGCAGGACGACACGCCCAGCGTGCTGTCGGCCTACCCGCCATCGCCCGACGACCGCCCGCGCCGCGCACGCCGCCGCGCCTGAGCGCGGCCGCGGCTACACCTCGATCAGCCGTTGGGCATCGTAGCCCTCGGCTTCACCCTTGCTGGCATGCCCGCGGGCGTTGCACACCACCCGCGTTTGGCCGCGCTCATGGGCCACGGCGTAGTCGTGGCGGCAGTGCAGGTGCCCGTGGATCCAGACCTCGGCCAGCGGCAGCAGGTCGTCGTCGGCATTGCAGAAGCTCGCGGTGCCGGCTTGGGCGCCGTAGCGCGGGTCGGCGCTGCGCAGGCTGGGGGCGAAGTGCGTGAGGGCCACGGTGGCGTCCCAGTCGCCGCGAGGCTGCGCCAGTTCGCCAGCCAGCCAGGCTCGACAAGCCAGACCTTCTTCGCGCACCGCCGCCGCGTCAAAGGGCTGGCCACCATGTGTGGACCGCATGATGTGCATGAAGTAAGTGGCCGCGCGCATGGCTTTTTCTCGGCGCGCTTCGCCGAAGAGGTCGAAATCGCACCAGCGCACAGTGCCGACGAATCGAATGCGGCGCCCATCCGCTCCGCGCAGCACGCAGCTCTCGCGCTCCAGCAGGCGGATGCCGAGTGCGTCGCAACGGGCGCGCAGCGCGCGCCAGGCATCTGCCAGCTCGCGCCCATCGAACTCGTGATTGCCCGCGATCATCAACACTGGAACCGGCCAGCCGCGAAAGAGGTTCAGCGCCTCCCAGGTGCTGTCGAGGTCGCCGCCCAGCACCAGCAGTTCGGCGCCGGGCGCAGGCACCGGCTCGAATGCCTCGGTTTCCATGTGCAGGTCAGACAGCAACTGCAAACGCATCGCCAATCACCCCGCGCCGTGGCACTGCTTGAATTTCTTGCCGCTGCCGCAAGGGCACGGGTCGTTGCGGCCCACCTTCGGCGCCTCGCGACGAACCGGGTCGACCTTGTAGCGCTGCGCCGTGGTCAGGTCGTACAGATCGGCCACCGTGACCACCAGTTCCTCGATGCCGTCGTCGAGCGACTTCAACGGGTGCTCGCGCTCCAGCGTCGCCACCACCTCGCGCTCTTCATCGGTTTCCGCCGGCAGGTGGCGGTACAGCCGCGCCAGCGCCGCCATCACGGCGTCGTCGGGCATCTCGGACAAGTCCGGGAAGCACAGGGCCGCATGCTGAAACCCGGCCACCCACGGCATCAGCGGCTTGGAGACTTCGCTCAGGCCCGCCAGCGGATCCGGCTCGCCCTCGGCCGGGGGCTGCGGCGGATGCGCATCGTCGAACTCAAGCACCAGCGGGTCGAACCAGCCTTCTTCGGCCATCGCCCGATTGAGCGCCGTGAAGCGCCGCAGGATCAGCGCCTCGGTGCGTTCGCGCCAAGCGGCATCGGTGGTCTCGGGCAAGGGCTGGGCATCGAAGTCGAACACATGCGGCAACCATGCCGCGGGTTCGAGACGCAATGGCTGCACCAGCACGCCGCACAGGAAGCCGTCGAGCATCACCGCATCCAGCGGTTGCAGCGGCTCGGGCGTGGCAATGAGCAGGTCGTCGAGTTCGGCGAACTCGGCGTCGGTCAGGTCGGAAGGGGCGGCCATGGTCGGTGCAGTGGGTAAAGCTGCATTGTCAGGGCGTTGGCGAGCGGCGCCCGAACGCTTCGAGCAGACGTGCGCGCAACCAGCGGTGCGCGCTGGTGCGCTCGTGCCGCATGTGCCACATCGCTTCCACGTGGATGCGGGCCATGCGCAGCGGCAGAGGGCGTTCCACCAACTGGTTCTTGTAGCCGGTGGCATCGAGGAACGATGCGGGCAGTACCGTCAGCAGGTCGCTGCGCGACACCACGCGCCCGGCGGTGAAGAATTGATTGACGGTCAGCACGATCCGCCGCGAGCGATTGAGCGCGGCCAGGGCCTGGTCCACGAAACCGTGCGGGCGCCCCGAGAAACTCACGAGCAGATGGTGCGCGGCGCAGAAGCCATCCAGCGTCAGCTCGCCCGCGGCCAGCGGATGCCCGCGACGCATGACACAGACGTATTCGCTCTCCGCCAACCGCATGTGCTGCAACGAAGCCGGCGTGCTGGCCGCCTGCAAGGCGGCAATCGCCTGCGGGAAATAACCCACGGCGACATCCACCTCGCCGCGCGCCAGCAGCGCACTGGGGTCGCGCGTGGTCAAGGGCACGACGCGCAGGTTGACCAGCGCCTGCGCCGATTCGATGTGCGCGATCAACGGCGGCAGCAGCACCGCGGCCGTGGAGTCGGCCATGGCCAGCTGGAAATTCACGGCGTCGCGTTGCGGGTCGAACTCGCCGGGCGCCAGCGCGGTGCGCAGCCGTGCCAGCGCGGCCTGGACGTCCGGCCACAACTGCTCGGCGTACGGCGTCGGGACGACACCATGGGCGGCACGAGTAAGTAACTCCTCACCCACACTCTCTTTCAAGCGCCGCAACGCATTGCTGATCGCGGGCTGCGTCAAGGACAGGCGCGATGCCGCACGCGTCAGATTGCCCTCGGCCATCACGGCATCAAACACCCGCAGCAGATTCAGGTCCAGTGCGTCGAAGTTCATGGGGGGTGGAAAGGTTCCGTAGAACATTCACAGAATGAATATCAATGATTCACAAAGATGATTGGACACACATTAGTGGAAACCCTATATTTGATTCCAATGCACTTCGAGGTGAAGCGCAGACGGTGCCCAAAAGGAGCCATGATGACCACCACGACCATTAGCTTTCACGTTGCCCAATCCCCCGCCGCCCCCCGCGCCGCAGAGCGCTTCGGTGCTCTGGCCGCCGCAGGGATTGCTTTGCTGAAGCGCCTGGGTCGCCCTGCGGCCCCAGAAACGGGTGGCGATGTATCCCGCGTGCGAGAAATGGCCCGCAGCTACGAAGCCTGCGATCCCCGTTTCGCGTCCGAGCTGTACGCCGCCGCCGACCGCCACGAGTTGCTCAAAGGCAACTGATCCGGTTCTGCGGTGACGCAGGCGCGAGAACGAAGCCCGCTTTGAGCGGGCTTTTTCATGGACACGTAGATTGGCTGCTGACCGCGCCCTGGCCTGTCTAGGCGCTCCGCGGCCCGCCTCGCCGGAGTGAGGCCTGATAGGGCGGGCGTGACTTGCCGCTCAGTGCGGTCGTTTTGCGCGCATCAATCCCGACGAGCCGGCGTGACCGGGACACCTGCCCGCTGCGCCCAGTATTCCCAGGCGCGCTGCACCTGGGGCGAGAAGGGGTCGACGTTGGCGCGGAGTTCGATCTCTCCCTCCGAGAGAAACGTCAGTTCCCCTCCCATCGCCATCGCCTGCCGCTGCACCTGTGCGTTCTTGGCCAGGTAGATGGCAGTGCGGACCGCTTCGTAGATGGACAACCCGCAGGCGGTGTAGCCATGCCCGCGCATGAGGACGGCACGCCGCGCCCCCAAACATGCGGCGAGGTTGCGCCCATGCTCGGGACGGGTCACCAACATCGCGGTGTCGCCGAACGTGTCGCGGATATCCCAGACCGGCACCTCCGCTCCGAGATCGCTGCCCAGTGAAATCACCGGTCGCAGCTTCACCGGACTCACAGTGAACGGAAGCACCTCGATCGCGTGGCTGTGCACCACCGAGCGAACGTCGCCGCGCGCCGCATACACCCCGCTGTGAATGAAGCGCTCCAGGTAGGGCGTGACGCCAGAGTCCTTGATAGGCGACCCGCTCATGTCGAACTCGAGGATGTCGCTGGCTTCGACCAGTTCCGGGCTGAGCGATCTGGACAACAAGAAGCGCTGCGGGTCCAGCGGGTGGCGCATGCTGACATGCCCGTAAGCGTCCAGCACGCCTTCATGCGCGAGGATCCGGTTGGCGATCACCAGTTCATGGACGCAGCGGGCAAGCACGTCTGCGGCGCGTTCAGCTTCCATGGGCCACCATGGCTGCAGGCGAAGCGGGCACATTCGCCATCGCCGACACGCCGCGCACGAGGTCGATGATGGCGCCGCAATCCATTGGCGCGGCACTCGCGTGCCAGGCGATATGCCCATCGGGTCGCACGAGTACAAGGCCGGCCGGGTAGGCCGCTTCGACAGCGTCGCCCTGGAGATCCACCACCTCGAGTGGCACGCCGCGCGCCGCTGCAGCTTGCTGAAAGCCGGAGCCGTCCAAGGGACGAGCGCCGATGCGCAGCAGGACGAAGCCCCGGCCAAAGTAATCCAGCGTGGAGCGCCCTTCGGCGACCCAGGCGTGCGGCGCGCGGCAACCCGCGCGAACCAGTTGCCGATAGGACTCCGAATGCCAAGGAGGAGAGGCCTCGCTGGAGGGCGAGCAAACGGGCGAGCCTTCGTAGCGATAGTCCATCACCAAGCCCATGGAGAACCACTCCTTGCGCATGGCGTCCTTGATCACGCTCCCAACCCGAGTGCGGGTCTGCTCGCCCTGGGGTGTGTTCTCAAAAAGGAGTTCGTTGCCTTTGACCGACAGCATGGTCATCAGGTTGCCGCTGGACGCCGCCACGTTGCGGGCGGCGACCGGCTTGCGTTCAGCCTCATAGGCGTCGAGCAGCCGGGATGGTGCCCACCCCCGAATGACGGCATCCAGCTTCCACGACAGGTCCACGGCGTCCATGATGCCGGTGTTCATGCCCAAGCCACCGGTGGGCGACATGATGTGGGCGGCGTCGCCGACCAGAAAGACGCGGTCTTTTCGATATGCCGTGGCCACCAGTTCTCGGCGAACCCAGGGCGTGATCGACAACACCTCATACGCGATCGGGATGCCCACAGCACGTCGGATGGCCGCGTGAACCTGTGCCTCGCTCAGTTCGACCTGCTCGCCGCCGCCCACGATGGAGAAACGCCAGCGGTCTGCACCGTTGATGGCCACAAGAGTCGCCCACACCCCAGCGGCATCCACAAACACGTGGCGATAGGCCTGCCCCTTGTCATGCCGCATCAGCAGATCGGGGCAGCGAAAAATGACATTCGTGGTGTACGTCAGCGCAGGCGTGCCTTCCATCGGAATGCCGAGCGCCGTCCGCACGGCGCTCGGCGCACCGTCACAGGCGGCCACATAGGCTGCACGCACGTACTCGCGCCGTTGGCGGGCCACGTCCTCCAACTCGACCAGCACATGGTCTTCATGCTGCTCCAGGGCCACGAATCGCGTGAGGTGACGCAATGTCACGCCGGGCTGGCTGGCCGCGAAATCGCGCAAGATCGGGTCGAACATGTCTTGTGGACACCGCTCGCGGTGCTGAGGGCTCTGTGAGGGCAGAACCTCGTCTTGCATGGCCGGCAATGCCTCCCGGGCCAGCTCGAAGCCACTCAGCGACGTCAGGTACACCACGTCTTGAGCGTAGTCGCGTGGATAGGGCGCGGAGCGCACGCGCTCGACCAGCCCCCAGCGGCGGCACATTTCCATCGTGCGTGCGTTCACGAGATCCATCTTGGGGTGGTGCACGGCGCCATCCGAGCGCTCGACCAACAGGGTCTTGACTCCGCGCCACCCGAGATCCCCCGCCAGCGCCAATCCCACCGGCCCGCCGCCGACCACCAGGACAGGAACGTCGATGCCGCTCATGCGTCGGACTCGGGGTTTGGCAACCGCAGGAGTTCAGACGTCGGCACGCCGGCCTTGAACCGGCGCACGAAGTCGTCAATGTCCAGCTCGGCCCCCGACGGGTTCTTCCTGAAGGCTTCACTGCTGCGGAAGGCCACCGTCTCTTCCCAGGTCGCGAAGTTCGCGGCGGAAAACTCGACGATGTTGTGGTCAGGGTCGCGGTAGTAGAAGCTCGTACCCAGCCCGTGGTTGGCCGTACGGAACGGCGTGATGCCTGCCGCTTTCAGCGCGTCATAGCGCTGGATCAGTTCCGCGAGGTTGGCACCCCGCAACTGCAGGTGGTGCATGCCGGGAGCCGACTCGGTCGGGTCGCCAAGTGTGGGCACTTCGAAGATGGCGAGCACCTGCACGTAGGGAAAGCCGACGTCGTTGAGCGTGATGAAGCAGATGCGCATGTCGGCGGCCCGCAGATAGCTTGCCGGGGAATCCCCGCTGCGCTTCGGGGGGGTGCGCTCAATGCTGGGTTTGGCCCCGACGGCGGCGACGTACCAATCCCGCAGCCGCTCCAGGTTGACCGTCTTCAGCACCACCTCCGTGATCCGGACCGGCGACAGCCGACTCGTCACCTCATACACCTCTGCCTTGTTCATCATGAATTCCTGTGCAAGCAACAGTTTGATCAATAGAAATGACTATAACACAATGCATTGTCTTGTAGACAACATTGGGCTATGATGATTTCACGCGCTCATCAGAAAGCGCCTGACCCTTGGTGATGCTCGGCATTGCCTTCAGTTGCAGACAGGAGACTCATTTTGAAACCAATAAGCAGTACATGCCGCCTGATTGCCGCGCTCGTTTTGAGCAGCGCGGGACTCGGCTTTGCCGTCCATGCACAGGCCGCGGACTACCCGTCCAAGGCGGTGCGCATCGTGGTGCCGTTCCCGCCGGGCGGCACAGTGGATCCTCCGGTACGCGTTCTGGCGGAGCACATGTCCCGCGCCGCAGGGGTGCCCTTCGTCATCGACAACAAGATCGGGGCAGGCGGAGACATCGCCATCAAGAACGTCATCGGCTCGCCGCCCGATGGCTACAGCATCCTGATTGCCGGCGCGACCCTGCCTATCAGCGCAGCGCTCTACAAGCCAGCCCGTTTCGACCCGCTGAAAGACTTCACGCACATCGGGCGAGCGACCGTCGCGCCGGCGGTCATCGCGGTCAACAACGACTCCCCGATCAAAACTTTGCAAGAGCTGATCGACAAAGCCCGCGAACAGCCCGGCAAGGTGCGCTACGGGTCGCCGGGAATCGGCAGCGGCAACCATGTGTTCATGGAATCCGTGGGGCACCGGGCAGGGGTGCGATTCCTGCACGCGCCGTACAAAGGCTCGGCAGGCGCCGTGATCGACCTGATCGGCAACCATATCGATGTCATTGCGGTCGGGCTGTCGTCGGCGGGAGCGCAGATCAAAGCGGGCCAGCTGCGGGCACTCGCTGTCACGTCGGTGGAGCGCAGCCCCGACTTTCCCAACGTTCCAACGGTGTCGGAGACGTTCCCGGACCTGCAAGACCAGGGCGGCATCCACATGTCCGGGCCGGCAGGGCTGCCGCCAGAAATCGTCCAGAAGTTCTCTGAACTGCTGAAGAACGCCGTGGCGGACCCCCAAGTACAGAAACGCCTCCGGGACATGGGCCAGTACCCCTCGTTCCTGACACCGACCCAGGCCACCGATCTCGTGAAAGGGCGCACCGCCTTCTACGCAGACGTGATCGAAAAACTGGGCATCAAGCCGCAATAAGCATTGATGGGGTGCGGTCTGGTATCGCACCCGTTTCACCTCTTCAAGCATTCCAGGTATGAGCGACCTCCGGCCTGTCGTTTTCCTTTGCCACGATCACGTCATCGGTGACCTTTTCGACCAGATCGCCCACGCGCTCGCAGCCCAAGGGATCGAGGTGATTCGTGGACCGCACACCCTTCCCGGGAGCAAGCTTCGCTACCCCGAGGCATCGCTGGACGCGCTGTTCGCGCGAGCCGACGTCGCGATGTTCAGTTCGCGCTCCATTTGCGATGAGCGTGTGCTTCAAGCCGCGCCAAGGCTGCGCGGCATCGTCAATCCAACGGTGGGACTGGAGACGGTGGACGTGCCCGGGGCTTCGGCGCGCGCCATCCTGGTCGGGCATTCGGCCACGCCGATCAACACGATTGCGCTCGCCGAAGCCACCGTGATGCTCATCCTGATGCAGCTGTATGACCCCAACCGGTCGCGCGCGGTGCTGCTGGGCAGCGCTGAACGGCCGAATTTCAGCAATCGATGGGCTCGGCAGCTCGCCGGACGCACCGTGGGGATCGTGGGACTTGGGCGCATCGGCAAAGAAGTCGCGAAGCGGCTCGCCGGTTTCGGCGTCCGTGTCCTGGCCAGCAGCCGCCCCGGTACCCTGCCGGACACCCGCGATACGCCGGCGGTGACGCCGGTCGATCTTGCGACGTTGCTGAGAGAAAGCGATGTCGTGACCTTGCATCTGACCCTCTCGCCGGAGTCCGCCAATCTCATCGGGGCAGCGGAACTCGCCCTGATGAAGCCCACGGCGCACCTCGTGAACACGGCTCGTGGTGACGCCATCGATGAAGAGGCGCTGTGCGACGCCCTCCGGCAAGGACGACTGGCCGGCGCCGCACTTGACACTTTCAAGAGTGAGCCCCTGCCGGCCAACAGCCCGTTGCGCCGCCTCGACAACGCATACCTCACGCCCCACCTCGTGGCCATGACGCGCGACAGCGCCGAAGTGCTGCCTCGGATCGCCATCGAGAACATCCTTCGCCTGCTGCGCGGTGAACCGCCGCTGTACTGCAAGAACCCGGAAGTCATACCGGCATGGCGCCAACGCTTTGCCGATGCGCCCCTGCGCGTTCAGCGCCGGCCTGATCAACCCACGGACAACACATGATGCCCAACGCGCCTCTGCCCTACAGCACCAGCACTGCCCACCTCTACGACCTTCTCGCGTCGAAGGTTCTTCCAGGCAAGCCGAGCTTCTTCACACTCAACGCCCAGATTCCATCGCAGGGGCGGACTGACACGCCCGTGGCCGCGACGCCGCAGCTCCAAGTCGTGGTGAAGGTGTATGCGAGCGGCGGCGAGAACGAACTTCATGCCCATGTCGCTGAAGACCACATCTTCATCGTCATGCACGGACAAGCCACCTTCTACGGCCCGCAGGGCGAGGCACGCACGGTCGGCCAGTACGAAGGCGTTTCGTTGCCGCACGGCACGCTCTACCGATTCTCATCGTCGTCCGACGAGCCCCTCGTGCTGATCCGCGTGGGTTGCCCGGCTTTCGCCGATCGCCCGCGCCAGGGACGCATCGGCGCGGACGGACAGCCCATGGGCGGCTTCTCTGCCGAGAACAAGGAGGTGCCAGTGGTCTTGTCCGGCAAGCAGTTCCCTCTCTAACCCCGCACGTTCCCGCGGCCCAGGCCGCGTTTTTCGAAGGACCCCGCAAGGGGCCCTAAGGGCAGCGTTTGCCCATCTTTTTCACAACTCAAATCTATTGGAGACTCCTTCATGAAGATGCATCCCCTGGTCACGGTTCCCTTGGCAGTCCTGGCTTGCACGAACGCGCATGCGGACGTGAAGGTCTATGGCATCGCCGACGCGGGCCTGGCCTATCAATCCGGATCGCTCGCTCCGAGTTCGCGCACCTCCTTGCAAGGCGGCGGGCAAAGCGGCTCGCGCCTGGGCTTCATCGGCAGCGAAGACCTGGGCGGCGGCTTGAAAGCCATCTTCAACATCGAGATGGGCTTGAACATCGACAACGGCTCGCTCGCGCAGAACGGACTGGCTTGGGGACGCGAGGCGCATGTTGGCCTGACCGGTCCCTTCGGCCGGGTCAGCCTCGGGCGCCAGCACACCCCGTTCTTCCGATTCGTCTCGAACCGCTTCGACCCGTTCGTCAACGGCATGATGGGCTCGAGCAGCAACCTGCACAACAAGTACGCGCGCCTGGACAACTCCATCCTCTACTCGACACCCAGCATCAATGGCTTCACCGGCAGTGTCATGTATGCCTTCGGCGAAACCAACCTCGGTTCGAGCGCCGGTCGCAGCTTCACTGCCACGCTGCACACCGAGCACGGCCCGCTGCGCACCGGCCTGGGCATCTACAACGGCAACAACGCTGCGGGCACAGCCACCAACAAGGGCACGATGCTGGCTGCCTCCTATGACTTCGGCAGCTTCATCCTGTTCGGCGACACCGAGCGCGTTCGCTCCACGCGCAACCTGGTTCCCGGCGTGACCAAAACCGACACCAATGGCGACATCTACGCCGTCGGCCTTCGCGCGCCCATCGGCCCGCACACGATCTATGGCGCCTACACGCTGTGGCGTGACAAGCGCACCGTGGGGAACACCGGCGCGAAAGCCACGCACGTGGGTCTCGGCTATACCTACAACCTGTCCAAGCGCACCAACATCTACACCTCGATCGGCGGCATCCAGAACAAGGATGGCGCGCAGTTCCAGATCATGAATCCGTCCAGCGGCGCGTATGGAACGCGCGGCTTCGATCTCGGCATTCGCCACCGCTTCTGATCGTCGTGCTCGGTCGGCCCATCGGCGACTGGCCGATGGGCCGCAACCGGAGACAGATTCGCAAGTGCCCCGTCTCTCGCCGATCGGACGGCACGGCTCTCGCGACAAATGAAGCTGCCAGCGGACCGTGCCACACCAGCACTTGCCGGTATCAGCCCAGCCCCACCGCCCGGCGGCCTCGGCCTCTCAGAATGGAGCGCGCTTCAGGCGCCGTGCAGCTGATAGGCCAGCCCAGCAGACAATGCCAGGCATTCACGGCTGCGACGGGGCGGCCGCAAGCATCGCGACGGTCCTCTGCATGAAACCCATGCAGCGCATCCTCATCGGCGTGGATGCCGGAGGCGCTGTTCTCCGCTCGCAAAACGCGTTGCATCGCTTCGACATCTCTCAGCGGGATGCCGGTATCGCGCCCGCCATGCAACCCGAGAACGGGGGGAGGCAAATGCCGCGCGAGTTGCAGCGGCTGCAGCGGCCGTTGCGGGGTGCCCTCGCCATCGAGCCGGTCAGACCAGGCACGTGTCGAGATCGCCCATCACATCGGCGTCCGCCGTCTTGAGGGAAAAGCCTGTACGGAGCTGCTCGATCGTTCGCGCCGGAGCGCCTCTCCGTGCCGGAAGAAGAGACCCGGCGCCACTGCGAGATACCCCTCGCGAGCCAGGCGCTGCGCCACATCCCGCATGTGCTCGTTGAGCCCGAACAGCGCTTGAATCACCGGCACCACCGGCCGGCGGCAGGGCAATGCGCACCTGCGCCACCGCCAAGCCTTCGGTGCGGGTCACGATGCGACCACTGTTGCCCTCCACCGCGCCGCGCTCACTCGGGCTTGACGTTCGACTCCTGAATCACGCGGCCATAGGCCAGGGTCTTTTCGTTCACCAGCGCGGCGGTCTCCGCGGGCCCCAGGTAGGCGGGGATCTGTCCGCTTTCCGTCAAGGCGCGATGGGTCGCTGGGTCGGCGAGCGCCGCCTTGACCCACCCCGCGAGTTTGTCGGCAATGGCGGGGTTCAAGCCAGCAGGTGCCGCGAACTGGATCCATGACTGGTCTTCCAGGCCATCGAACACCTCGCTCACTGCCTGCACCTGCGCGTAATCCGGCTGCCGCTTCGGCGAAGTCACGGCCAGCACGCGAACCTTGCCTGCACGTGCACTGACTGCGGCCGACGAAAGGCTCACCGCGATCAGGTCCACGTGAGCGCCCGACACATCGGTCAGCGCCGGTGCAGCGCCGCGGTACGGCACGTGCACAAGCTTGATGTTCGCGCGCCGTGACAACGCCTCCATGAAGATGTGCGTGGGACTGCCGATGCCTGGCGTCCCGTACGTGATCTCGCCCGGCTTCGCCCTCGCCGCGTCGACCAGGTCCCGCAACGATTTGTAGGGCGAGCTGCCCGGCACAACGATCGCCGACGGCGCGACAGCAACTCGCGCGATGTGGGTGAGCTGCGTCGCCGGATCAAATTGCTTGGGGTTGTAAAGCGCGGCGCCGATCGCCAGCGTCGCGCCGCTGACCAGCAGCGTGTAGCCATCGGCAGGCGATCCGATCACGCCCTTGATGGCCAGCAGCCCGCCAGCGCCGGCGCGGTTCTCGATCACAAAGGTGGCGCCGCTCAACTTCGCCATCTGTTCGGCCACCAGTCGCACCGGAGGATCCACCGAGCCTCCCGCTGGAAACGGCACCACCACGCGGATCGGCTTGCTCGGATAGTCCGATTGCGCCGATACACCACCCACGGCCAACGCCAGGCTGGCGGAAACCAGCACGCGCAATGTTTGAACCCATGATTTCATCTGTATCTCCTGTCAAGATTTTCGATTGGCGATGCAAGGTGCGGCTCAGACCGGCTCCCAATGGAAGACTTGGCGCTGGTCTTCCAATGGCACCAATCCCGACTTCAAGGCCGGCATGGCCACTTCCGCGATTGACTCGGGAGTCCAGCCGCTCGCGCTGTGCGTGTAACGCACCGGGCGAGGCTGATCGAACACAAAGAGTTCGTTGCCACGCACGCCGAAGATCTGGCCGCTGATTCCGCTCGACGCATCGCTGGCCAGGTGCACCGCCAGGGGCGCCACCTTCTGCGTCGTCATCAACTGCATCTTGCGTTCCGCGCGCGCACGCTGCTCCGGTGTTTCGAGCGGCACCGACTCGATCATGCGAGTCCATGCGGAAGGCGCGATGCAGTTCGAGCGCACCTGAAAACGCGCCATGTCGAGCGCGATCGAACGCGACAAACCGACGATGCCCATCTTGGCCGCGGCGTAGTTGGCCTGCCCGCGATTGCCGATCAGTCCCGACGTGGAGGTCATGTGCACGAAGCTGCCGCTGCCTTGCTCCTTGAACACCGCACCGGCCGCCCGGCTCAGGTTCCATGACCCATAGAGGTGGACCTTGATGACGGCATCCCACTCTTCGTCGCTCATCTTGTGGAAGAAGCGGTCGCGGATGATGCCCGCGTTGTTGACCACCGCATCGAGCCGTCCGAATGCCTTGATCGCATCAGCAACGATGCGGTCACCGCTGCCGGCCTCCGAGACGCTGTCGGTGTTCGCCGCCGCGCGGCCACCGTCGGCTTCAATCTCCTTCACCACGGCAAGTGCGGCCCCGGCGTTGGAAGCATCGCCTTGCAGGCTGACGCCGATATCGTTCACCACCACCGAGGCGCCGCATCTCGCCATCAGCAAGGCGATGTCGCGCCCAATGCCGCCGCCGGCGCCCGTGACGACGACGACCTTGCCCTGCATGCAGCGGCTGTTCACTGATTCCATCTGTTGTTCCTTCTCTGAAAGATCGAAGCTGCGGCGCAGTCAGCGCCCTTTGAACTCTGGCTTGCCTTTGGTTCGGGCGACACGGTGGCCTTCCTGTTTGTCGTCGGTCATGCACAGGGCGGCAAACCGGTAACGGTCGAGCAAAGAGGCTTGCGCGATGGGCATCTGGGTGCCGGATGAGAACGACTCCTTCATCATCAGCACGGACAGCGGCGCCAACGCTGCCACACGCTCGGCGATCTCCATCGATCGCAACGCGATCTCTTCATGCGGCACCAGCCACTGGGCAAGGCCCAGCGCGTGCGCCTCCTGGGCCTTCAACGCGAAGCCGAGTGCGAGACGCATCGCGTGCCCCTTGCCGATGAACTGCGCAGCCCGCGTGATCCCCGCTTCGGCGGGAATGATGCCCATGGCAGCCTGCGGCAGACGCCACTCGGCCTTGTCGGAGGCAATGATCAAGTCGCAGCAGAAACTGGCCAATGCACCCACCCCGATCGCGTAGCCGTTCACGACACCGATCAGCGGCTTGGCGAAATTCGTCAAGGTCGCGAAAGTCGATCCGCTGCGCGCCGACTTGAGTGCCCCGAGAAACGCGCCCATGCTCTCCTGGCTGTGAACCTGGCCGTCTTTCACGTCGGCCCCGGCCGAGAATGCGTTGCCCGCTTCGTCGCCGGTCAAGATCACGCAACGGATCGCCGGGTCCTCTTCAAACCGCGCCAATTCTTCGCGCAAGCGGGCACCGTAGTCGCTTTCCCACGCATTGCGCTTGCCAGGATTGCTCAGGGTGAGGATTCCGATCGCGCCACGCTGTTCCACCATCAAGGGCATGTCTGACTCCTTATCGTCGGAGAAGCGCGCGCACCCTGCCCGCGGCCGCGCACCACTGTGTGTCACCGCACCCGTCAGATCGGCGCGGAATGGGAAGAAATCAAAGGGTCTGTGCCGTGCCCAGCACCGCCGTCACTTGCGTGGACAAGCTGCCGCCATTGCCGTGCGCCAACCCGAGCCGAGCACCCGGCACCTGACGCTCCGCGCATTCGCCCCGCAGTTGCGCCACGGCCTCGATCAATGTGAAGACGCCGTACATGCCCGGATGCACACACGACAAGCCGCCACCATTGGTGTTCACCGGCAGGCTGCCGCCAAAGCCGATGCGCCCACCGGAGACAAACGCCCCACCTTCACCTTTCTTGCAAAAGCCCAGGTCTTCGAGGAACAGGATGGTGTTGATGGTGAAGGCGTCGTACAGCTGCACGAAGTCGATCTCGGACAAGCTCGCGCCAGCCATCTCGAGCGCACGCGCCCCAGACCGGACCGCGGCGGTCACGGTCAGGTCCTCCATCTGCGCAATGTGCTGATGCGAGGTTTCCGCGGCCACACCCAGCAGATACGCGGGCGGCTTCGGGTGGCGGCTCACGCGGTCGGCCCGGGTCAGGATGACCGCGCCGCCCCCGTCGGTGATGAGGCAGCAATCGCGCACGCCCAGCGGGTCGCTGACCCGGCGCGCCGAGAGCACGTCGTCGATGGTCAAGGGCCCGCGCATCATCGCGGCGGGATTGTGGGCGGCCCAGCTGCGCGCGGCCACTGCGACCTCAGCCAACTGTTCAGGCGTCGTCCCGTACTCGTGCATGTGGCGCTGGGCTGCGAGCGCGTAGGCGGTGGGCAAGCGCGCGCCGTATGCCGTCTCGTACGGAATCGGCGCCGACGTTCCCGGCATGACGCCTCCGGAACGGGCATTGCTGCCGTACGCGATCAACGCCACATCGCACAGGCCCGCCTGCAGAGAAAGCGCCGCCCATTGCAGGAAATGCACGAATGAAGACCCGCCGATCATGGAGCCTTCCATGACCTTGGGACGGATGCCGAGGTACTCGCACACGGCCGTCACCGGAAGCTGCGCGCGATCCACCACCGCGAAGACGCCGTCGATCTCGCCTTTGGTGACGCCGGCATCGGCCATCGCGCGCTCCACCGCTTGCGCCATCAGCTCGTAGCGGGTGAAGCCGGGCACCTCGCCGCTGGGCGACAGGCCGGTGCCGACGATGGCCACCTTACCCCTCAGGCTGTCATTGGGACGCATGCCGGCCTCCTCGCGGGGTGAATGCCAGCAGAAGCTCTTGTGCCGGTCCATCCACGATCTTCGCCATCACCGGCATGCCAATGCGAACGACTTCATCTGGGTCGGCGTCCACACGGGTCATCAGGCGCACGCCTTCTTTCAACGTCACGATGGCGACGTTGTAGTCGCCGCCGTCTTGCGGCCGGCGACGCATGGTCGTGGTGCTGTAGACCTCGCCCTCCCCGCTCACGTCTCGCCAGTTCAGCCGCGACGATCCGCACGCCGGGCACAGCCAACGTGGGTAGAAGACGAACCGGTTGCAACTCTCGCAACATTGGATCTTGATCACGCCCTCGCCCAGGAAGCGCTGGAACTGCGCCTCGGGCCCGAGCGGAATGGTTGTTGGAGTCGACATGTTCTGCCGTGCCTCAGATCACGCCGCGCTCGCGCATCTGCGCAATCGCCGCGTCGTCGTGCCCCAAGCGCCGCAGGACCTCATCGGTGTGCTGCCCATACCGCGGCGGCAGGCTTCGCACTTCCGCGGGGGTGCCGGACAGTTTGTACGGCGCTTTGGGAACCACCACGCTGCGCCCCAGGGACTCGTCGTGGTCGAATTTGTGCATGAGCCCGCGATGCACCAGCTGAGGCAGCTCCAAGCCCTCTTTCAGGCTGCGCACGGCCATCGATGCCACGCCGGCGTCCGAAAGGATGCCCTCCCATTCCAGGGCCGTCCGGCTGGCAAGCGCCCGTTCGATCTCTTCGTGCATCGCGGGGTAATTGGCGCGTGCCAGCTCCGGCGTCGCAAAACGCGGGTCTTCGAGGATGTCCAGACGTTCGATCGCCGTCCACAGCTTGAGCCGACGCGAGTCGGTGGTGGCCGCAACCACCAGAACACCTTCGCGGCAACGGAACGCATTGGACACATAGCGTCCGTCGCCGTTGCCGCGCAGCTTCTTCATGTTGCCGCCGGATGCGGTCTCGCACATGTCGGCCGACGCCATGGTGATCGCGGTATCCAGCATGGCGACGTCGACGTGCTGTCCTTCGCCGGTCATCTTCGCGTGGTAGAGCGCGGACACGATCCCCAGCGCCGCCGCGTATCCCGTCGCGTAGTCGACCATGGTGTAGCCCGTGCGCAGAGGCCCGGATTGCTGGGTTCCGTTGATGCTCATCAGGCCGCTGGCCGCCTGGATGGACGGATCAATCGCTGCCCGTTTGCTCGCCGGCCCGGTCTGTCCGTATCCTGTCACCGAGCAGTACACCAGGCGCGGGTTGATGGCGCGAAGATCTTCATAGCCCAGACCGTACCGGGCCATCGTGCCCGCGATCAGGTTCTCAACGAGGATGTCGGACTCTGCCGCCAAGGCCAGAAAGATCGCCTTGCCCTGCGGCTCGGCGATGTTGAGCGTGATCGACTTCTTGTTGGAGCCTTGCGCCAGAAAGCTCGAAGCCATGCCTTGCTTGTTCAACGCCGTTCCCACGTCGCCGACATAGCGCATGCTGTCAGGCTCCTTGGGGTTTTCGATACTCAGCACCTCCGCGCCGTGCAACGCCAGCTGATAGGTCGCGAACGGCGCCGCGATCTGGCGCGCGATCGAGAGCACTTTGACCCCTTGGAATATTCCTCTGCCCGACACCTTGCTTCTCCTCGTCAAACGTTCACACCCACTGCGACGCCGCCCCGCATCAGCGTCCCTTGAACACCGGCTTGCGCTTCTCGACGAAGGCCAGCGCGCTTTCGCGGAAGTCTTCGGTCAGGTGCAGCCCGCGCGGACGCATGGCATGGACGCGAACTTCCTGCTCGTGAATCAATGCGCGGCGCGTGTCCACCACCGCGCGCACGGCCAGCGGCGGGTTCGATGCCACCTGCAGCGCCAGCTCACGCGCAGCCTCCATGTGCTGGCCCGGTTCAGCGAGACGCGTGATCAAGCCTCGGGCGTGAGCTTCTTCGGCCGCCCAAACCCGCCCGGTCAGGCACACGTCATCGGCAAACGATGTCGATGAGCGGCCCGCGATCAACGACCAGGCCGACGTCGCGTCAATGCCGCGCGAGACCTCCGTCACCTGGAACTTGGTGCCTTTGCTGGCCACGGACAGGTCGCAGTACATCGCGTAGCGCAGCGCAACACCGAACGCGTAGCCATGCATGGCGGCAATCAGGGGCTTCGGCGCCTGCGCGTTGTTGAACAAAGGCGCACGCACATTGCCATTGCGGTGCGCCACCCCGCCCTTCTTCGCCAGCTCCTCGCGCGAGCGCAACTGGCGCTGCTGGACATCTGCGCCGCTGCAGAACGCCTTGCCATTGCCGCTCAAGATGCCGACGATGGCCTCGTCATCGTCATTGAGCCGGTACAGGGCCTCAACCAGCTCGATGTTCAAGTCATCGTTGATGGCATTGAGCTTCTCCGGGCGGTTCAGCGTGATGTACGCGATGCGTTCTTCCAAGCGGTATTCGACAAGCGCCATGATGGACCTCTCTTCTTCGTTGCGAGTGAAGGCAGCGCGCACGCTGCCGCCTTGCGTTCAGTCGTAGGTGATGTCGATGGATTCCGAGACCAGGGCGGGGCGGCTGCCGCCTTCGACTTCAACCGTGTTCTCCATCACCAGACGCACGCCACCAGAGACCGGCTCCACAGCCTTGACCGCCACCGTCAGGCGCACGCGCGAGCCGGCCGGCACCGGGGCGATGAAGCGCAGCTTGTCGGTCCCGTAGTTCAGGCCGCGCGAGCGCTTCCCGACGATCTCCTTGTACGCCTGCGCGCGCAAATGCGGAAGCAGAGACAGGATCAGGTACCCGTGGGCAATGGTGCTGCCGCCGGGCAGTTCCTTGCTCGCACGCTCGACATCGACGTGGATCCAGTTGTGATCCTGCGTCACGTCCGCGAATGCGTTGATGATGTCCTGGGTCACGGTGAACCATTCGCTCGGCGGCATGGCCTTGCCCACCAATTCCCGCATGCGGGGCAACCTGATCGATTCCATGGATGCTCTTTCCATTTCTCAGCTCTGAGCCGCGTACTTGCCGGACAGTTGTTTCGACGGCCCCTCCTCGGCACGGGCCTCGAAGCGCTGAAGCCGGGTTTCGCGGGGCCAGGTGCGACGCAGCGCATCGCGGCAGGTGATGCTCAGGCAGCCGAGCCCATCGATCTCCAGATCCACGCTGTCACCATCCTGGAAGCTCGAGAGCCCGCGATGGTTGGTTCCCAGGCCGATGATGTCTCCGGCGTGCAGGGTGTGGATCCGGCTCAGCCAGGCGATGCATTCCGGGATGCTGTACGCCATGTCCGAGGTGTTGTAGTCCTGCTTCAGCACACCGTTGACTGAAAGCTTCACGCGCAACGCGTGCGGGTCGCCCACTTCATCGGCAGTCACGAGGAACGGCCCGATCGGGGCAAACGTATCGCGCGACTTCATCTGAAAGAAGCGGTTCTCCCGCGGCGGCAAGCCCCGCGCAGAGCCGTCGATGAAGTTCATGTAGCCAAAGACATGGCTCATCGCGTCGGATTCCGTCACGTTGCGCGCCGTGCGTCCGATCACCACCGCCAACTCGGCTTCGCCCTCGAATGCCACGGCGGGCACGTCTGGGAGCACCATCTCACCGCCCGGGCCCACGATCGCGCCGGCGCTCTTGTGAAATGCATTGATGACCGGGCGCACCTTGAGCGTGCCGTTCTCCATGTAGTTGGCGGCCATGCAATCGAAGTTCGTTGGACGCAGAAGGGGCGGCCCGATGCGCACAGCCGCGAGCGGCATCGCTTCGCGCTGAAGCACGGCGGCCTCAAGCGCCGCGCGAAACTCATCAAAGCAAGCGATCAGCGCGTTCATCGTGTCGCCAGGGTGAGGACTTGCCAGCGGCGCGACGACGTCGGTCACATCGACCAGCGCGTCCCCCCGCATAACACCCAGCCGGTAATCATTGAAATGGAGCAGCTTCACTTGGTTTCCGCCTCGACAGGCGGCCTCGAATGGAAAGAGCAGAAGATCGTTCAGGTGAACTTTTGGAGTCGCATCATTGTATCACAGACAATCTATTGTTTTATGTACAACAATGGCATGGATTGACCCAACACCGGCACGCGCACCTCAGTCCTCGTCGAACACCACTTCGCGTTTTTGCTTGATCGTCGGCAGCAAGATGATGATCAACAAGACGGTCGCGACCAAGAGCAGGCCGGCCGAGAGGGGCCGAGTCATGAACACCGACCAGTCTCCGTAAGACAGCAGCAGCGATCGACGCAGGTTCTCCTCCAGCATCGGCCCCAGGATCACGCCCAGCAACAAGGGGGCTGGCTCAAGTTGAAGCTTGATGAAGGCATACCCCACCACACAAAAAACCCCCACCAACCAGATGTCCCAGGTCATCCCATTGGTTGTATATACGCCGATGGCGCAGAACAGAACAATTGATGGAAATAGCCATCGGTAAGGGATGCTCAGCAGCTTCACCCAGATCCCGATCATCGGCAGATTGAGAACAATCAGCATCAGATTTCCAACCCACATGGAGGCAATCAATCCCCAGAATAACTCGGGATTGCTGGTCATGACCTGCGGGCCGGGCTGGATATTGTGAATCGTCATCGCGCCCATCATCAACGCCATCACGGCGCCGGGCGGAATGCCCAAGGTCAATAGTGGAATGAATGATGTTTGCGCAGCCGCATTGTTGGCAGATTCCGGGCTCGCCACGCCTCGAATATTGCCTGTCCCAAGCGGTTCTTCGCCTGGGCGCAGTTTGATTTTCCGCTCCAGCGTATAGGCAGAAAAAGCCGCCAGGAGGGCGCCGCTGCCAGGAAGAATGCCGAACACCGATCCCAGGGCGGTACCGCGCAGCACGGCTGGCGCCATCTTGCGCATATCGTCCGCCGTCGGCATGAGTCCGCGAGCGTCCGTTTTGAAGATCTGCCGACTCTCGCTCGGAATGGAGAGGTTCTTGACGATTTCGCCGTAACCGAACACGCCCATTGCGATCACGATAAAGCCAATGCCGTCGGACAGCTCTGGAATGCTCATTCCATAGCGGACGGTGCCCGAATTGATGTCAGTGCCGACTATCCCCAAAAGCAAGCCAAACAGGATCATGGCTATCGCCTTGAGCAGCGGGCCCGATGCCAGGATCACCGAGCCGACCAGACCCAGCACCATCAGCGAGAAGTATTCCGTCGGCCCGAACTTGAAAGCCATCTTGGCCAATGGAGGCGCAAATGCCGCAACGATCAGGGTCCCGACGCAGCCGGCGAAGAACGAGCCGAGCCCGGCGGCAGCCAAAGCCTTGCCGCCGATGCCTTTCTGCGCCATTTTGTAGCCGTCGATCGCAGTCACAACCGACGAGGCCTCTCCCGGCAAATTCACCAGAATCGCCGTGGTCGAGCCACCATACTGCGCTCCATAGTAAATACCCGCCAGCATGATCAATGCCGTGACCGGCGGGAGCACGAAAGTTGCAGGCAATAGCATCGCGATCGTTGCCACCGGGCCAATACCCGGCAGGATGCCGATCAACGTGCCGAGAAAACAACCTATAAAGGCATATGCAATGTTTTCAAAGGTCAGCGCAACGCTGAAACCCAGTGCCAGATTTTGCAGGAGTTCCATGATGGCTTACAGCGTCGGCCAGGCTTGAATTTGCAGATCGAGACTCTTGACGAATATCAGGTAGCCACCAACGGCCAGTACCGTCGCAAGAATCAAAGTCGGACGGAGCTTGAATTCATCGGTCGCCAGGCTGGCCAGTATCACGAGTGAATAGGTCGCAACAACAAGCCCCAGAGGCGGCACCCCCAGCCAGGAAACACCCCCAAGCAAAATGCCGAAGGAGAAATTGGCGGACAGAATCCAGGCCAAAGGCTTCCAGGCGATTTTCCCGATCAGACCGGCATCGAGCGGTCTGCGGACGCACGCCATGGCGGCAATCAGGGCGCCCACAACCGTGAGTGCAGCACCTACGAGCAGTGGAAAGTAGCCAGGGCCCATCTGCGCCCCGACGCCGACTTCATACGACAGCGCACCCACCGAGAACGCCCCACCAATCAGCACGAACAACAGGCCCGCAACGAAGTCTCTTTGGTTTCGAATGTTCAACATGCCTCCACGGCGATCGCCAATGACATTGCATTGTATTCAATACAATGTTCTATGGACAATAATAGTTATCCCGTAGCTGGCCGGTTGTGCAATCACAGTGACTGAGTCGTGGCCCCTAGAATGGTCTTTTTTGGGACCACCGGAGCACACATTGCCCAGACAAGCCAAGACCAAGGCCGAACAAAGCGGACCCAGGGGCATCCAGTCCGCGACCGTGGCGTTGAGCATCCTGCAAGCCATGGTGCGCAACCACGGGCCGATGCAACTGCGCGAGATTGCTGAGGCGTCTCAAGTGGACAGCAGCAACGCCTATCGCTACCTGGTCAGTTTCGGAAACGGCGGCCTGGTCACCCAAGGAACCGATGGGCGCTACGAACTGGGCCCATTCGCTGTCGAGCTGGGACTGGCGGCCATGGCCCGAATCGACGGCCTGGAGACCGCGTCGCTCGGACTGAGCCGCTTGCTGGACCTGACCCAGGCCGATGGCCACTTGTCGATCTGGAGCAATTCGGGGCCGGTGGTCGCGCGCTGGCGCGCTGGCCAACCGCTCTCCGGAGTCGCCATGCGGGTGATGGAAGGCACCATCATGCCGATGCTCACATCATCGACCGGCCGCACGTGGGCGGCCTTCCTGCCCGCCAGCATCACCAAGTCGGCCGTGGAAGCGGAACTGGCCGCCACCCCGACGAGCGAGCCTGAGCGCGAGGCACTCAAGGTGCGTTATCAGGAGCAACTCGCGCAGATCCGCAAGATCGGTATCTCGCGCTCGCAAGGTGAGCGCCGCGCCGGCATTGATGCGTTGTCCGGGCCCATCTTTGACCGCTATGGCCGGCCGATCTTCATCATCACCCTGCTCGGCCCAGCCGGCGGATTTGACAGCGACATCGAAGGCGCTTGCGCTGGCCACCTGAGAGACACACTGGTCAGCCTGACCAAGGCGCTGGGCGGCGGCTTTGAAGTGCTGAGCCGCTATCCCTGGTACCAAGC